>JAYSTY010000118.1:0-23079 GCA_043719385.1 Blastocatellia bacterium | reverse complement strand
ACTTCAAATAACAAAAGAAAATCGTGCCGATTCGTTAAAGTATTGTTGTTCATAAGTTCCTCGTAAATTGGTACAGTACCGCGAGCCGTAGCGAGCTGGTGAGTAGTGAACCAAGTCGCTACCGCTCCTCGTACTGTACCAGTCGTAAATCGGTACGGTACGGCGAGCCGTAGCGAGCTGGTGAGTGTGAACCAAGTCGCTACCGCTCCCTGTACTGTACCAGTTCTAAAAGCCCGGCAATGCGGGCGTGTTTTCTGTTTCAACTTCGGGTTGTAAAACTAACTGAGTTTGAGTTTTATTGTTTCTTGCTTCCTTGCGGGCTGCATCGTCTGCCGCTTTTTGCTGATAAAAGCCCAGCGCAAAACGACCTTGTTCGACCAGCGAAAACGTGCGTGGGAATTGTGGCGGTTGCAGCGGAGCAGGTTGCGGAAAGAGTGCCGCAATTTGCGCGATGCGAAGTTTGATTGCTTCGGAAGCGCCTTTGTTCTTCCGCGAAACTTTTTTCAAATGATGCTGGTGTAATCGCCACAAAATGCCGAACGCGGAATTTGGCGCAGATGAAGCTGAGCCGTAATAACGTTCGACTACACCCGCGCCGTCAAAGTTGTAATCATTTGCGCGCAGTTGCAGATCATCAAAAATTGCCAGTAAACGACCACAGTTATAGGCCGCGTCACTGGTCTCAAAAACTTTGGTTTCCATAAAAGGTTCTCCTGAGTTGCGATTGCGATTCACGATCAAACGAATGAGCGCAAACCGGGACAAATTGCGTAACGTAGTATTTGGACCGTCTTTGATTAATTGCTTCGCCAGACGGTTCAAGACAGGTTTGAGTAATTGCAGGGATGGCGCATGCGCTTCGAGCGCAGCGCGATAAAGTTGCGTCAGAATTTCAGGTTGCAAATCTTCTGGCTTTATTTTCCCGGCTTCATTTTCACGAACAGTAGTTTTTGCCAAACGGTACAAACCAAGCGGCGATGAAGTTTCTTCATCAGATTTTTTCTTCGCGGCGGAAGGTTCGCCATACGGAGCGATTTCTAACTCCTGAAACCATTGCCGTAGATTCTTTTTAGCTGTAGTCAGTGGAACTTCTAACCAATGACGAACCATGACACGTCCAGCATTGCCCGCAAGGGTGACGCTGTAAAATTTTTCATCTTGGATTTCATTACGCTCATGACCGGAGAAAATTGATTTGTAGAATTTTTCAATCGTCTCTGGCCTGGGCTTATCAAGTAAATCAATCCAGTCTTCGGTGCTTTCCTCGTGATTTCGCGCCCAGAAACAAATGATCGTGCCGCCCAAACGAAAGTGATGAGAACGTTCAGCTATCAGCCAATTGAGAGCGATGCAATATGCCGTAGCGGCTTTCACTGAAACGGGCGCGTTATAACTTTGAATCCTTCCAAATGAAGAAAAGCTAGTCGCTGATTTTTCAAAAGAAACCAGCTTCCCCTGATTATTCAATGTATTTGGAACGCCTGTAATTTTGGGCGAATGCGTTCTGGCGACTGTTTCATTTTCACCTGTTATCAAACAAATCTCTTTTACTATTTCCGAGGTGACGTCTTCTTCATTTTCTTGTTTTTGCGCCGAAATGTTTTTCCAATAACTCTGAACAGAACCTATCTCAAGTACCAATTTCCCATTAACGCTGAAGCTGAATTCGTCATTCCCAAGTGCGATCTTTTCACCTGCGGAAGATATTACCCGCCAGCTTTCATTTTGAAGTTCAAGAAATTTGGGAATGCTGTCCTTTTGCTTTTGCCAGTATTCAGTTATAGCAATCATGGCAATTTCGTTCGTAGCTAAAGCGCATTCTCTGATTTGTAACCAGAAATGGTCTCTTTTAGCCGCCATTTTCTCAGGACTTTTTGGCTTTTTAGGGTCTGGGCTAAGTCCAAACATTCCATCAATTCCTTCGACTAGAAAATCTGCGACTTTCCCCGAATTCGTGTCACCAATTATTCGCGGGCATTTTTTTACAAGTCCTTTTTTCTTATCACCGAGTTGAATAGGGCCAAGACCTATTAAGTCTCCCTGTTCGTTAAGTTCAATCACCCAACGAATGGGTTTGTCTTTGAACGCCAAATCGTCGAGTAGCTGGCGCGAATGCGCGAGTTCGTAAAGTGCTTTGAGTAGCATTGTGATTGCTCCTTTCTGTGTTTCACTTAATGCGTGAATTAGAGGTGTTAAGAGTTCAACCTTTAGGTTGTCGCTTGCGCGACAGCCGCAAGCTAAAGCTTGAACTCTTGACGCCTCTTTCCTACAGCGTCTGCTGTCCTGCAAATTTCACCCGTTCGGGATGACATTGCATCGTGGCGTTTTCAATTGTCGCGTGAAAGAACGCGGCTTGCGGCTTGATAATCTGGCCGGCAAAACGCGGCAGATTTTTCGCCTGCTTGCCTGCTGCTGTTTTCATCACTGCCAGTTCGGCATCATTCAGCCATTTGAACCCCTGGGCGCGGGCATTCGCATCAAACACGTCGTAAAGCATCAGCCCCAAATCTTCGCCGTGCTTTTGCCAGTTTGGATTGCGGGCTTGTAACTCGGCTTCGGCGTTTTCGATCAACTCAAAATCCGCCGCGAATTCACGGACGCCAAAATACGGGCGATGAAAACATTTGCCTTGCGATGCGCGGCGCTTGATTTCTTCGACATATTTCGTAATGCCGTGCGGCGATGATTGTCCCAGGTGGCTCAGGCGAATTTCAGCCGTGATGAGGTATTCGACTTCCTGCAAGGCCAGCATATTGCGCTGTGTGCCATCGCTTGCGCCGCCTCCGGCTTCGATGTACGAAACCTTTTCCGGCGCTTTCATCCACGACTGAATGGCGCCGATGACGGCGGTGACCTCGTTGCGACGAAACGAAAACCATTTGCCTTTTTTGATAACACGGATGGAATCAATCAGGTAATAGATTTGCGGCTCCCAGAAGATGGCTTCGAGGATGCCGCGTGCTGCCGAAGGCGTCATCATGGCATAGCTGACGCGTTCGACCTTCATTTCCGGGCGCGTGAAACAGGCGTGATCGCCCCACACACGCAGGCTGACAAGGTTGCTCATAAAATAAAATCCTCCATTGGACGTTCTTCGATAACGATGCCAAATCGTTGGTCATAAAACCCTTCACTCAAAACAAACAATTCCAAATTCGGCAGCAATGGTTTGATTTGCCCTAAGGCTTGCAACAGATCGAATTGATGCTGGTACAAATTCACAAAGTAGCGTTGCAGGCGGCGCAAATCTTTTCTGTCAAAGCGCGGTTGTTCTTTGGCTGGTTGACGATTGCGAATCTTTTCGATGATTTCGGTGCTGTCTTTGTAATGCACAATCACGGCGCGGGTGTTGTCTTCGATAACTTTGGCTTCGCGGGATGTGCTGCGGAATTTGAATTCGCGGCGTAGTTGCTGAATTTGCTTTGCGTCAGTTTCGGCGTATTGATAAAGCTGTCTGAAGTATCGCGCAAAAATCTCGTGATCGGTAGCGAGTTGTTGTTCCGTAATTTGCTGCAACAACATCGCTGTGATGTTGGTTGCCGTCGCGTAAAACCCACGCGGCAGGGAGTTCTGTTCAGGGTTGAAAAGGTAAACTTCGCCGCTGGCTGATTTTCCTTCGCGGTTGCAGCGTCCGGCGGCCTGCACAATCGAATCCAGCGGAGCCAGAGCGCGATAGACAACCGGAAAATCTATGTCCACTCCGGCTTCGATCAATTGCGTAGAAACGACGTGACAAGCTTGCTTCGTTTTCAAGCGCCCCCGAATTTTGTTTTCCAAAATATCAAAGCGATGTTGCGCACACATCAACGAAGACAAGTGAAAGACGGAGGTCTTGTCATCCGCCTGACGCGTTAATTCTTCATACAACTCGCGGGCGTGACGGCGCGTATTGACGATGCACAACGCCTGATTTTGCGCCGTCATTTTCTCCGCGATTGACGCCCACGATTCGGTTGCGCCAGGCCTGGCAAAATGAAAATTGACGCGTTGCAATTTGGCGAAAGTTGCTACAGTATCGTTGGTAATTTCGGTAACTTCGTTTTTAGCAAAGCCACTTTTGATCGCATTCGATTGGCGAAACGCGGGCTGTGTCGCCGTCGAAAAAACAAAACTTACACCGTAATCCTGCCGCAAAATCTTCAGCACGTTCAGTAATGGTTCCAGCAAATGCGACGGCAACGTTTGCACTTCGTCAAAGATCACGACTGAGTTAGCGATGTTGTGCAGCTTGCGGCATTTGCTGGTTTTCGCGGCGAACAACGACTCAATAAACTGCACCGAAGTCGTCACGATAATTGGCGCATCCCAATTTTCCGTCGCGTATTCAAACGGTGATTTAATGGGCGAACGCTCTTCGTTCGTGTCGCTTGATGGATCGTTCACGGCGGAATGATGTTCGATCACGATGCCTGTTCGGGCAGGATCAAAAATGCGCTGATACTGCACGGCATTCTGTTCAATGATGGAAAGATATGGAATGACTACGATGACGCGTCGTAAATTGTGTTGCCGTGCATGTGCGAGTGCGAACGCCATTCCCGAAAGTGTTTTGCCGCCGCCGGTCGGAACCGTTAGCGAAAAGAAGCCGGGCGGTTTTGCGGCAGCATCAACGCATTGCTGAAAGATTTGATGGCGGAGTTGATTGAGTTCGCCTGCCGTTGATTTTGAATTTTTCTCGGCCAGTAATTGGGTCAGCAATTCGTTCGGGTGCAATGACTGAACAGCGCGTGGCTGGAGCGTAAAATGCTGTTCGGTATCCAAAAAATCAGCGTCAACCAGCGACGAAAACAACATCCGCACAAACATTTCAAAGCGCAGCTTGTCTTTATCAAAATTCGGTTCTGTAAAGTCAAGTTGGAGCTTGCCAACTTCGCGTTCAAATTTTTGCTGTAATGCGGCAAGACAGTTTTGCACGTTGTATTTCGGACTTTTGATGAGTTCCTGTAAATCGTCAAGATCGTGCAAGCCCGTGTGATGTCCGGCGATCACGAAAGCCATTGCCCATTTGTTATGCGCTATCGCCAGTGCCGCGCCATACACTGCGTGATGTGTCTCGTGACTGCTGCCACGCTGACCGCGCAAATACTTCTGAAACTCATCCCGATACTTGCCGAGGTCGTGCAACAAGCCAGACCAGAGCGCGACCTGCGAGAGTTCAGGATTGATTGAAGCAAGGAAGCTGGCGGCGAGCGTTCCGACTTCGCGCAAATGGTCGCTTAACAGATGGGGCTTGCCTGCCGCATTTTCAGGATGTGCGAGATAGCTCATTAGCTAATATTCCTGGGGCAGAGATGATGGAAAACTATTTGGCCTAATGATTCACTGAGTTGCTGATTTAATGGACAGGTAAAAGGTCGTCTACGGGCGGGATTTTGTCAAGGCAGCTTTATTCGATCATGGCTAAAACTTCTCCGGCATTGACGGTCTGGCCTGTGGTGACTTTTAGCCCGGTGATTTTGCCTGCTTTCGGGGCCTGGACTTCGTTCTGCATCTTCATGGCTTCGACGACGAAGAGGCCTTGTCCGGCGGTGACTTCATCGCCTGCGGCACACATTACGCGGACGACTTTTCCGGGCATGGGCGAAGTCAGGGTCGCACGTCCGGCGGCCTGAGCGTTTGCGCCTGCGCTGTGACTGAGGCGTTTCGGGTCTTGCACACTGACGGGAATTCGTTTGCCGTTGACGATGACTTCGTTATTTTCAGGCACGCATTGATAAACTTTGCCAGAGATGATGACGGTGAAAAAGCCAGGCTGTGGTTCCGAAATTTCAGCGGTAAAAGTTTCGGCGTCAAGCGTCAATTGGGCAGTGTTTTCGGTGACAGTGAAATCTGCGCGGAGAGAATTTTGGTTGATGTCGAGTAAAAGTTTCACTGCGTTATTGCTTCCACTGCGAAAATATTTTGTGTTTACCTATTCGCCAGAGCTGCCAGTCTGCCAGCCGTTTTCCATTTGCTGACTGGTGATTGATGCGCGTCAGGTTGATTTTGCTGACGCGTGAATTTGAAAGCGGCAACCATGGCGGCGGCAATTTCTTCGCTGGTTAATGATCCATCTTCCGCACGATCTGTGCCGTGTAATTCTCGGCGCTCGAAATATCGGGCAATGAATCCGGTATCAAAGTCCCCCTGGCGAAATTCCTCATCATCCAGCACTGCCTGGAAAAACGGAATCGTAGTGCGAATGCCACCAACGTAATATTCTTTCAAAGCGCGTTGCATGCGGTTGATCGCTTCTTCGCGGGTCGCGCCAACGGTCGCCAGTTTGGAAATCATTGGATCGTAAAATAGCGGCACTTCCCAGCCTTCGTAAACACCGCTGTCGTCCCGCACGCCGGGGCCGGATGGAGTGCGCAGCCGCGTAATTTTTCCCGGCGATGGCAGAAAGTTTTTTTCCGGGTCTTCGGCATACACACGGCATTCCAGGGCGTGCGTATCCCACCGAATATCGGCCTGTTTGTGCGTCAGCTTTTCGCCGGCGGCAATCCGAATTTGTTCGCGTACCAAATCAACGCCCGTCACCAGTTCAGTGACGGGATGCTCGACCTGTAAACGCGTATTCATTTCCAAAAAATAAAAGTTGCGGTGCGCGTCTACTAAAAATTCGAGCGTACCGAGGCTGTAATAATTTGCGGCTTTGGCGATGCTGATCGCGGCAGCTCCCATCTTCGCCCGCAGCTCTGGATCGTTGAGCGGCGAAGGGCATTCCTCAATCACCTTTTGATGCCGTCGCTGAATCGAGCATTCGCGTTCGCCGAGGTGAATAATATTGCCGTGCTGATCGGCGACAATCTGGATTTCGATGTGGCGCGGTTTGACGATTAATTTTTCGATATAGACAGAAGCATCACCGAAGGCGGCCTGGGCTTCGGCGGTGGCGGTTTCAAACGCCGATTTCATTTCAGCGGCGGAATGCACCGCACGCATCCCTTTGCCGCCGCCGCCAGCCGCTGCTTTGAGCATCACGGGGTAGCCAACTTCGTCAGCGGTTTTTAAGGCCTCTTCTGTGTCCTTTAATTTATTTGCAGTGCCGGGAACAATCGGTGCGCCGGCTCTGACGGCGGCTTCGCGGGCATTGGTTTTACTGCCCATTAATTCAATGGAGTCAGCCGAGGGGCCAATAAAAGTGAGGCCTGCCGCTGCGACGGCGCGTGCGAATTCGGCTTTCTCAGATAAGAAACCATAGCCGGGATGAATCGCTTCGGCACCGGAAATTTTTGCGGCGTTGATAATTTTGTCAATCACCAGATAGCTTTCAGCGGCAGGCGCAGCACCAATGAAATATGCTTCGTCGGCTAACTGAACGTGCAAGGCCTGGCGATCTGCGGAGGAGAAAACCGCGACGGTGGAAATTTTGAGGTCGCGGCAGGCGCGAATGATGCGAACAGCGATTTCACCCCGATTGGCAATGAGGATTTTACGAAACATAGAATGGGTGCCGGGAAGCAGGTGGCAGTTTTGGTCAGCGCCAATTATTCAACGAGGGCGCGGCCCGGATGACGGGGATCGAAGCGGACACTGACGGCAGCGCCAGGAAAATATTTACTGCGCAGCGAACCCTGATCCTGGGTCAGCATCTGCGACGATTCGTAACGCACGTTGGAGATGTGATAACAATAAAAGATGGTGGTGTCGCTCTCGGCATCATCGGAATCAATTACCCGCCCTTCAACTACGCGCCCGTAACGCAACAACCAGTTACGATATTCATCTTCTGAACGACGCCGCAGAATTTTGTCAACCAGACGACCAATGTATTTTTTTTCCATAGGTTCTCTTAAAAATCCGTTATCTGTCATCAGCGTCAGGTTGAGGAAACGGGACTGACAGCAACAGTAAATGACCTGTCATTATTTTTCAGACGTGAAAAAACCACTGAGCGGATCAGGCTCATTCGTTTCACTGAGAATCACGCCGTCAATCATCTGAATGTCATCCCACGTTCCCAAAATACCATCCGGTCCTGCTGACACAAGCCGATAATTGCTATAACCGGGCGTACTTTTCTTGGACGCAATAAGCGCCGTGGGAAGATAACTGAAATTATTGCCCCAGTAATCGGCCTGTGGAACCGTGACCGAAACGAAATCGCGGAGGTCAGCCAGTTCCTGGGGATAAGTCCCCATTTCCTGGTAATACTTCGTCAGTGCCTGACTATGTAAATGATAAAATTCCGCCCGGGTTGCGGCAAGATGTCTGGTGCGACCTGATTGAATGGCGCGCGGAATCGAACTGATGCCAGCGGCGCTAAACGCCACAAACAAAAGTAACGAAAGTGTCATTGCCGTGAGCGCGATTTTCTGACCGCCAAAGGCCAGCGGCTGGTGACGGGATAAACGCCTGGCCCGACGCGCCAGCCACATCCCAATGATTGACAGCGGGATCGCTCCGAACGACATCACACAGGCCAGCCGATACGCATCAAAGGTAAAAATCCGATATTGCAAAAGACTGGGATCACCGGCCAATAAGGCCTTGGTAAATTCTGTTCCTGCCCCGAAAACAGCCACCATGAAAACCCGAAGCACTTTCATATCGCTGGTTAATAACCATGTCCCAACGAAACCCGCGATAATCAGCAAGGCCACCGCCAGCGCCGCAAATGAAGCGCCGAGGCTCGGTAATTTGTTGGCAGGCTGCACCATTGGGGCGCCGATACTGCGTGCCTGGCAACTGCCACAGGCATCCTCCACGACGGAGCGCGAGTGACCGCAACAGGGGCAAATTATTTTTTCCATCTTCGTAGTAGTTTCCATTACTTCTCCTGCGTCAATACTAAAGACCAGGTAATCTCAACTTTGTGATAAAGCGCTTACTTAATTTACACTGTGACGTTTGAGTCCCGAAACTTTTTCACCTCAAGTTCCCGCGTCAAAAGCCATGTATCGTATAATCGTTGTCCGAATGTCCAATATGATAACACAGTCATCAGCCAAATCGTGGCCGGCATTTTGTTCAAGGCCCAATGCGTCGAAGCAGGCCAGACCGTCAGCGAACCGATGATTAACAGGACGACTCTTTCCGGGCGCCGAAAGAAACCAACATCCATTTTCGGAAGAATTGATTCGGCGCGCGCACTGGTATAGCTAATCATCACCGAGCCGATTAACGCGGCGCCGGTTAAGGCCGCATAAAGCGTGCTGTGATATTGCGTGTCACGCGCATAAAAAATAATGATGCCTAAAAAAACTACCATGTCTGAGAGGCGATCCAGGCTGGAATCAAGGAACGCGCCGAAGATCGTCACTCGACCGGTTTTGCGGGCGACGCGCCCATCCAGCATGTCAAAAACATTCGCCAGAATCATCACCAGCCCGGCATAGAAAAAATGTCCGAAGCCGTATAAACATGCAGCCCAGATATTAATGCCCAGCCCGATCAGCGTCAGGAAGTTAGGGTCAGGATCGAACCGCACGAGCATGTTCACGATGGCATTCAAAATTCGTGTACAAACTTCTCCGATATAAGTCCCAAACATAACGATAAATCTTTCTGTCCTGAATTCTGAGCGACTGTCCTGAATCAGGCAAAACCAACTTAATATTTAGTATTTCTGCTCAATGTACGAGATTAATATTTCCGTCACTTATGATATGAGCCACGATGACTTATGTCAAGAATTCTGCCTTTAACATACTTCTCCGGCACCGGGTATGAGCTTCGCTCAGCAATGGCTTAATAAAATCTGCTGTGCTAGACTACGACCTTATTCAGACTTGCTTGACTTGGAATTATTTGCATTATTTGTTTGAATTAACTGAATGGCGCCGCCGCCTTCGCACATTCCCGGTGTCGCGGCTTTTACATCTACCAAGAAAATGTTTTGTATCAATTGTGGGGGACAAGTTAGCGCGGAACTCAGGCACTGTCCGGCTTGCGAAATGCCCCTCTCTGCCACCCAGCAAACCAGAATCACTACTGATACATCAGTAACCATGGTTTCCAGTTCACAGCCTGAGATGGAAACGGTCAGCGCGGAAGTTTCACCGCCCGACAATAAGCTTGAAGCTGGTCGTATCCTGGGCAATCGTTATGAAATTCGCCAGCGCATCGGTAGTGGCGGAATGGGAACGATTTATGCGGCGCGCCGAATCCATATTGGCGATATTGTGGCCGTCAAGGTACTCCGTGCTGAAGTGGTCAATGATGCGCAATCCAAAGAGCGGTTCCAGCGCGAAGCGCGTGCCGCCGCCCGGCTGCACCATCCGAATGCCGTCGTTATTCATGATTTTGGCCAGGACCCGGATGGTTTGACTTATATCGTGATGGAATTGCTGGAGGGGCCAAGCCTCCGCGAAGTCATCAGCGCAGAGCGAGTTATTCCGCTCCCCAAAGCTGTCCGCATCATGAAGCAGGCCTGTGCCGCCATCGAAGCCGCACATCGCCTGGGCATTATTCATCGTGATATAAAACCCGATAACATCACCCTGCTGGATTCCCACGACGAAGTAGAGCACGTCAAAATTCTTGATTTCGGAATCGCTAAATTATTGCTGTGGACTTCTGATTCGCCTTCCGAGGAAAATACCCTGACCCAGGTGGGAACCGTCATCGGGACGCCCACGTATATGTCGCCTGAACAATGTCAGGGAGAGCCGTTGGACGCCCGCTCGGATATTTACAGCCTCGGCATCGTCCTGTATGAAATGCTGACCGGAGTGCAACCATTTACGGCCAAAAACTCGACGCAACTGGTCATCAAACACGTGACGGAAAAACCGCGCCCGCTTACTGATCTGAGGTCTGACCTCCCAACCGAAATCGAACGCGTCGTGTTGAAAGCGCTGGAGAAAAACCCGGAAGATCGCCAGCAATCGGCACTGGATTTGTCCCGTGAATTAGAATCAGCCTTTGCCAGTCAGAATCAGCCCACAGCGGTTGAGCCAAGATTTACCGTACCAGTCGAATCATCCAGCGACGCCAAACACAAACCCGATACCATTATTCGTGAACGTTCCCGAACGCCGCTGTATGCAGCACTCGCCGTCATTGCTTTGCTGCTTTTTGGTGGCTTGGGTTGGTGGGTATTTTCACCCGCTCCTAAAAAAACTGTCGTGAATAAACCAAATGACGTGCCAGCCGTATCGGGCGTCGCGGCGGCTTTACCACCAGAGGAACAGCCCAGCACGAATCCCGCTCCCAGCGGCCCGCCTGATCCGCCGCCAGGCATGATCCTGGTTATTGGCGGGCAATTTCAAATGGGACGCGATGATGGTGATGATATTGATACACCTTCGCACATCATGCAGGTTAAGCCTTTTCTACTTGATAAAACCGAAGTAACCAACGAACAATATAAAGCCTTTGTGGTAGCGACCGCACATTCCGCGCCACCCGCCTGGAAAGACAAATCCTATCCTGAAGGACAGGACAAATTCCCCGTCACCGATGTTACCTGGGAAGACGCCTCCACCTATGCAAAGTGGGCAAAAAAACGTTTGCCTACCGAAGAGGAGTGGGAATATGCCGCACGTGGTAATGATGGTCGCCTCTATCCGTATGGCAAAGAATTCCAGCCCGGCCTGGCGAATTTAAAAACGGATGCAACCACTGGTAAGCAAAAAGAAAATCTCTCGCAGGTGGGCAGTTACCCGGAAGGGCAAAGCCCTATTGGAGCGCTTGATATGGTTGGTAACGTCTGGGAATGGACGGCGAGCAGCCTGAAGGCTTATCACGGCGGCAAACTGCCCGCACAGGAAGGCTATCAAAATTTAAAAGTAATTCGGGGCGGATCGTGGAAAACGGATCCGAAACAGGCAACCACGACATTGCGTCGCGGTTGGCCGGCAACCCACAATGACTGGCCGCACGGAATTGACGCCGATTATTCAGCCACAGGTTTCCGTTGCGCCCAGGATGTTCCATAAATGTAAATGATGAGACTCACCATTATTATTCACCCAACGCTATTATTTGCCATTCTGATTTTGAGCCTGAATAGTTTCGCGCAAAGCGGAAGCGGCGATTTGCCGTCCGTCCCCAAAGCATCGGCTAAAGCAAAACCAAAACCTGTTACCCGTCCAAAGACTCCCGCTAAAATAGTTCCCAAAACAATTGTGGCGAAAGAGCCGACCAAAATTGACAAGCTGGTTTTCGATCAACTGATGGAAGGGAAAATTGATCCGCAGTCAGCAGGTCGCATTCCACCCAACACGTATTATCAGGAATACAATTTGTCCGCGACCGAGGTGGATGTGTTTACGATTCATCTCCTTAGTCCCACGTCAGGGCTGAAAATCGAAATCATTGATGCGAGTAAAAACGCGCTCCCGCTCAAATACGATGAGCATTCCGGCGAATTTCGCCTGACGACTTCTGGTGCTACATTGCCGGAAAGTGGAGATTATCGTGTTCGGGTTATCGCTACTTCCACTACCTCGCTTGCAACACCAATCCCGTATACCCTCAAGTTCAATCATACCGGCTTGACGGCGGCAGGTTATCAGGAGCGGTTGACGCAAATCATCAACGCGTTCAACTTACCAGGTGAACGCAAAGTGGATGAAGCGGTGGGACAACTTGAACGATTAACGCAGGACGATCCGAAACAGCCGGGAGGATTTGAATACCTCGGCATGATTTATAACGAATATAAACAGGATTTGCCCAAAGCTGCGGCGGCGATGTTGCAAGCCATCAAACTTGGCGGTGCGGCAACTTTTAAAATCACCCACGACAGCCGCTGGCGCAGACCCGTCAGAGAACGCAAAGGCCAGAAAATGGTGTGGGAAGATCAGCGCACAAGCTGGCTGAAAATTTCTTCCAAACAATTAGTCGTCGCTGATTTCACGACCCCTACCAAAGCCGTTGCGACGTTAACGGGGCTGCAAATTACCGAAGTCACACGCACACCACTTGGCCCATTCATGCTGCTCAAACACAACATCAAACAATTCAAGCCTGATACCGTTGTCATCGGTTTCACGAATCCCGCCGAAGCCGAAATCGCAGTTGATCTGATCAAGGCAAATTTACTAAAAAAGGAATAGATGAAACTTTGGGGCGGTCGTTTTACCGGCGAAGCCGATACATTTTTTGCTGCCTTCAACGCGAGCTTTCGTTTCGATCAACGCCTGCTCGCGGCGGATTTACTGGGTTGCAACATTCAGGCGAGAGCGTTGGGCAAAGCCGGAATCCTGAACGAAGCGGAAGTAAAATTAATCGTTGAGGGACTGAACAAAATTGCCGAAGTTGCCGAAAATCCCGACTATCTTGCCAGCCCGGAATTTGCCAAAACCGAAGACGTGCACAGCTTCATCGAAACGCGTCTTGTCGCCTTGATCGGTGATGCCGGATACAAATTGCACACCGGACGCAGCCGCAACGATCAGGTGGCAACCGCTACAAGAATTTTCCTCCGCACAGAAATCATAGCGATTGATGCTTTGCTTATTGACGCACAACGTGCCCTGCTGGAATTAGCCGAAAAACATCAAACCGATCCGCTGCCCGGCTACACGCATTTGCAAAAAGCCCAGCCTGTTTTGTTCGCCCATTTTTTACTCGCCTATTTTCAGATGCTGTCCCGTGATCGGGAACGCCTGGTTGAAATCAGCCGCCGCGTGAATATTTTGCCGCTTGGTTCGGGCGCGTTAGCCGGGACAAATTTTCAGGTTGATCGTGAATGGATGGCAGCAGAAGCAGGCTTTGCCGGCGTCACGCACAACAGCCTTGATGCCGTCAGCGACCGCGATTACATTATCGAATTTGCCAACGCCGCCGCCCTCACAATGATGCACCTTTCGCGGCTTGCCGAAGATTTAATTATTTACTCAACGCAGGAATTCGGCTTCATCAAACTCGGCGATGCAATAGCGACAGGCAGCAGTTTGATGCCGCAAAAAAAGAATCCTGATTCGCTGGAATTGATTCGCGGAAAAGCAGCGCGAGTCTTCGGCAACGCCTCCGCCCTGCTCGTGATGGCGAAAGGTTTGCCGCTCGCTTACAACAAAGATTTGCAGGAAGATAAAGAAGCGCTCTTCGATACAATTGATTCTCTGGCTGGCAGCCTGCGCGTGACGGCGACCGTGTTGCGCAACATCGAATTCAACGCCGTCCGCGCCCGTGCCGCCGCCATCCGTGATTATACGAACGCGACCGACTTAGCTGATTATTTAGTCCGCAAGGGAATGGAATTTCGCAAATCCCACGAAGTCATCGGGCGCATCGTAGTTTACGCAATGGAACAGGGCAAAGAATTACACGAACTGAGTTTGGAAGAATGCCAGCAATTTTCGCCGTTGTTTGAGCAGGATTTATTCGCTGCAATTTCGCTGGAAAATTGCCTGGCAGGAAAAACAGAAATCGGCGGGACAGCACCGGAGCAGGTAAAACAAGAGCTTGCGCGTGCGCGGGAAAGCCTGTTTGATTATTAATGAGTAGGTTGAGGGCGTAATCTCAATTAGAGACAACTCAATAAACACTCAAGCCAAACATAACAAGGCTATTGCCATATTCTCCAGGTTCGCGCCTGTAACTTTGGAATCACCCATAAGTTCTGTTAGGTATGCGTAAATATTGATAATATTGATCAGGCAATGCTATCACCTGACCGGAGGTTGAGGGAAAATTTAAATAGAGATGGCTAGAGTGAAGATGTAGACGGAGGGAAATATTTCATGAATAAAATACATAGAAATCATGTGTTTATTAGCTATAGCCATAAAGATGTGCGCTGGCTTGAAAGACTAAATGAACATCTTTGTCCTTTGGCAAGGAATGGAACAATTGTGCCATGGGATGATACTAAATTATCTCCGGGTAGCGACTGGCGAAAACAGATTCAAGATATAATTGCTTCTGCCAAAGTGGCGGTTTTGCTGGTTTCTCCTTCCTTTCTTGCCTCCGATTTCATCGCAAACAACGAACTTCCGCCGTTACTTGATGCTGCAAAGAATGAGGGGCTAATCATTCTTTGGATAGCAATACGCAATAGCTCGTATAAAGAAACGCCAATAGAAGCGTATCAAGCGGTCAACAACCCCTCGAAACCTTTGTCAGCATTAGGAGCGTCGCAGCGTGACAGAGAACTTGTAAGAATTTGCGAAAAGATCAAACAGGCATCAGAGGTGAAAATGATACCACCTTCCAGCAAAAGACCTGCAAACAATCTTATTGGTTTTGCAAAGAGTAAAGTCGCGCTTACTCTTGATATTGAGTTTGAAAAGTTCGATGAAAAACAACAGCGGCTATTTCGCTATGCTTTGGCTGGCTTCTTAGAAATACCTCCTGATGATGTGAGTATCACGGATATCAGAAGAGGAAGTGTTATTGTCACTATAGAATTACCGCCAAGACTAATATCAGACTTGCTACAGCCTAGCGAAGAAAAAGCCAAGTTACTACTACCAGTCTTGACGCAGTTCCATATTCTTAAGATTCAACTAGTGGAAGCTAAAAAAACAAGCAAAGACATTGCTGGTAAAATTAAGTGGTTCAATAACGCCAGCGGGTATGGCTTTGTTGTAGCACCCGATGGAGAAGATGTATTTATACACTTTTCCGTAATTGAGACGGTTACCTCTACTTCATCAAAATCACCAGACTCTTCTTTGATACACCCTGTGTTCAGCAATGTGCCAACAAAACCAAAAAAGAAAAATACAAATACGAAAAATGAGTATCAATGAGATAGGTATACAGAAAAAATCTCCGCCAGATAGTAATGCCACAGTCAGACCCATCAAACACCTAACATTCATTCCAGCGGAGCGTGGCCAACGAGGTGTGTGGTTAACTCCAAACCTACAGGCCACGCCCGGTGAAACTATTGTTAGAGCGGTTCCGGTAAACAAATAAACTTTTTTTTCCCAAAGTGCCTCAACAGCCAAAATGAATTCCTCTGGTGGTTGATAATGATGTTCTTTCACATAGTGATAAATCAACGCAGGTGCAACATAGATTTTATCGTTTTGACCAAGGACACGTACCTCCATTTCCAAGAAATTTCCCTTTCCACGGATCTGCATCTTCTTGATTTGTGCCGACAATATCATCGGGGAATTGACAAAACTCGCAAGCGTGATACCCTAGGGAATAATTGATTCGTTTCTTGCACAATTGTTCTAAGGTAATAAGAAGCTTATCGCAAACTAACCCTGTCGGAATAGTGTGCGTGCTGGAAAGCCAGCCCACATTTAAGTAGTTATTAGAATATTTCGGGAAATATTCGTAGTGTGAAAGCCCTTCAAAGTACGCCCTATTTATCTTGCTCAGCCTCAAATTCGATAAATTCTCTCAGCATTCGTCTGGAATAATTTCTGTTGATTCTCCGCGCCAAAATTTTTCGTCAGCAACATCAGCGTCTCAGCCCAATGTTTATAAGTTGAATTTTTCAGGCACACGGGCCAGTCGCTGCCGAACATCACGCGCTCCCAACCGAAGCTGGTAAGCATGTGATTGGTGTACGGGCGCAAATCTTCTGCCGTCCATTTTTTCGGCTCGGCATTCGTCACGATGCCGGAAATTTTTCCGGCTACATTCGGGTAGCTGGCAAGCTCGGCGATGCGGTCTTTCCAGGGCGAGAATTCTTTTTCTTTGATGCGCGGATTACCGCAATGGTCGAGGATGAACTGGACGCCCGGACATTCCCTAACCAGGCGAATGGCGATTGGCAACTGCCGCGCCAGTACGCAAATATCGAACGAGAGATGATAGTTGGCGAGGTGATTGATGTTGTCAATAAAGCCCGGTGCATCAATTTTGTCGTCCGGGACGACGTGCAGAATACGGCGAATTCCTTTGAGGTTCGGATGCGCGATTTTGTCCAGATAAGCGTCAAAGCCAGGATTTTCAGGCCGCGCCGAAGCGACTACACCGCCGATTTTGTTTTCCTTTTTTTCCGATAACGAGCAAATGTATTTTGCTTCGTCCACCTGCTGATGTTCGTCCACATCACATTCCAGAAAAACAGTTTTGTAAAGCTCCAGCCCTTTCGTAGCGACACGATAATCGGTCAGCCGAAAGCTCCGATTCAGGAGGGTATCGCCCTTTGTCCAGGGATATGAAAGCTTTTCCAGGTCCCAGAGATGTTGATGCGTGTCAATGATTTTCATAATAGAAATTATACGTCTATTGCGTGAGCTTGCACGAAGTAAGGGCGTGCTGCACACTTACTCCGTGCGTGTTTCTGCATTATCTGTTTATTAATTACTCGTCAGCACCGCCCGATTTGATTCAAATCTTCTGCCACTTAGTTCTTCAATATTTTGCGCCGGAGCCAGGCGAATATTTTTATCAAAAAAATCAGCCAGTTTTTTCGTGACCTCTATGCGGGAAGGATTCAGTGCGCCGCCATCAGGCTCAAATTCATGCTCGCAATTTTTAACGATCAGTAACTGCGACGCAACAGTTGCGGCTTGCAGCTTTGCATACAGCGCCTGTGGTTGCCGAATATCTACCAGATGATCGCGGTCGCCACCCAGCACAAAAAACGGCGGCGCAGTGCGATTCACATAATTAACCGGACTCGCTTTTTTCCAGTTTTTTGAAATGCCAAAGACAGTCAGAAAACCGAGCTTGTCAATAAACGACCAGTCCGATGTCGTCAAATCTGAAGGGGCAAAATATGTGGCGACGGCCTGGACTCTGGAAGACTGTTCGGGATAGCCGCCGGAACCTTCAAAATCGCCGATGCCAGCCGTCGTGCCAAGTAACGCAGCCAGATGCCCGCCCGCGCTTGATCCCCAGACCCCAATTCGATTGGCGTCAATTTTGTATTGACCGGCATTGGCTCTCAGCGAACGTACCGCACATTTACAATCTTCAATTTGCGCCGGAAAACGGCTCAGCGGGGCAAGGCGATAATTAATCGAAAAGACTAAATAGCCACGCGCCAAAAGCTCCACCAGATCGTCAATTCCCGGCCCCTGGGTTTTATCGCCAAAAATCCATGCTCCGCCGTGAACATAAATTAATGCGGGCGCTGGTTTTGCATTACGATTGGCCGGGACATAAACATCCATTTTCAAGGCCGTGCCGCCAGCTTTGCAATACGTCACATCGTGTAAAATCGTGCCCTGGCTGGGTGCAAGATTAACGGCTTCGGTGCGTGGAAGCTGAATCCTGGTGCGGGTAAAAATTGATTTCTTTGTCTGCTTTCCCTCAGCAATCGCGGTAGTAAACAAAGCAACAAACAATAGCAAAATGGTAAACCTGACTCGTTTCATTTTTATCTCCGATGAATAATCAACCCTGACCTTAAAGGTTGCCGTGATTTCGTGCGCTAACAAAAGAAATAATGATCAGCCTGACCTAAGAAGTGATCAGTTTTCCGTGCTGGCATTCTTAATACATTGTGGCAGCTTTGGCAACTAAATTTCCGCCGCCGGAATAACATGAAATTGCACGCAAGGCTTAAAGCTTGACCTTCGCACGCGCTTAAGGTAGCTTCCCTGTTTCGCTTCGTCGTTCTGATCTTCGCATTTGGCGCAAGGTTGATAGCATCATTGATGACGAAGAATTTTTAGCCACCGGGGAGGTGAGTTCAAATTGGCAGAAGTTAGAGTTGGCGAAGGAGAATCGCTCGAAAGTGCGCTCCGTCGTTTCAAGCGCAAAGTGCAGCAGGAGGACATTATTAAAGACGTAAAGCGTCATCAGTTCTACATGCCCACTGGAGAAAAACGCCGTGTCAAATCGGCCTTAGCTCGCAAGCGCAATCGCAAAAAAGTTCGCCGCGTTTACGAATAATTCGCGGACTGGATTTGCGCCCACCTTCTGAACACAATTCAGACAAAATCAACGGCTGCCGAGTGCTAAAAACACCTGGCAGCCGTTAGTGTTTTTAACTACATATTTTCTCCCCGTTGTGGTTTATCCGCATCAGGCCAAAATCCCGCCCGTTAATAAACTTGTTTCATTGCTTCAACTTACTATTTTCCATCCCCAATAAATTTTGTGGTCTGTCTTTTGCAACAAAGGCGATTTTAAATTTACGCAATTAAAGACTGACTACTAAACATGCCCAGACAAACTACTATCGGAAAAAGTTTTACGATCAGCGGAGTTGGCCTTCACTCTAATTCCAAAGTCACCGTCACAGTCCGTCCGGCTCCGGCTTACACCGGGTACCTGTTTCGGCGGACGGATCTCAACAATTTTGAAATTCCCGCCGCGCCGCAATTCGTAGCGCACGTCAGTTATGCGACCACGCTAATGAAATCCGGCGTGATGATTGCGACTGTGGAGCATTTGCTTTCGGCCCTGATGGGATCGGGCGTTGACAACGCGATTATCGAAGTTGATTCATTGGAAGTTCCGATCCTTGATGGCAGCAGTGAACCCTGGATTGAACTGATCGAAAAATCAGGCATCGTTGAATTGCAGGCGCAGCGAGCTTTTTTGAAAGTGCTGAAAAAAATTGCAGTGACGGAAGCCAATCGCTCAATTTTTATTGAGCCAGCCAATGAGTTTCACATCACGTGTGAGATTGATTTCAGCCATCCGATGATTGGGCGGCAACGCGGTGAATTGCGTTTGCATAACGGTTCGTCATCACACGAAAATTATTTAGCCGACATTGCTCCCGCACGAACGTTTGGTTTTGTGCATGAGCTTGAACTGCTGCGAAAAAGTGGTTTATGCTTAGGCGGATCGCTTGAAAATGCGATTGCGCTGACGAATGACGGCATGCTGAATGCTGAGCCATTGCGCTTTGCCGATGAATTTGTGCGGCATAAAATTCTGGATATTCTCGGCGATTTGGCATTGGCCGGAATGCCAATTTTAGGCCACGTGCATGCTGTGCGCTCAGGACATGGATTGCACACCATGCTGCTCTCAAATTTACTCAGAGATCGTGACGCCTGGGAAGTTACGCGCCCCGATTAATTTTTGCATTATGACGTTAGAAGAATTCAACACTTCACTAAAATCAGAAGCTCCGCCCGCCGAGTTGAATCCTGCCTTAAAAGGTTTGTGGCACGATGCCAAAGGCGATTGGATCGCGGCGCATGACTGCGCACAAAATCAGGATGATGAGTTGGGCGCCTGGGTGCATGCTTATTTACATCGGAAGGAAGGCGACCAGACGAACGCGGCGTATTGGTACAGACAAGCGAAAAAACCAGTGTCACACGCGCCCCTGGAAATTGAGTGGGAAACCATTGTAATGAGCCTGCTATGAATCAATCAAATAAATCATCAACTGCCATTTTCCAGCCCGATAAAGCCGGTTCGGCATGCGCCATTTTCCCCCGTCGAAAGATAATCGGCTCATCAGAATTATCCGCGCTGTAGGACTTGATAACATCCTCGCTTAACAAATCAACATCCCACACAACCAATGTTCCGGCGGCAAAATAATCATTCCGTTTGGCAGTTATTTCCCGCTCCGCTTGCGGCCCATAATCACCTTCGCTTCTGACTTCAACCGCAAACACTGGCGGGGTGCTTAAATATTTCATCCCGGCGCGTAAGCCTTTGTAAAATGCGGCATCCGGGCTGAATGAACCGCGATGCGGCAGATTTGCCTTGAACGCTACGTTGTCAGGATACGCATAGCCTGATTTTGATTCACGTTCATATTGTCGCAAACTTACATAAACACTGCCGCTTGTTATGCCTGGATCATCACCTGTCGGAGGCATAATTTTTATCGCTCCATGCACAAGTTCAGCTTTTTCTTTGACGAGCATTAAATCTTCAATCGTCGCTACTTTGGTAGTAATCATAACTGCACCTCAACTACGAATTTTATCACTTTGATTTTGGGAAGTCGCCCGAAAAACTGGTGAGGTCAGACGCGCTGGCAACAAGACTAAATCCTCCACCAGGCACGCCAGAATTGTTACCGCCGAAAGCAAGCCAAACGTCGTCACCGGCCAGAAATTCGAGAGCGCGAACACTGCAAACGCCGCCGCAATGGTGATGTTCGCATAAATAATTGGTCTGCCGGATAAGCGCATGCTGGCGATAATTGCGTCGCGCACAGAGTCAAAATTTGGCTGGGCGCGACGAAAGCGCACGATGAATTGTACGGCATTGTCTACTGCCAAACCCAGCACCACACTGGCCACCAAGCTCGTCGTCATATTCAGCGGAATCCTGCTCCAGCCCATATAACCAAAAAAGAAAAGCACCGGAATCAGATTCGGAACCAGCGCGGTGAGGCCGACGCGCCACGATTTAAAGAGCAATGACAACATCACAAAAATTGTGAACAAAGCTATCGTCACGCTTTGCAATTGCTCACGCGCTATCGCATCCGAAGTGCGATTCATCAGCGCGACTGTGCCGGTCGCATAAACACGAAACCCCGGCAACAATTCCCTGCCCTTCGTTTCGATTTCGTGAATGGCTTTTGACATCGCGGCGGAACCTGACAGCGGCGAACGCACCAGCACAAGGGTTCGTTTGTTGTCATCCGTAATAAATTTGCGCAATTGTTCGCGGTCAGACATCAGCTCACGAATAATTTTTGCCTCGGTTGGCAGGGCATAAAATTCGGGTGCGTTGGCGTGAAAAGCACGATTGCCATGTTTGATAAAATCTACGATGGAGAGTGATTGTCCGCGGCTGGCGGCATCAGCAATTTTTTGGAGTTCGGCAATTTTCGCCAATGTTTGTGGGCTTTGCAGCGCATCTTCGTCATCGCTTTCGATAATAACATCAAAGCTGATGGAACCCGCGAGGCGCTGACCAATTTCAACTACACCAATCGCGGTTTCGGTGTTGGGCTTAAAAAATCCGTAATAATCCACGTTGATGATTAACCGAAAAATCCCGATTACACTGAGCAAACACATCAGCCCTGTCACAACGTACAACAGCTTTTCGTTACGCACACAGACACGGCCTGTTTTTTCCAGCCAGCCAACCATTTGTCCGCCCAAACCAACATTCATCCGCATCGCCTTTTCGCCCAATAAAGACAAGACCGCTGGCACAAAAGTTAAGGCCAGCAACATCGTGAAAGCGGCTCCCAGCGCGGCATAAATCGCGGTTGACTTAATGCCTGGAATCTTCGTGAACGCTAATGACAGGAACCCCGCAATAATCGTTAACGCGGAAACAATGACGGGGAGCGAGATAAAATCCAAAGCTTTGGCAATTGTGGCTGATGGTTGGTGGTCGGTGGTCGGTGTGAGCGGTGGTCGGTGGTCGGTGGTCGGTGGTCGGTGGTCGGTGGTCGGTGGTTCCGACTTCTGACTTTCCGCCACCTCCAAACCAATTTGATTGAAAACATGGATGACATAAGAACAGCCAATCGCCAACAATACGGTCGGCAGCATCAGGCTGAGAATATTGAATTGCGAGCCGACGTAACCCATCACGCCAAACACCCAGACCAGTCCGATGCCAACGGTCAGAAGCGGCAAAATAACGGCGACGAGGGAGCGAAAACAGAGCCACAACAAAAACGCTACGAGCAAAAGTGTGAGCGGCAAAAATATTTTGAGATCGCCGCGCACAGCTTCGACACCGCGCCATTGCATAAACGGATCACCAGCCAGAAACACCTGCGCAAAGCCAGCGTTGTTCGCTAACTCATAAACCTGGGCGGTGAACTGATAACGCTCATCAGTAGACAATTCGGACTTGAGCAGAATATTCAGCGCCGCCGTTTTGCCATCGCGCGAAATAATTTGTCCGGCATATAAATTATCACTCAGGGCGACGTTACGCGCCTCTGCCAGTCTTTCCGGGCTGACCGAGTTCAAATCAGGAATCAGCTTTTCCAGTGAGACGCCCTTTTGATCGCCGCGTGCATAAGGGGAATTGCTGAGGCTGATGACTTCGGCAATGCCGCTCAGCTTTTCAATTTGTTGGTGCAAGTTGCGTAATTTCGTTAAATTCCTGGGCGTAAAAGCGTCTTCGCTCACGAGGGCGACGACCATAAATAAATCATCGCCGAAACTTTTTCGCGCCTGGTTGTAATCATCGCGTTCTTTGCTTTGCGCCTGGACAAATAACAATGGCGAAACATTCAGGGCTAAACCATGCCGTAAGCCAAAGCCGAGAATTGCGGTGATGATAACAACGCCAGAAATAATTAGGATGGGACGCTTGACGATGAGATGGAGGAGGAAAGATTTCATGAGTGGTGGTTGGAAATGGTGATCGGGGAGCGGTGGTCGGTGGTCG
>JAYSTY010000117.1:0-23309 GCA_043719385.1 Blastocatellia bacterium | reverse complement strand
AATTCCATCATCAAATCACGGTGAACATCGGTTTCAGCCATCGGTTTGCCATCCGATTCCGGGTAAAAAATATCGGTCGAGTTGGTTGCTAATGCGCGGTTGTGCATACTCATAAATCACCTCGTGCAACGCATAACTTACCACGACCCTGAGCGGATGAA
This sequence comes from Blastocatellia bacterium, assembly GCA_043719385.1. Classification (GTDB taxonomy): domain Bacteria; phylum Acidobacteriota; class Blastocatellia; order RBC074; family RBC074; genus JAFDVL01. The sequence goes on along the minus strand of JAYSTY010000117.1, from coordinate 23,148 downwards.
AACGCAGCTTTGGCATTACCGTTTGGACGATTGGCGAACTGCGCTTATCATCACTGTTTTGAATATGGCAGGCTGCGGCTTGCAAGGGACATCATACGGGGAGAAATCATAAGTGTTACGAGCAGGTATTGTCGGATTGCCGAATGTTGGCAAATCAACTCTTTTCAACGCGCTGACTGCGGCTAAGGCCGAAGCCGCGAATTATCCTTTTTGCACGGTCGAACCAAATATCGGCATTGTCGAAGTTCCCGACCCGCGCCTTGAAAAACTTTCCGCCATCGTCAAGCCTGAACGGGTAGTTCCGGCGGCGGTGGAATTCGTAGACATCGCCGGACTTGTCAAAGGCGCTTCGACGGGTGAAGGCTTGGGCAACAAATTCCTTGCCAACATCCGCGAAACGGACGCGATTGTCCACGTCGTGCGCTGCTTCGACGATCCTGATACGATTCACGTGATGGGCGGCGTTGATCCGGTGCGCGACCGCGAAATCATTGAGCTTGAACTGGCGCTCGCGGATTTAGCCTCGATTGAAAAGCGGATCGAACGGTCACGCAAATCAGCCAAATCCAATGACAAAGAAGCGCTCGCCGAATTGCCTGCGCTGGAAGAAGCGTTGAAGTATTTGAGTGACGGCAAAGGTCTGTGGGAAGCTGACCTGGACGCCGAGCAAAAAGAAATTCTCAAGCCGCTGTCGCTCCTGACCGCCAAGCCTGTTTTATATGCGGCGAATGTGAGCGATGCCGAACTCAGTGGCGCAGAAGGGCCATATTTGCAAGCCTTGCGCGAAGCAGTGAAGGCTTCCGGCGAAAACGCGCAGATCGTTCCCTTCTCCGCCAAAATCGAAGCCGAATTAGCCGAGCTTTCCGGTGACGACCGCGCCGAATTTCTTGGTTCGCTGGGACTTGAATCAGCAGGTTTGGATCGTTTGATTTTTGCCGCTTATTCCTTGCTGGGCTTGCAAACGTATTTCACCGCCGGCGTCAAAGAAGTCCGCGCCTGGACAATTCATCAGGGCGACACTGCACCCAAAGCAGCGGCAGTCATCCATACCGATTTCGAGCGTGGCTTCATTCGCGCCGAAACAATTGCATACGATGATTACATCGCTTGTGGTGGTGAAAAAGTGGCAAAGGAAAAAGGACTGATGCGTTCGGAAGGCAAGGAATATGTGGTGAAAGATGGCGATGTCATGCACTTTAGATTTAATGTATAGCTGAAGTCGGACAAGTTGCCAGTTTGTCCGACTTTCTAACTTATTTCCGATAAACTCTCACTGCGCTGGTATCTTCTACCGCTCCCAGCAAATGTTCCATCGTTTCGCCCAGCAAGGGGTGTTTCAAATGAGGCGCAACCTCGGCAAGCGGCATCAGGTTGGAACGGCGGCGATGCAAATAAGGATGCGGCAAAATCAACTCTATCCCGTTCCGCGTTTCTTCGACAATCTGTTCATCAAGCAGCAGCAAATCAATCTCGACCGGACGAATGCCGTGTTCCAGCATGCCTTTGCGCCCAACGCGCGTTTCGGTTGCCAGACAATAATTGAGCAGGGAAAATGGCTCCAGGCGCGGCGCGGTCACGGCAATGACGAGGCTCAAGACATCTGGCTCTTCGCCTGCCATTTCTGTTTCATAAAGCGACGAAGCTCCGCTCAAAAGAATATCGCCCATCACGAGGGCACTCAACGCGCGCAACAAATTTGCGGCGCGATCTCCGTGATAAGAACTGAGGCTCAGGTAAGCTGTGCTGGACATAAAGGGAGTTAAGCTAAAAGATTTTCCGCCCAAAGCCTTGAGGGCAATGGCATTGAATAAAGTAGCGCAACCAGCGATGGTTGCGCTACGCCGATGCAATTTCCATTTCTGAAGCGCGATAGATTTTGCTTTTTTGCGGTCATCGTTCATAGTTCATCGTTTATGAGTTTGAGTCAAGTCACTACCGAGACAATCATTTCACCCAAAGGCGTTGAGCGCATCCGTGCCGGACATCTGTGGGTTTTTCGCAGCGATGTGTTGCAGGCTCCGCACGTGGCTGACAGCGGCGCGATTACACGCGTGGTGGACAAACGCAATCGCTTTGTCGCCTGGGCTTTATTCGGCGCTGAATCGGAAATCACGTTGCGCGTCATTGCCACAACTGATTATGCCGTCAGCAAAGCGACGCCGGAATTCTGGCGCAATTTCTGGCGTGATCGTTTACTTGCCGCAATTGAATGGCGCAAAAAAGTTGTGGGCAGGGCCGACGCTTATCGTCTCGTTCACGCGGAAGGTGACTGGTTGCCGGGCTTGATTATTGATCGTTATGGCGATGCGTTTTCAATTCAGACACTGTCACGCGGGATGGATGCGATAAAAGATTTATGGGTTGAATTGTTAATTGAACTGTTCGATCCGCGCCTGATTGTCGAGCGCAATGATGTCAAAGTGCGCCAGCTTGAAGGGCTGCCAATGACCAGCGGCGTGCTTTATCAAAAGCCTGCAACCGACCCGGCAACAGAATTTCAAATTACCGAAAACGGCATTAAATATTGGGTAGATTTAATTGGCGGGCAAAAGACCGGAGCATTTTTGGATCAACGGGAAAACCGTGCGGCGGCTATGCGTTATGCACATGGTCGCGGCTTGGACTGCTTCAGCTTTCACGGCTCCTTTGCTTTGCACCTAGCAAAAAATTGTGACTCTGTAAAGGCATTGGATATTTCTGCGCCCGCCATCGAACGTGCCGCACGGAATGCCGAACTCAACAAAATCCAGAATGTCGAATTTACTGAAGCGAATGTCTTTGACCAGTTGGCGGAATACGATGCTCGTGGTGAACGGTTCGACACGATTGTGCTTGATCCGCCGGCTTTTGCCAAAAATCGTGGCGCGGTGAAAGCGGCGGTGCGCGGTTACAACGAAATTAATTTACGCGCCATGAAATTGCTGAATCCAGGCGGGATTTTGATCACCTGTTCGTGTTCGTATCACGTCAGCGAAGAATTATTTTTAGCGATGCTCGCGGATGCCGCCAATGATGCCGGACGGATGATTCAGGTGGTCGAAAAACGCACCCAGGGCCGCGATCATACAATTTTGCTGACCGTACCGGAAACTTATTATTTAAAGTGTGTTGTCCTGCGCGTGATTTAATACAGGTAATGGCGAGGTATAAATGACCGTGTATTTTTCCAGCGGATCAAACGATTCCGCAAATGCTGTTTCCCCTGCGTCCAATTTGATAACCCAGACGTGACCTTCGGCGGCGACATTGCCGGGGTCAAAGCCAACGCATAACCGCGCCGGAATCCCATACCCATTCAGCAAACGATAAACAATTAACGACCGTTGCAGGCATCTTCCCCACCGCCAGGGAAAATTAATAACGACGTTGGCAAACCAGGCAATCTTTTTTGCATCTGAAATGCGCCAGTTTAGTTGCGGTGGCAAAAAAAATGTATCAATCACAGGTAAAACGTGTTTGAGCTTTGGTGTAATTGACTGATCGCTGATTTTTTGACGCACCAGCAAAGCGGCTTGAAGCACGCGGGCGAGGAGCAAATAATTCTCCCACGCGAAAGCATAGCGATAAAATTTGAATAACTGTCGAACGCTCATACATGCCGCATCATAAGCGGTTAGATAATCAAACGCCATTTGATTATTATTGATGATATAATTCGCGGCGTTTGGAACGAATCTTTGTAAAAGTAATTTGAGAGGGAAAAATGAAGAAGCTGATAACCGGACTTTGTGTCACAGTTCTAACGATGGGCGCAGCAGCAATTGCGCAGGATAAAAAAGCCAGTGTCGAATTCGATGTGCAGAATTACAAAATTGAGGCTGATCTGGCTCCGGCGGAACAAAAATTACGCGGTCGAGCCGAAGTAACTTTTGTCCCGCAATCCGAAACCCGTTCCGTGGTTTTTGAAATGAACGGCTCGCTGACAATTACTAAAATCACGCTCAAAGCAGGGATAATTCCCAAAGTCACTACACCCACATCAACGACACCAGCGCCAGCCACGCGCCCAGGCATCAAAAAGCCCGCACCCGCCACGCCCGCTGCAACTACGTCAACCGCTACTTCAACTGCTGCAAACCCGCAAGGATTACAATTTATCCAGGACAGCCGTGAAAGCATGAACGTTCGGGTTGATCTTGGTTCAGTCGTGTCAGCGAAACAAACGCTCACGCTGATTTTTGAATACGAAGGTGTCCTCGAAACCGCGCAGGGTGGGCCGATTCAAAATGCGCGTTTGGCGTATGTCGGCAATCAGGGATCATATTTATTTTATGCGGCACGCTGGTTTCCCTTTCACGAATACGCCGCAGATCGTGCGACGTATCAAATTACTATTACCGTTCCCAAAGGCATCATCGTGGCCGGTTATAGCGAACAACCGACGACGGGAATTCCAACCGGAAACAAAACTGCGTACACCTTTATCAGTACAAAACCAATTCTTCCCGGCAACTATGTGGCAGCACAATACATTGCCAAACCATACAATTTTGGCGGCTTAACGATAGATGTTTATGCCAAAGTGGGAGATGAAAAATGGGCGGATCGCGTGGCTGATGTCGTGGGCAAGCATCTGGAATATTACTCCGCAAAATTCGGTGCCTATGCTTATGGCAATCGTCTGGTCGTGGCGGAAACCGATGATGAAACGCTGGAAGCATATTCCGGCGCGGGCATTCTCTTTTTGTCTACAAAAGCATTTTCAACGGGCAACGAAGAATTATTGTCGCGCGAGGTGGCGTATCAATGGTGGGGACAAACCGTCGGCATCAAATCGTTCGATGATGCGTGGTTGTCACAGGGTTTGGCACAATTCAGCGGACTGCTTTACATTCGGGACAACAACAATGAAACGCAGTTCCAGCAGGCGATTCAGGCGGAGTTAGAAAAAGCGTTAGCGTTCGAGCAATCAGCTTCGATTCGTAATGCGCCGAAGCAACTGGATGATCAGACTTCGGCTTATCGTTCGGTCATTTTCTATAAAGGCGCAGTCGTTTTCAATATGTTGCGCCAGTTATTAGGCGAACAAAAATTTGATGCGATGATCCGCGATTATTACACTAAATATTCGGGTAAGAATTTTAGCATTGATGAATTTGAGACGCTGACCTCAACTGTTGCCGGACGTAATATGCGCTCATTTTTCGGGCAATGGGTGGATTCAACGGGCGTCCCTGAATTTCATGCTGATTATCGTATGCTCAGAAATAAAGAAGGTTTCCGCGTTCCCGGCACGGTCAAACAGGAAATTGAAGCTTTTGAAATGCCCATTGAAGTTTTATTGAAAACTGAAGCCGGCGCCGAAAAGCAGGTTTTAGTGATGAAAGGAACTTCGGCGGATTTTGACATTCAATCCAAGAGCAAACCGCTGGATATTATTATTGATCCTGATTCAAAAATTATGCGTAGCTCGGAAGAGTTACGGCAATCCGTCGTCGTGCGGCGCGGCATCGAACACGTCAAAGAAAATGAATATCTCGAAGCCGAACAGCAATTCAACGCCGCTATCAAGATTAATCGCGGCAATTCCTGGGCGTGGTATAACCTCGGCCTCTTATGCATGCTGCAACGCAACTATCAAAAAGCGCTTGATGCGTTTGATCAGGGATTGAATGGCAATTTGCGCCCCGACTGGATCGAAGTGTGGTGTTACATTTATCGTGGCAACGCGTGGGATGCGATTGATCAGCGCGAACGCGCTTTAGCCGAATACAACAAAGCGATCAGCAACGGCAACAACTACGATAATGCTCAGGCCATCGCGCAAAAATTCATTGAGCAAAAATTTGATCCGAAGGCACAGAAGTCTGTCGCGGCAAATTAATCAAGCTAAACTATGCGTCAATTCATTGCAGTTTTTTTCGCTCTTGTGTTTTGTATTTCTGCTGTCGAGGCACAAATACAGCTTGTTCCGGTTGATCGCCAAAACGCTGAAGCCAGTACAGAAACAAAATTTCATTACCTGTTCGAGAATGAAAAATTCACGACGCCGCTCGTCGAACTCGAATTCGGGGCTGATGGCAAAGGCGAGTTTCGCTTCAAGAAAAAAGGGAGCGATGAAATCATTAATAAGCTCGCCGTTACCCAAACTGTCCTGACACAAATCAATTTTTTGCTGACTGAGTTGAACTTCCTTGCGAGCAACGAAAATTACCAATATAAAAAGGATTTCTCACATCTCGGAACCATGACGATCAGTTATTCCAACGGTGGGAAACATCGCAAAGTCAGTTTTAATTACACCGAAAATGCTGCGCTGAACAAACTGGCAAATATCTTCCGCAATATTGCGACGCAGGAAACACGTATTTTTGAAATCGAAACCGTTCGTCAGAGCGATCCGATTTCGACGCCGGCGCAATTGCGCTATCTCGAAGGCGAATTGAAATCCAGAACTATCGCCGACCCGGAACGCTTCACGCCATTGCTGCTGGAAATCAAAACGGATGAAAGCGTGCCGCTGATTGCCAGGAATCATGCGGAGCGGCTGTTGAAGGAAATCAAGAAAACAAAATAGTCGTAAAATTCAGATAAGTTGTTTACATACAATAAGAAGCCGTGAAATTATGCTTGACCTGCAACGAGCTTGTTGTTACCTTTCTATTCAGTCGCAATGACTGAATAGTTTTCTCATTCAGTTCCCGCAAAAAATTTGCCCCACCTTGAAATGAGACGTGACCTTGCCATTAGCTTCCCCCTCTAATCAACCAGAGTTATCACCTGACAATATTGTATCGGCTACGACTGACCGACAGAACACAACAATTGTCATTACTGAAGCAGAAATCCAAGGGTTGCTGGATGGCTTTACTTACACAAACGCGATTTTTTTAGGCGGCTTTCTGTGCGGGTTGTATTTGCTTTTGGCGCTCATGCATCTGGCGCTGCTGCCTCCGACACTCGCCAAAATCCTGGTGCCACTGGCATTAACAACCGCGCTGTTGTTCTATGTCATGCGGTGGGTGCTCAAAACTAAACCAGCGACAATTATTTTCGCCAATCATTTTGCGACCTTGATTACTGCCTTGATTTTTATCAACTGTATTCTGCATTTGTACCTGACCAAAGAGCCAAAGCAGGCGACGAATCTGATGATGTTGCTAATTGGCGCAGGTTTTTCCCATCTGAACACTCGCTGGTACAAATGGAATATCGCGCTCATTCTGCTGGGCTGGGTCGCGGCGGTCAGTGCGCTTGGGTTATCGCCGGACAACATTCATTTTGGCAGCGGCGGCATCATTGCCACGGCACTTTCAATTTTCATCCATCGTTCCCGCGTCAAAAGTTTGGGGCAGACAGAAAGCCTGCGCTTGCAGGGCGAGTCTCGCAGTTGCAGGCTGGAGGAAGCTCTGACCGAAACTGAGGTAGCCTGCGACTGGGCCGAAACGTCACAGCGCGAGCTATTAAAAGCCTTGGAAACCGTGCAGAAAACCAAAGATGAATTGGAAAATCGCGTCAAAGAACGTACACGTGACCTGGAACGGAGCAACCGTGAATTGCAGGATTTCGCCTCGATTGCCTCACACGATTTGCAGGAACCATTGCGAAAAGTCCAGGCTTTTGGCAGCCGCTTACAAACGAAATATGCCGCCTCGATTGACGACCAGGGCCGCGATTATTTTGACCGCATGCTGAGCGCCGCCAGTCGCATGCAAACCTTAATCAATGACCTCCTGACTTTATCGCGGATCACAACCAAAGCACTCCCTTTTGAGGCGGTTGATCTGGCAAAAATAATGGCTGAAGTAATTTCTGATCTTGAAATTCGGATTGAGCAAACTAACGGGCGCATTGAAACAGACAATCTCCCGATTCTCAAAGCTGACCCAACCCAGATGCGCCAACTCCTCCAGAATTTAGTTGGCAATGCGCTCAAGTTTCATAAGCCTGACGAAACCCCTGTCGTCAAAATCAAAGGCGAGTTTCAGCCGGGTATTTTTCGTTTGGAAATTTCTGATAACGGGATCGGGTTTGATGAGAAATACAGCGAACAAATTTTTGCAATTTTCCAGCGCCTGCATGGACGCGGAGATTACGAAGGAACAGGAGTCGGCCTAGCAGTTTGTCGAAAAATCGCCGAACGGCATGGCGGCAGCATTATGGCGAAAAGTCAGCCCGGTCAGGGATCAATATTTATCATTTCACTCCCCTGCAAAGAGAATGTAGCCAGGGCAACTGCCGTATAATTCCAGTTCGGCTTGTCAAGTTCCTATTGAAAACTGAAATACATTATGGGAAAGCTTTTACAAAAAGAAGTTTTACAGTACAAAAAGGGTCGCCAGTCTCAGCAAACTGTTAGGCGTCATTATTCGAATTGGCGTTCACAGCAAAATCCACCGATCCCATTACGCTGTGACAATCCTTGCTGTAAATATTTTACTGAACGACCTGAATGGAATGGCAAAGATCTCAAGGTAATACTTGATCACATAAATGGCGTACACGGGGATAATCGCCCCAAAAATCTTCGCTTTCTGTGCCCTAACTGTAATTCTCAAGAAATGACCCATGGTGGTAGAAATAAAGGAAGAGTCAAACAGAGTTTAGGTGGTTTCGCTATAAAACGTAAAGATGGAAAATATAATCATTTTTTACCTGTTGAGACGGGGGAATTTGAATCGAAAGGTAATTCAGTTGAGTTCCGTAAAAAATAAGGCACTGCCGAACATCCATTGCACCGGAACGCGCCACAGGTGCTTTGCTTACCCCAACGTCACAGCATGCGCCCGATGAAGGTGTTGTTGTAATTTTAGTAATACTTTTTCTCTTTTAATTGCTCCGGCAAACATTCCATCGCCGTCTTTCCTGCTTCGTAATCGTGGGCGTACTGGTAATCTTTTCCATATCCCAATCCCTTCATTAATTTAGTCGGCGCGTTGCGTAAATGCAGCGGCACCGGCTCAGCCTGCGTGGCGCGAGCATCGGCGGCGGCGGCTTCATAGGCGACATACACGCGATTTGATTTGGGGGCGGTGGCCAAATAAACGGCGGCTTCAGCAAGAGCTAAACGCGCTTCGGGCAGTCCGATTAAATGTGTCGCACTGGCGGCAGCAGCGGCAATGACTAAGGCTTGTGGATCAGCCAGACCAATATCTTCGGAGGCGTGATGGACGATGCGACGGGCAATAAACATCGGGTCTTCGCCCGCTTCGATCATTCGCGCCAGCCAGTACAGTGTCGCATCAGCATCAGAATTGCGAATGGATTTGATGAAGGCGGAAACGAGGTTGTAATGCTGCTCGCCCGTTTTATCATAAAGCGCATTCGCCCGTTGCAGCGCCTCGCTCAAATTGGCTTGCGTAATAATTTTTGCGTCAGCAGAAGTTACCGCCAGTTCCAGCGTATTCAAAGCATTGCGCGCATCGCCGCCGGTTTGGTTCGCTAACCACAACAAAGCTTCGTCAGAAATCTGCGCGTTGCGTTGACCTAATCCGCGTTCTTCATCACGCACTGCCCGCGCAAGAATTTCGGCGACCTGCGCTGCTTCCAATTGATGCAGGACAAAAACTCGCAAACGTGAGAGCAGCGCCGAATTGATTTCAAACGAAGGGTTTTCCGTGGTCGCGCCAATCAGAGTAATCGTGCCATTTTCGACATAAGGTAAAAACGCATCCTGTTGCGAGCGATTGAAGCGATGAATTTCGTCCACAAATAAAACCGTCCGGCGATTGGCTTTGGTCTTCAACGCGGCGGCATCAATCATCACCTGCTTGATTTCTTTGATGCCGGAGGTGACGGCGCTGAATGGTACGAAATTCGACCTCGTGCTGTGGGCGATGATTTGCGCCAGCGTAGTTTTGCCTGTGCCGGGCGGCCCCCAAAAAATCAGCGATGTCAGCTTGTCTTCTTCAATCAACCGCCGTAATAATTTACCGGCAGCCAGAATATGTTCCTGCCCGATAAATTCCTGCACCGTGCGCGGACGCATGCGTTCGGCGAGTGGCGCCTGACGATCCGGCGGGCGAGGAGCTGAATTTTCAGGTTCATCGAACAAAGAGAAATTATCATTTTTCTGCATAAATTTTGTTACTCTGCGAAGCCGAATAATCACGGCTTTGCAGCACATTCCAAACAATCTTCCCCTAATTTAGTCATGTCTCCAACAACACTATGACAAGGATGTTACGATATGTTTAGTTCAATCTGCACCTGCGAAAATAAGATTGATAGTCAAGCCTGCGAATTTTGCGCTCACTCTTTTGAAGTGGTTGGCGCTGGCAACCGCCGGGACTTTGAGAGTCAGGCACAAAATACTAACGCTGTGAATGAAGTTAATCCGACGATCAGCGATTTAAGTTTTCTCCAGGAATTTCACGAAGAGTTTGAAAAACTCGTGCGCACTGCGCCTGTAACTTCGGGACAGCGGTCAGCTCTCGAACCAGCTAAGTTCCAGGCGAATTCAGCTTACGAACCAAATGAAATCGCTGGGGTCAAACTCACCTCTGAAGATTTCATGACCCGCCTTGCGGCTGAACGACTCCTGCGCGAAAAACCATTTGCCCCGCGCCAGGCTGTCAAACTTATGGCCGGTCCGCGTGGCGGCACACCACCAACTGTCGAACGCTGGGCGGTCAAAGCGGTCGCCGCACTAATTGGTTTGAATGTGCTCTTTGCCACGTTGATTGTCTCTGGCATGAAAATCAGCGATTTGGTGAAATGGGCAAATATGTAATTTGTCGGGAATGGTGAATCGTTATGCAATTGCTTTTATTACTCCGAAAAGCTGATGAGATGGGAATCAATTTCTGGCTGCGTTTGCTGGCGCTTGGATTATTTTTTTCGCTGGTAATTTTATCCGGTTATTATTTCCTCGTCATTAACCGAGATCAAATACCTGTCGTAAAACCTGCTCCCAGCCTCGAAGAAATTAATGAGACTGAAAAAAGAAAAGCCGAGACAGCCTTAATTGCTAAAATTAAATCAGCCCTGGCACAAAGCAAACGATTGTACGGTCACAATATCGGGGTCGAAAGTAAAGCAGGTCAGATAACGTTAAGTGGTGAAGTGCCAACGGAAATTGACAAAGATTTAGCTGGCAGTTTGGCCAAAGAAATGCCCGGCGTAAAGGAAGTCAGGAATCAGCTTCAGATCGTCCCCAGCCCTAAACTTGCGGTCGAAGCAGAGGAAAAACCAGTTCCCGCCATCAATATTGAAAATTTGGAAATGGAAGCCAATCTGCGCGAAAAAATCCAGGCAGTGGCTGAACTAAAAGATCAACCGATAAAAATCAAAGTGCAAAACCGCGAAGTCACTTTGACAGGTCGTGTGGCGATTGAGGCACAAAAAATAAAAGCCGAGCAAATAATCCATGACGCCCCCAAAGTTAATCTTATCCGCAATCAAATCCGCGTGGGGAATTAGTGTGATTCAAGCATAGTGTCAGTACCCGCCTGCGGGACAGTACCGCGAGCCATTGCGAGCCGGGTTCCCTCAACAATTTCCGCCTCTCCTCTTGCAACTTGTTACGGAAACATTGAAACTACCGCGCTATGAGCGAAAAATCACCTGTCAATGATCCGCTGATTCACCCTGCCCTGCTTGATCCACGCCAGTGGGGAGATGTTAATTTATACGAAACGATGCTCAAAATTGAGCGCGAAGAAATTTCCGGCGCAGATCATCATGCGTCTGATCGAAGCTTCAAAATCAATCACCTGAAACTTGCGCTAAGCTTTGATCTCGAAAATGCCAGCGTGCGAGGAAAAGCAATTTTGACACTGTCACCATTTGCTGATGGTTTGCAAAGTATTGAACTTGATGCCGCAGAAATGAGCATCGCCAGCGTGCGAAAAATAGCTGCTTTGCATGAACCTGACACCTCGCCGCTGCTTCCGCTCAACCAGCCTTCGACGCCATTATCTTTTGCGACACAACAGGAAAAATTGGTCATTGAGCTGACCGAGGCAGCCAAACGTAATGAAGAAATAACCATCGAAATTGAATATTTTTGTCGTCCGCGCAAAGGCTTATATTTCATCCGGCCCGACGCGGGCTATCCCCAAAAACCACAGCAAATCTGGTCGCAGGGACAAACCGAAGACGCGCACTGGTGGTTTCCCTGCCTCGATGCTCCGCACCAGAAAATGACGACCGAAGTGCTGGCCACCGTGGACGAAAAGTTTTTCGCGCTTTCCAACGGGGCGCTGATTGGCTCCACTGGCAATCAGATTGAGAAAACCATCACGTATCATTGGCGTCAGGAACAACCGCATCCGGCCTATCTGGTCACGATTGTGATCGGCGAATACGAATTGATTCAGGAACGTTTGCAAGGCCTGCCCGTTGAATATTATGTTTATAGTGATCGCGTCGAAGCGGGCAAAAAATTGTTTGCGCGGACGCCAGAGATGATCGAATTTTTCGCCGACAAATTTGGTTACCCTTATCCGTTTGCGAAGTACTCACAAATTCTCGTGGATGATTTTTTATTTGGTGCCATGGAAAACACTTCGGCCACGACGATGACAGATCGTTGTTTGCTGGATGCGCGGGCCGAACTTGACGTGCATTATGATGACATCGTGGCGCACGAATTGGCGCATCACTGGTGGGGAGATTTGGTAACGTGTAAGCAATGGTCTGAAATCTGGCTGAACGAAAGCTTTGCCACGTATGCGGAATTTTTGTGGCGTGAACATACCAGCGGCAACGATGAAGCGAGGTTTGCGCTCTTCCAGGATTTTTTGACTTACCTCCACGAAGATTTTTCCAGCCATCGCCGCCCGATTCTTTCGCATCGCTATCGTTATTCCGAAGAATTGATGGATCGTCACGCTTACGAAAAAGGCGCGTGTGTTTTGCACATGCTGCGCCAGGTTTTGGGCGACGAAGCTTTCTTTCGTTCGCTGGCTCGTTACCTCAGCAAATTTGCCTTTGGCGTAGCCGAAACCAACGACCTGAAAGTGGCTATCGAAGAAGTCACCGGAAAAAATCTGCACTGGTTTTTTGAGCAGTGGATTTACAACGCAGGCTATCCCGAACTTGAAGTTGAGTATGAATGGCAACGCGCCAATAAAATGCTGCGCCTGAGCGTCAGGCAAGTCCAAAAAACCGATGAAGATAGTGACGTGACCAAAGCTTTTCGTTTCCCGGTGGAAATTGAAATCGTGACAACTGAAACAGGCGAAGTGATTGAAACTGAGCGCCGCACCAGCTTCCATGTCTGGATCGAAAAAGCTGAACAGGAATTTTATTTTCCGTGCGAACAAAAACTGCGCATGGTTGTTTTCGACAAATGGCAGCGCGTGTTCAAGCTGTTGCGCTTTCCCAAATCGGCGCAGGAATTAGCTTATCAAGTGGTTCACGATGAAGACGTTTTAGGACGAGTTCGCGCTGCGCGTGAATTGGTGGCTTACAAAACGGATGACCAGATTAGCAATATCCTGAGTACAATTTTGCAGGGTAACGATTTCTGGGCCGTTCGCATGGCAGCCGCAATTTCATTGGGTGAAAGCGGCACTGAAGCTGTCCGTCAGGGCTTGCTCGCGGCTTACCAAACTGAGGAGGATGCGCGTGTGCGACGAGCATGCATCTGGGCGCTCGGAAATCATAAAAAAGCCGATGAAGCATTAATTATCTTCCTGCAAACCGTGCTGGTAGATGAACCCAGCTATTTTGTCTGCGTCGCGGCGGTCAGGGCTTTGGCAAATATTACTGATGAGGCAAACGGTAATTTAGTTTATGATACGATTTGTTCAGCGCTAAAAATCAATTCGTGGCAGGAAGTTGTCAGGGCTTCGGTCTTTCACGCTTTCAAAATGGCGAAAGAAAAACGTGCGGTTGATTTAGCGTTCACACACAGCAAATACGGCGAGCATCTCGCTGTTCGCGTGGCGGCAATCGGTTGCCTGGGCGCAATTGGCAGGGAATTAAATAAAGAGAAAGCCGATGAAAAGATTTTGGATCATCTGATAGAATTGCTTGGCGACAAAGCGATTCGCGCCCGTATTGCAGCCGTTCGCGCCCTCGGAAAAATCGCTAATGAGCGTGCGCTTCCTCATCTCAGAGCAGCGCAAACCCGCGAATGCCTGGATCAAATGAAAGCCGCGCTGCTGGATGCAATTGAAGGAATTGAAAAGAAGTGATATATGATTTTGAAAAATGAATGATGATTCATTCATTAGCAGGTTATCCAAATTGAGGGTTTTATGAAGATTATTGTTTGTCTTAAACAGGTTCCCAAAAATGATTCTATTTTACGCATCAACGAGGCTGGATCGTGGATTCAGGACCGCGACCTGACTTATGAAATCAACGAATCTGATGCCTATGCACTTGAAGCGGCGTTACAGCTTAAGGAAAAACACGGCGGCGAAGTCGTGGCGTTATCGCTTGGCCCGGCGCGTGTACAATCGGTTATCAAAGAAGCTTTGGCCAGAGGCGCAGATCGCGGCTTGCATTTGGAAGATACAGCGTTCGACCACCTTGATGCCTTTGGTGCGGCTTCCGTAATCGCGGCGGCGGCCAAAGCTGAAGGCTTTGATTTGTTGCTCACCGGCTTGCAATCGGATGACAACGGCTATGCCCAGACAGGTGTCATCGCGGCGGAGCAATTAGGCTTGTCGCACGTCACAATTGTGATGGACATTCAAACTGAAGGTGAAGGGATCAGGGTCAAACGCGAGCTTGAAGCGGGCTATTTTCAATGGGTGAGTTTATCTTCGCCCGCCGTGCTTTCGATTCAATCGGGCATTAACACTTTACGATATGCGACGCTCAAAGGAATTATGGCGGCGAAGAAAAAAGAGATGAAGAAAGTTGATGCGACGGGGCTGGGGATTGAAGTGGCAACACTCGCGCCAAAACAACAAATCAGGCGCGTGTACTTCCCGCAAAAATCCAAACAAACGCAAATGATCGAAGGTTCAGCGGCGGCGGCAGCGGCAACCTTAGTTGAGAAATTAAAGAACGAAGCGCGAGTCTTTTAAGGTGGCGCAAATTTATGAGTAAACTATCACGACCAGAAGAATTGCTCAGACAGGCGCGGGCGCAGGCACGCGAGTTTTTTGAAAAGTATGATGCTGAATTGCAGGCAATCGAATCAGCCATCAAAACTGATCCTGAGATTTCTGACAATATGCTTGGTCGTGACCAGTTAAGTTTGTTCCTGCGCTCACTCAACACCGAATTACAAAATGCGCTGACCGAAGTTCGCGCTTCGTCCGAACGGCTTGCCAACATCGCCGAAAATATCAGGGAGAATCAGTAAATGGTAGTCGGTAGTCGGTAGTCGGAGAGAAACCAGCAACCGACCACTACCCACCAATCACTAATGAGGAATTATGGCAAACGGAATTTTAGTTTTTATTGAACATGTCGAAGGACAAATTAATCGCGCTTCTTATGAAGCTGTCCGCGCTGCACAATTGGTTGGTGCGCAACTCAACCAGGAAATTTCAGCCGTAATTTTAGGCCACGGCATCGGCAATTTAGCCGCCGAGGTCGCAGGCAAAAAATTACAGCGCGTTTACACGGTTGAGAACGAAAATCTTAAATTATACACGGCGGATGGTTACGCCATTGCTTGCCGGCAGATCATCGAACAAGTGCAACCCGCGCTGATTTTAATGGCTCACACTTATGAAGTCCGCGATTTTGCGCCGAAGCTTGCCGCGAGTTTGCATCGTGCGCTGGTCGGTGATTGCATCGGCTATAAAATTGAAGATGGTGCAGCAGTTTTCACGCGCCAGATTTTCCAGGGCAAACTTTCCGCCGACGTTGTGCCAACTGGCGACACGCCACATTTCGTCAGCTTCCAAATTGGTTCATTTCGCGGCGACGAAGCAGAGGCCGGACAAGCTGAAATCCAGTCCCTGACGATCAACCTCGACGCCGACCAGATTCGCCAGCGCCCAGAGGCGAGATTTAAAGAAGCCAAAGCCGCTGTTGACCTGACGCAGGCGCCCATAATCGTAGCCGTCGGGCGTGGCATCAAAGAGCAAAAGAACATCGAAATCGTACAAAAACTGGCAGCAGCAATGGGCGCAGAAATCGCGGCTTCGCGTCCAATTTGTGACAACGACTGGTTACCAATGGATCGCCAAATCGGCTCTTCAGGACAAACCGTCGCGCCGAAACTTTATCTGGCGATAGGAATTTCCGGCGCGATTCAGCACCTGGTCGGGATGAAGGGAGCACGCACAATTGTCGCCATCAACAAAGACGCCGAAGCGCCGATTTTTGAAATTGCGGATTACGGCATCGTTGGTGATTTATTTGAAGTCGTGCCTGCGCTGACGGCGGAATTTGAGAAGTTGAAGCAGTAAATTGTCGCACCATTTAATGCTTGCGACAAACTCGTTTGGCAACCCCGAAAATGACCAATCACGACAGACTTTTCAAAGAACTTATCTCTACCTTCTTTGTCGAATTCATCCAGTTATTTTTGCCTGAAGTACTGGAGTACCTGGAAATTGATTCCATCGAATTTCTCGACAAAGAAGTATTCACGGATGTGACCTCTGGCGAGCGTCACGAAGTAGACATCATTGTCAAAGCCCGATTTCGCGGGCTTGAAACATACTTTTTGCTCCTGGTAGAAAATCAGGCAAGTGCGCGGACACCATTTGGAAAGCGCTTCTTCAAATATTTTGCGCGGTTGTATGAAGAACACGATTTGCCCGTTTATCCAATTGTAATTTTCTCGTTTGATAGTCCGTTGCGCCCGGAACAAAATTCGCACCTGGTCGAATTCCCTGATTTGAAAGTGGTAGAATTCAACTATCGCGTGATTCAGTTGAATCGGCTGAGCTGGCGCGATTATGTGCACCATGAAAATCCGGTCGCAAGCGCCCTGATGGCGAAAATGAAAATGACGCGGCAGGAACGCCAAAGGGTCAAATACGAATGCTTCAACCTGATGGCAACCCTCAAACTTGATCCGGCTCGCCTGCAATTAATCGCCGGATTCGTGGACACGTATTTGAAATTGAATCATGAGGAAGAAATATGGTTCATGGCGGAGATTGAGAAATTAGAACCATTCAAGAAAGAGATCATTATGGAAACACTGACAACCTGGGAACAGCGAGGATTGGAAAAGGGATTGCAGCAAGGCCTTCGGCAAGGTCTTCAGCAGGGAGAGACAAGTGTGCTGCTTCGGCTCTTAACGCGCAGGTTTGGCAAGCTTTCTCGTAAAATAGAAAAGCGAATTCAGGAATTGTCCTTCGAGCAACTGGATTTATTGACAGAGGCTGTTCTGGATTTTCACGATGTGGCAGAACTGCAAAAATGGTTGGCACAACAGACAATCTTAACTTCGCCAATAAACTGAAAGAAAGACGACAGTTCGGATAATCTTTGCTATGGAAAACATCGAACGCGAAAATTTAGAAGTTGATGTGTTATTTGTTGGCGCAGGCCCGGCTTCTCTGGCAGGTGCTTTGAAATTGCGTCAACTCGTTAATGCCCACAACGAAACGGCGGAAAAAACCGGTGGCAAAAGCCTCGGTGAGATTTCAATTTGTGTAATCGAAAAAGGACGTGAAGTCGGTGCGCACATGTGTTCCGGCGCAGTGATGGACATTCGTGTTCTTAAAGAATTGCTGCCAAATTACGACGAGCTTGGCGCACCGCTGGAATCTATTGTCACGGAAGAAGACGTTTCATATCTGACTGCGACCGGAAAAATAAAATTCCCGATTATCCCGCCGCCCCTGAATAATCACGGCAAATATGTAGTGTCGCTGAATAAGCTGATTCGCTGGCTCGGCCCCATTGTCGAAGCCGCCGGCGTAGACATTTATCCTGAATTTCCAGGCGCCGCAGTTTTATATAACAACGACAAAGTCATCGGCGTACAAACTGGTGACAAAGGCATCGGCAAAGATGGCGAGTTGAAAGATACGTTTGAGCCGGGCGGAAATTTGCTCGCTAAAGTCACCGTCTTCGGCGAAGGCGCACGTGGTTCGCTGACTAAAAAACTTGTCCAAAAACTTAAGCTGGATGCTGGTCGCAATCCGCAGGTTTATTCGACTGGTGTCAAAGAAATTTGGGAATTGCCAAAGGGCAGCGTCAAGCCAGGTTTTGTCATGCACGCGCTGGGTTATCCGCTGCCGGATGATACTTATGGTGGAAGCTTTGCATATGGCATGCAAAATGATTTGCTCGATATTGGTCTGGTCGTGGGCCTGGATTATCGCAATCCGCATACTGATTCACATCGCCTGTTTCAGCAATTCAAACAGCATCCGGCCATTGCCAAAATGCTGGCGGGCGGCAAGATGCTTTATTACGGCGCGAAAACAATTCCGATGGGCGGATACTTTGCGCAACCAAAATATTACGGCGCTGGATTTTGCATCATTGGTGATTCAGCCGGATTCCTGAATTCGCAAAAACTCAAAGGCATTCACCTGGGAATGCAATCAGGCATCTTTGCGGCGGAGGCAATTTTTGCAGCGTTGTTGGCGGACAAATACGATGACGCGCAATTGAAACGCTACTATGATTTAGTTGAGAGCAGCTATGTCAAAAAAGAAATGTACGAAGTCCGCAATTTTCACCAGGCTTTTGAAAAAGGGCGCATGCGCGGTTTGCTGGAAAGCGGCTTGCAATACCTGACGGGCGGAAGCGGGGTGCGCGGTGATTTGCGCACGACCAAAGCCGGGCACGAACACATGCAAAAGATTTCCGGCCCGCTTGATCCCGCTCCGGTGAAATATGACAACGCGCTGACATTCGATAAGCTCACGGATGTTTACCGCTCTGGCACGGAGCACACGGAAGATCAGCCCTCACATCTGCATATTCTTGATCTGAGTATTTGCATTGAACGTTGCACAAAAGAATATGGTAATCCGTGTCAGAATTTTTGCCCTGCCGCCGTTTACGAAATCGAAGAAGTTGACGGTGGGCGCAGGCCAAAGGTGAATTTTTCCAACTGTGTGCATTGTAAGACGTGCGACATTATGGATCCGTATCAAATTATTGACTGGGTCACACCCGAAGGCGGTGGCGGCCCAAATTACATTAACTTGTAAAATCCGCCGCAAGCAATTCGCGGCTCATTCAGGGAGAGAAAATGGCAACAGCAGAAGATGCGAAATTAATTTTACAGCTTTACGAAATGCGCCGCGAAGAGGTGATGCGCAAGGCACGCGGCTTCATGACCGGCCCGGAATTTATGCCGACCAGCGCCGATGAAATCAAAACGATGGTGATGAGCGAGCCGGAAAAAAGCGCCTGGTATCGCCAGGCGACCAGCTATTGGGATATGGCTGCGGCTCTGGTTAACCACGGCACGATTGACGCGAATCTGTTCTTTGACACGAATGGAGAATTTCTTGCAGTGTGGGCGAAAATTGGCGATTTTGTGCCGGAACTCCGCGAGGGTGTGTTCGGACAACATTACCTGAAAAACCTGGAAAGCCTCGTCAATGCTCATCCAAATGGAGCCGCACGAGTCGGTATTATGAAAGAGCGTTTCAGGAAAATGGCGGAAATGCGAGCCGCGCAAACATCATAATTCAGCGGGAGCGATGCTTCCTGATTTCCCATAAATTCAAAGCCAGCTAAATTACGCGGTGACGCTTGCATCAGGGGTTGCCGCGTTTTTGCTTGTATGGCAGGGAATAAAGTAGAATCCCTTTTCGATTTACTCTGAGGGAGAATGTAATTCATCATGTCGCATCATAATTTCCGCCTCGTGTTCGCTTTCGTCGTACTGTTATTTTCCACCAATGCCTTTGCCCAAAACCCAATTTCCTGGTTGGCAAAACTCGAACCCGGAACCGTCAAACAAGGCGCAAAAGCGATATTAGTCGTTACGGCGAAACTTGATCCCGGCTGGCATTTGTATTCGCTCAAGCAGGGACCTCCGCCACGTGCAACGAAAGTTGCATTGGAGGAAGGCGGAGAATTTTTGCCTGATGGAAATGTGAGCGCACCGCCCGCAAAAAAAGCATTCGATCCAAATTTTCAGATTGAGACAGAAACGTATGAAGGCAGCGTGTCCTTCTCCATTCCCATCAAAGCTAAACCTGATGCAGTTGTCGGAGCTACCAAAGCTTCAGCGAAAGTGACGTTTCAGGTTTGTAATGACACGACCTGTTTACGACCGACGACCAAAAATTTTGAAGCGGAGGCGACGATCATTGCGGCAGTAGCGACAAATACTTCGCCTTCGCCAAGCCCTTCAGCGAGTCCAAAAATATCGCCGTCGCCATCGCCCAGCGTTTCCCCTTCGCCTTCGCCAAGTGTTAGCCCCAGCCCGTCGCCGAGCATTTCGCCTTCCCCTTCTCCGAGTGCAAGCCCGTCTCCATTCGGGATGCAAAGCACGATCCCGCCGAGCGATGGAGTTGATAGTACAAAGGCAGAGACAATCACAACGACTTCTGCGGCAGACCTCAAGAATAAAGGGATTTTAAATTTTATTTTGCTGGCAATCACGTCAGGATTATTGGCGTTGCTGACGCCGTGCGTCTTCCCGATGATTCCGATTACCGTTTCGTATTTCACCAAGCAAGCCGAACAATCGCGTAGCCGCGCTATCACGCAATCGCTGGTGTACGCGCTCGGAATTATCTTCACGTTCACTGGACTCGGCTTGTTGATGACATTGATTGCCGGAGCCGCCGGGCTGAACAAATTCGCCGCGAATCCGTGGCTGAATCTGGCGATGGCGGCTTTGTTTTTTGTGCTGGCGCTGAACCTTTTTGGCTTATTTGAAATTCGGATGCCGTCCGGTTTGGTCAACAAACTTGATTCGCAAACACGGCAGGGTGGAGGCTACGGCACTACTTTGTTAATGGGCTTGGTGTTCACGCTGACTTCGTTCACTTGCACCGTCGCGTTCGTCGGACAGGTTTTAGTTTTCGCGGCGCAAGGTGAATGGTTCTGGTCAATTATCGGGATGCTGGCATTTTCTACGGCATTCGCGTTCCCGTTCTTTTTGCTTTCGATTTTTCCGCATTGGTTGAAATCGCTGCCGTCATCCGGCGGTTGGATGAACAGCGTCAAAGTCACGATGGGCTTTATTGAATTGGCCGCCGGCTTGAAATTTCTTAGCAACGTAGATTTAGTCTGGGGCTGGAATGCCATCACGCGCAATGTGTTTTTATCAGCGTGGGTAGCCATTGCGTTAGTTGCGGGAATTTATTTGCTCGGCAAAATTCAGCTCCCGATGGATTCTCCCGTGAAGAGTTTAGGCGTGCTGCGAATGTTGATGAGCGTCTTCTTTTTTGGTCTCGCGTTTTATTTTTTGACGGGAATGTTTGGCGGAAATCTGGCGGGATTTGAAGGCATGGTTCCTCCGGCGAAAAATAACGGAAGCACTACGCAGGTGGGAGCCGCTGCGCATTCGGATTGGGTTATGAATTACGACAAAGCGCTGGCCCAGGCAAAGGCGACGAATCGTCCGGTCTTTGTGAACTTCACCGGCGTGACCTGTACGAACTGCCGCTGGATGGAAAGCAATATGTTCACCGACGCAGCAGTAAAAAAAGCGCTGGATAATTTTGTGCTGGCTGAGTTATACACGGATCGGCAGACGCCTGAAGACGAAAAAAATGCCGAACTACAGGAGAAGAAATTTAAAAATGTCGGGCTACCGTTGTATGTGATGATTACGCCTGATGGACAGGAATTGTCGGCGCCGGTTGGACTCACGCGAGATAAGAACGAGTTCATTAAATTTTTGCAGGCAGGAGCTTCACGGTTCGGGCAGACAGTACCACCTGCGGCAGCGGGTGGGTTGCCATCGTAAAGGAAAATTTGTGGAAACAATATTGAATGAATATGAAGTGCGCGTACTCGGCGCATTAGTTGAAAAAAAAATCACGACTCCTGAATATTACCCGCTAACTCTCAACTCATTACTCAACGCCTGCAATCAAAAATCCAGCCGCGATCCGGTCGTCTCATACGACGAATCAATCGTCCAAAAAACGCTGAACAACTTACGGGAAAAAAAGTTTGCCTATGTCTTTAGCGGAGCCGATGCGCGCGTGGCAAAATATGGTCATTTGTTTCCCGAAGCCCTTGATTTGAGCATCAGAGAAACAGCCGTGATGTGCGTGTTATTGTTGCGCGGCGCACAAACGCCGGGCGAACTCCGCAGCCGTACCGCTTCTTTATACCCCTTTGAATCTTCGGCGGATGTCGAACTGACGTTGCAGGATTTAGCGGACGAGGAAAACCGTAAACCATTAGTTCTGAAATTACCTCGCCAGGCCGGAACGAAAGAATCCCGCTATGTGCATTTGCTGTCAGGAGAGGTGAAGGTGGAAGAACTTGCCGTGGCAGTCGCAACTCCACGCGTTTCAAATTCTTCCTCGATAAAAGAAGAGCGCATGATTCAACTTGAAGCCGAAATCGCTTCACTCAGGCAGGAAATGGCTGAGTTAAAATCACAGTTCGCCGACTTCAAAAAGCAGTTTGAATAGACTTTTTCACCCATCATTTTTCGTGTTAATTTATTCGCCATCTGAGGTGCAGTATGAGCAAAAATAATTTGGCTTTAGCAGGCGCAGTAGTCGAAATTGACTATCCTGAATCGGACGGGAAACCTATGGCAGAAACGGATGTGCATCGGGAGTTAATTACGGAATTGATCGAAACGTTGAAGGTCTGGTTTCAGCCCGAAGCGGAAGTTTATGTCTCCGGCAACATCATGTTTTATTACGAAAAGAACAGGCCGCAAAAATGCGTTTCACCTGATGTGCTGGTCGTGCGCGGAGTCAGCAAAGAGCTACGCCGCACCTATAAACTGTGGGAAGAAGGACAAGCCCCCGAAGTCATTTTTGAAATTTCTTCGCGCAAAATCTGGGGCGACGATTCCTATCTCAAACTGCAATTGTATGCCCGGCTCGGCGTCAAAGAATATTATCTTTTTGACTCTGAATACGATTATCTGCCAGAGCCATTGCTCGCGTTTCAACTCACGGATGGAGCCTACAAAAAAGTCAAAGTGAAAAAGCATCGTGTGTTCAGCGCAGCATTAGGTTTGGAATTAGTTGATACCGGAAAAACTTTGCGCTTGTTTGATCCGACCGCAGAAAAGTTTTTGCCGACGCTGGCAGAAGAAACTTTGGCGCGGGAACAGGCTGAAGTGCGGGCAGAATTTGAAAAGAATTCGCGTCTTGAAGCCGAGACCGAAATTGTTCGTTTACGTGCGGAGCTGGCACGCCTGCAAAACAGGTAAGCCAGGCG
>JAYSTY010000116.1:0-9254 GCA_043719385.1 Blastocatellia bacterium | reverse complement strand
CCAGATTACTTATTCTACTTACACAATTTACCAAAGAATTTGGGATAATGCGTAAAGGGCAATTATATCTTGCATTGCCAATTGCCAAACAGGACATCGCTGGAATTTTGGCGATTACGCCGCAACACCTGAGCATTATTTTTAAAGAGATGAAGAAGGACAGGTCAATCGCTGAAGAGAAAGAGTGGGTTATTTTCAGAACTTGCAAGCTTTGATTCAAGAAGCAGAGATAGTGGAGCAAAAAGAGGCATGGTCGTGATGAAACAATAACCTAAATATAGAGAGCCGCTGAATGTATATTCAGTAGGGGCTTAATGTAGGTTAAGGACAAGAAACAAAAAGTCATTTATCTTTTTATTCATAACTGGCTAGTCAGTTTAAAGAGTGCGTGTGACGGGTTAATCATGAAAGAAGAATCTTTATAAGGTATTTTCGGAAATGAATATAGAAGAAATAGAAACGCATTTGTATGCAATAGATTCTGCACTTAATAAATATCCGAATGTAATGTTCGATTGCTATGAGAGCGCAGGACATAAGTTTTACTTGATCTTTACTCGCTGGTTTAGACAAAAAGCAAAGGAAGGAGGGATATGGGAAGCAAAAGAATTAATATTGGCCTTGCTAAGTATTAATATAAGTATAAATGAGATGCCCAATCGTGGGATTGACTCAATATCGGGAATTTCTCTACTTAATCAAGCAGGAAAGCTGCTCAGCGCGAAAAGGCGTAAAATATTCGATCTATATATAAATGATCCCGGTAGTGGGGTTGAAGGAATTGCTCGTGACTATAGAATTGAGGTGGGTCAATTGTCTTACTTTTGTATCAACTCACAGTACCTTAATTTACTTGGCATGATATGTCACCGTGAAAAAATTAGTTTTCTTCACCTAATTGATTACGAAAGCGCAGAATGAGAGACTTTTCTGATAGGGGTCAGAAGAGTTGGTCAGAGTGATTTACTTTTAAAAGGAATAGTTTATGAAAACCAAAAAATATTTATATATGATAATTGGAGTAACCTGTTTTATTGTTGTAATTGCTGCTTTGAATGCAAAGACTTCAAGTGGAGTGACGGTTAGTCGGAAATCGCAAGGAGCTATCAAAAGCACAACACCTGATAATTACCCAGACGGAACAATCCACGGAGATCAGAACCCTAAAGCCATTCCTGATACAGTAGCATATAGCCTCTTTTTACGTTCATTATTGACCCCTAGCGGCGTTGCTATGGCAACTGACTCTAAATTATTTTCTAAAGCAAAGAAAGATACAGGATTAGCTGATGATGATCTGGTCAAGTTAAAAGGTATCGCGGAAGAATATAAGCTGTATAGTGATAAATTAGACCAACAAGTCAAAGAAATAAAAGATTCAAATTGGCCTGACCCATCACCGGAAACGATGAAACAGTTAGAGTTGTTACAAGCTCAGAAAGACCTTTATATAAGCAAATCGTTTCAATCTTTAACCGGAAGATTAGGGGCAAACCCTAAGGCAGCCCTAAGTAAATATTTTGATAATGACTTAAAAAAGAAAGTAAAAATTATTCCAGATCTAAAGGACTTCCCTTCAAAATGGGGGAAATAGCATACTTAAAGAGTAGGGTAAGGAAATTCGATACTGATTACATTAATAATACATGTTATTTTTAATGTTAGTACAAAAAGGGGTGTCTTAATAAAGGGTTGCGAAATGTTATCTACTAATCTTATTAATAAATTTCTAAATGCTAGTTTTTTAGTTATATTTTTAGTCACAATAAATAGCTATGTTTACTCTATGTCTCTCCTTGAGAATATATGGGTTGATGAGGGAAGCGGCACCCTTAATGCCTGTGTTATTTCTGAGTCCTCATATTCCTCAACCATTCATAATCTATCAGTGAATGCTGTAATGACATCGCCTTACGGCAGAAATTTCTCAGCGTCATCATCAGGTGTTTCTTATGCTCGTTCAGATGTGTCAATCTATGGGGCAGAAGGTGAAGAAGGTGACTACACACTTGATGTTTCATTCAATGGAACATGCACGCATTACCTCGGAAGTCATGTAATATTAGTAGATTGGAGAAGAATATTACCGGGAGGTTTTTCATTGGTTAGCTATGCGGCTACACAAATATTTACGATTCACGGTGCGCAAGCGTATGAAAAAGTTACCCCTTGTTTAGGTGTATGCGGCCCATCAGGCGAAACAATCAAGTGGGCGCCTAGTGGATCGCCTCACGAATCTTGTTACACGGAAATTCATCTTTGGTGGAAAATATTTGGGACTCCATACTGTTCGACTGTAGGACCAGGTAGAATGCATAATTCGCTTTGTATTTGTTCATATTAGAAAAGCTGCTTCAAAACGAGATAGACTAATTCTTGATTATTACTGTGTAGTAATTTTATATTTGGTGAAATCTCATTTTATGTTGGATAAAAGTCTTCAGGGCGCAACGAGAATCATTGCGCCCTGAAGACTTTTTATCCGACCCCCAACCTTAAAAATTAAACTTAAACCCAAGCTGGAAAATACGTGCATCCAATGCCGTTGGGCTGCGCGTCGTGAAATCGGGTAAGGCGGCGGCGAGTACTCCTGCCGCATCTGTTGTCACCGTGCTGTTTACGGAAAAGATACTCTTCTTGTTGAAGACGTTGACGAATTCGCCGAAGATTTCGGCGCGGTAGCGTTCCGTGAACGTCAGAAAACGCGAGAAGCGGACATCGGTGTCCACTTGTTTTGGCAGGCGACCTGTGTTGCGACCAATAAACAAGGGGCGATCAGAGCCGGCAATGCCGTCGCCATTCAAATTCAGATTGGAAACAATATTGAAGTTTTCGCCGCTGTTGGCAGTGGTAATGATCCCCAGTTGATTGTCATTCACCAGCCGTTCCATAAATCTATTCGACAATTTAAATGTCGGTTTGCCGACGAAACTAAACACAAAGGTATGCCGTTGATCGGCGAGCGAATTCCCGCGATCACGTTTACGATTGGTTGGATCAGACAATGAATACGCGGTGGCGGCTACGATATTTTGCTCCGGTGAATCGTCAATTGAATGCGACCACGTATAGTTGGCGCTGAACTGATAACCATTCGCAAAACGTTTGTTCAGCGATAATACGCCTGCGGTGTAATCTGAGTTTCCAACCGATTCCGCAATAATAATATTATTGAAGGCGGGGTTAGCACGTGTCGCGGCGCTCGCCGTTGTGCTGTAAACAGGGCGTCCGTCAGCCAACGTCGAAGTCGGATTGATCGGATTGATGTCACGATACACAGGCAAATGATTGCCACGTGAATGAATCGCGCCAATCGTGACCGAATAATTTTGCGACAAGGCTTGTTCCAATTGGACGTTCGTATGAAACGCCGCCATGTTCACAAAATCAGGTGAGAGTCCTTCAACGCTTGAAGCGGTAAAGCTGGGAGCTGCACCCAATCTATTCGGGAAAGCAGGAGCGCCTGCGGCAGTGCCGGCAATATTAAATTGGAAGAAAATCGGGCTGCCGTTGGTTTGCAAGCCACGACGATACATATCAATTAAAGGTGGATCGTAATAAAGCCCGGCGCTGGCACGTAACACCGTCGGGTGATCGCCTTCGCGCAAGCCGTAGACAATTCCCAGACGCGGCGCAAAATTGTTTTTGTCTACCTTAAAATCACGCGAGAGTGCCAGCGGTGAAGCCTTGAAAGCATTCGGCACGTTGTATAAATCGTAGCGCACTCCGTAATTGATTTTTAAGCGCGGCGTGACTTTCCAATCATCCTGCCCAAAGGCGTGGTAGAACTCAGTATTGTAGGCAATAAACGGATCGCCTACGGCTTCGCGGTATTGCGTGTAGCCGAATGGTTTGAGGCCGCTTTTGGCATCAATATACGCTTGAATATTCGCAAATGTATATTGTCCGAACTGGCGTGATTTGCGTTCGTCGTGAATAAAATTAAAGCCGCCGCCAAATTTCATTGTATGGTTACCGTGCGTGATGGTCACGTTATCAAGCACCTGATTTGACCTTTGTAACGGCTGCACTAAATCATCAACAGGAGCGCCAAAATTCGCTACGCCAGAAATGACGAAGGTTAAGCCCTGCCCCGAATTACTGTTCGAGATATTTTGCGAATACCGCCGCGCATATTGATAGCGTAGTTCGTTCAAAATCGTTGGCGAAAAAGTTGAGATTAATTGGACACTGACAGAATCCGCCGCATCTTTGAAATCAATGCTGCGTTGCAGTGTATTGAGTCCGCCGCCGATGTTATCGGGCGAATTGTTGCGGAAATAAATATAACGACCATGCAAACGATTTGAATTATCAACTTGCACATCAGTGCGTCCGATGAAAAATGTAACGTTCTGCGAAGTTGGAATATTGGCAGGGAAAGCCGAAGCCGGAAGTCCTGACGCAATCAACGCAGTTTTGTTAGCTTCCGTGATCGTCAGGACACGGGCCGGTTCACCCCCTAACTGACGTTTGACGTGTTCGTAGCCCGTATAAAAATGCCACTTATCTTTGACGATGGGGCCGCCGATGGCGCCGTTGTAATTGTCCAGAATCGCGGGTGGCGCTTTCGCTCCGCCAAAGAAAAATGGCCGCGCTGCAAACGGTGTGCGGCGCAAACGATAGCTGACTGAGCCGTGATAATTGTTTGTTCCCGAAGGCGTCACGGCATTCATAATCAAGCCCGGCGTGTTGCCGAATTCCGGCGCAAAGCCGTTCGTGACCAGTTGGACTTCACTGACAAATAATTCTGAAATCGGCATCAGGCGAATGCCAGCGCGGTCTGTTTGCGTATTGTTGTTGCCGTCCAACTGATAATTCGTGCGGCGCGCAAAGCCGTTGGCATTGATGCGCGGGACTCCGAATTCTGAATTCGGGCGACCCGTGACATTCGCCTGCAATAAAGCAAAATTGTATGGATTGCGCGATACCAGCGGCAGATTGGTAACTTCGCGGGCATTCAGCACGC
Source organism: Blastocatellia bacterium (assembly GCA_043719385.1). GTDB lineage: Bacteria > Acidobacteriota > Blastocatellia > RBC074 > RBC074 > JAFDVL01. The sequence goes on along the minus strand of JAYSTY010000116.1, from coordinate 4,285 downwards.
GACCCAAATCTATTTTTGCCAGGTCAGCAATCGGGGCATCCGAGGTGATCGTAATTTGTTCGGTGACGGCTCCCGTCTCCAGTTTTAAATCTATGGTCGCGGTTTGTCCGGTTGTGAGCGTAATGCCTTCGCGGGTGAGCTTCTTAAAGCCTGCCACTTCAGCCGTCACGCGCCAGGTTCCCAGCGGCAGCAACGGCACGCGATACACACCACTGGCATCAGTGCTGACAGTACGGGTCGTCCCCGTTTCCACATTGGTCACAGTAATGTTCGCATTGGGAACTGCTGCACCATTGGCATCAGTGACGACGCCTTCAATTTGACCGTTAATTGCCTGCGATTGCGCGTTCACCATCGTTTGGGCGAGGCAAAGAAAAAACGCCGCGATAAATAAAAGTCCAGGTTTCAGGAATCGAGTTCCAGAGATAAATTTCATGTTACTCCTTTGCATATCTGTTTTCAGTGAAACAGTATGTTATTTAGTTTAATTGCCGCTTACGAAACAGTACGAAACAAACATACTATCAGTTTCCAGCAATTTTCTCAGCCCTTAGCCGCTGGTTCGCTAAACAACGTATTCGTTTGGGATTACCTTCACTTAAATTGACGAAATAATCGTCTCATCTCAGCGCAGGATTATCAGAGAGTACATCCCGCTGCTTATTTTGCTGGAAAAAATCAGGATTTAATACTTTCTCTTTATAGGACGCTGGCGGTAAAGATGCTGCGCCGCTCGTCCGCCCTGACAGACAGTATTGTTGCTGAAAAGTATGACCTCATCCATGCGTAATCCATTTTGTAAATTATTTCTCTGGCAGCCCTCGCTGGCACAATCGCGCCTGGCGAGTACGATAATTTTATTGTGCGGATTATGTGCAGCTTTTGCCGCCTGGCCAATTTTCAAAACTTACGCCGCGCAGACAGACATCACAGGCCCGCCAGGCAGCGGCACATTCGGCGCGGCGGTGACGGTTTTGCCAAATGGAAATATTGTAATTACTGATCCCAATTTCAGCGCCGCCGGAGTATCCAACATTGGCGCAGTCTACCTGTATAACAGCGCGACGCTCGCTGTCATTAGCACGCTGAAAGGCAGCAGGCTCAATGATCAAATCGGTAGCGGTGGCATCACGGTTTTGCGCAATGGCAATTTTGTCGTCAGTAGTCCCGCCTGGGACAACGGCGCAATTGCGGACACCGGGGCAGTTACTTTTTGCAGCGGCACAACTGGTTGCAATGGTGCTGTCAGTTCTGCCAATTCACTGGTTGGTTCGACGACGCTTGATTTTGTTGGTGGTAACGATGTCACGGTGCTCGCCAATGGAAATTATGTGGTCAACAGTCCCGTTTGGAATAATGGGGCCGCCGCTGATGTTGGCGCAGTGACGTTTTGCAATGGCGTAAGCGGTTGCAGCGGAGCGATTACGGCAGCGAATTCCCTGCTCGGTGCGACACAAAATGATTTTGTTGGCGCGAACGGCAGCACGGCGCTGCCAAACGGAAATTATGTCGTCAGCAGTGTGGCGTGGAATAACGGAGCAACCGCCCAGGTCGGAGCCATCACATTTTGTAACGGCGCCAGCGGATGCAACGGGATAGTTAGTAGTGCAAACTCGCTCATCGGCTCTGCCGCAAACGATTTCGTGGGAGCAAGCAGCATCGCAATCCTGAGCAATGGCAATTATGTGGTGCGCAGCGCCCTGTGGGACAACGGCGTCAAAACAGATGCCGGCGCAGTGACATTTTGCAGCGGCACGACCGGATGTCATGGCGCGGTGACGACGGCAAATTCTCTGGCGGGATCAACCGCCAATGATTTAGTCGGCGGCAATAATGTAATGATCCTGCCCAATGGAAATTATGTCGTCAGCGATCCTGTCTGGGACAATTCCGCCCCCGCGAAAACGGATGTGGGCGCAGTAACATTATGCAATGGTGTGACCGGATGCGCGGGAACAATTAGTCTGGCGACTTCGCTTGTCGGTTCTACTACCAGCGATTCCGTCGGGGCCAGCGGCATTACAGTTTTGAGCAATGGAAATTATGTCGTGCGCAGTGCAGTGTGGAATAACGGCGCACTCGCGGATGTCGGAGCCGTCACCTTTTGCAATGGCATAAGTGGTTGCAACGGCGTTGTCAGCCCAGCCAATTCCCTGTTCGGTGCGAACGCCAATGATTTAGTCGGCGGTAATGTTGTCACGGCACTGACCAATGGAAATTTCGTCGTGACAACGCCGCTCTGGGATAACGGCGTCATTGCTGATGTTGGAGCCGTCACTTTTTGCAACGGCACAAGCGGATGTATTGGCGCAGTCACGGCTGCTAATTCGTTGACCGGCTCAGCAACTAACGATTTTGTGGGCAGCAGAATGACGGAACTTACCAATGGCAATTATGTCGTGAACAGTCCCGTTTGGGACAATGGAACAATGGCCGATGCTGGAGCCGTCACATTTTGCAGCGGCACAACTGGTTGCAAAGGTCTGGTCACAGCGACGAATTCACTGGTAGGAATGACAGCGAATGATTTAGCAGGCGGGAGCGGGATCATTGCTTTGTCCAACGGCAATTATGTCGTCAGCAGTGTTCTGTGGGACAACGGCGCGACTGCCAACGTTGGAGCCGTCACTTTTTGTAATGGCGCAAGTGGTTGTCACGGCGTCATCAACGCGACCAATTCGCTCATCGGTTCCACGCCAGATGATTTCGTTGGCAGCAGTGGGCTGACAGCTTTGAGCAACGGCAACTATTTGGTGCGCAGCGGAGCATGGGATAACGGCGCAACTGCCAACGTCGGAGCCGTCACTTTTTGCAACGGTGCAAGCGGCTGTCACGGCACAATTAACGCTGGCAATTCGCTCGTGGGCGCAACCGCGAATGATATAGTCGGCGGCAACGGCATCACAATTTTTCCCAACGGAAATTATGTCGTCAGCAACGTGGTGTGGAGTGGCAGCGCGATGGCAAACGTGCGCGCTATCACCTTTTGCAATGGCACTGGTGGATGCAGCGGAACAATCAATTCCGCCAATTCATTCATTGACCAGGCAATTAATGGTGTCAGCGGATTTGCTTATGATGAAACGCGTAACCGCCTCCTGGTCAGACGCACAGGCAGTAATATCGTCAGTTTCTTAACCGCCAATGCACCACCGGCAATGACGGCGGAGAGTATTTTGCTGACGGAAGGAACCAGCACCAGTAATGCCCAAATCGCTACTGCTTCTGATGCCGAAGATGCCGCCAACACTTTGCAAATTTCGCTCAGCAGCGATGGTACAAATTTCGCCAGCAATGCTGCCAGTAACGGCGTCACGGTCACGCTGACGGACAACCACCCGGATGCCAGCGGCAAAATCTTCGCCAATGTTGGGACAATTTGCGGTGCCACGACAGCAACATTTACTTTACGCGTGTCAGACAGCAGCGGCAGCTTTATCACCACGCCGCTCACCGTGACGATTACTGCGCTCTCCGCTTGTTCCTCGCTGCCTGTTGATACCGTTCTCAGTGAGCAACAGGCGGGCGCGGTGCTTGTTTTCCCGTATTACATTTCCAAAGTTGCGCAGAAAAAAGATACGCGGCTGACCCTGACCAACGTGGGAAAACAAACCGCCTTCGTCCATCTCTTTTTTATCGATGGTACGAGTTGTCAGCAGGTAGATTATTCAATTTGCCTGACACCCAACGGCAGTTTCTCCAGCAAAGCTTCGGAAGTTGACAGCGAAACGACGGGCTGGTTACTGGCAGTCGCGGTAGATGCTCAGGGTCGCCCTGCGCCCTACAACGGGCTGCTGGGGAATGCGTTTGTGGAGGACGGCGCGTATCGGGACAATTACAGCGCAACCGCCTTTCATGCACTCGCTGCGCAACCCGCCACCAGCTACGGCACCACGGCAACACTATTTTTTGATGGCACAAATTATGACGCCGTTCCGAGCCAGTTTGTCACCGAAATTCAAAGCCCGCTGGATGCGCCCGGGCAACGCCTGATCACAGTGGGATTGCGTGGTGATTTAGCGAAAGGCGAATTGACCGGCGCGGCGCAACAGGGCACTGGCTTTGCGTATAACGCCCAGGAACGCGCCACAAGTTTCAGCAGACTACTTACGGGTTCCTGCTTTGCCGATGCTATCCTGACGCCCATCAATCCCCGTATTCCAGGCACTTTTGGCAGCTTAGTCGGTAAGGGTAACAGCGGTCATTTGCGCTTCTCCATTGACGCCGGAGTTGGTTTATTGATGACGCCGACAACTGCGCAATGGAGCGGTATTCGCACGCTGCA
>JAYSTY010000115.1:0-23381 GCA_043719385.1 Blastocatellia bacterium | reverse complement strand
CCACCTCTCCACGTGCCATTGCGAGTTTGCTGTTGCACATAAAGCAGGGCGCGTTTGTTGCCCGCTTTTTTGAGCGCGGCATTGAATTCAGCGACATTGCTGACAGGTTGTTGATTAACCTGCTGAATAATATTGCCACGCTGCAAGGTGCCTGCGGCATTACTATCCTCGTCTACGCCTGTAACTAAAACACCTTTGGGAGCGGCACTCAGATTAAGGCGCTGGGTCAGTTCCGGCGTGATGCTTTCGACTTTGACGCCGGAAAGCACGCCTTCGCTGTTAGTTGAACTGTCCTTTTCGCTTTCTTCAGGGCTGTTAGTGGCGACAGTTTTGAGCGCCTCGGCTTCGACTAATTTCGCCGTCATTTCACGCTCAGCCCCGTCACGCCAAACCTTGAACTTAACCGATGTTCCAGGGGCAATTTGGGAAACCGCATTACGAAGCTGATTGGAATCCTCAACTGGTTTGCCTTCAAACTCCAGAATGATGTCGCCTGGTTTGACGCCCGCCTTTTCGGCTGAAAGTCCAGGTTCGACTGATTCTACTAAAACACCTTGTGCGCCTTTATATCCCAGCATCTCAACTTCTTTTGGCTTGGCGGAGACAGGGATAATTCCGACCCCTAATAAACCACGCTTTACTTTACCAGTGGCGATTAATTGTTCCATGACCCGGCGCGCCATATTGGCTGGAATGGCAAAGCCAATGCCAATGCTGCCGCCGCTGGGCGAAAGGATTTGCGAAGGGATGCCAACCAGTTCACCTTTCAAGTTAACGAGTGCGCCGCCGGAATTGCCGCGATTAATCGGCGCATCAGTCTGGATAAAATCCTCATAAGAGCGACTATCGCCACCTGTTCGTGTGCTGCGACCTTTGGCGCTGATAATTCCCATCGTCACGGTTTGACCGATGCCCAGCGGATTGCCAATTGCCAGGACAATATCTCCCACTTCTGATTGCGTGGAATCGCCCAGTGGTACGGTGGGCAGGCCAGTTGCCTCAAGTTTAAGCACGGCAATATCGCTGGGTGCATCAGTGCCAATCACTTTGGCGGTCAGCGTTCGCCTGTCAGACAACTCAACTTCAACTTTTTCCGCGCCTTCCACGACATGATTATTGGTCAGGATATACCCGTCCTGCGTGACGATAACGCCGGAGCCGGTTCCAAGCGGAATGGTGGGAGCTTTTCGCTCTTTGCCTTTAGGAGCCTGTGGTTGTGGCACGCGCCGACGTGGTTGCGCCGAACCATCTTCATCAGGGCTATTGAAAAATTCCTCAAACGGATTGAGGAACGGAGATTGCGATGCTTGTGGCCGACCTGATGTTCTAATGACAACAACGGCAGGAGTTACAGCCTTAGCCACTGCCGAAAAACCAGTCGTTAAGGTCAGCGCCTGATTTATGCGCGGTTGGCTTGCTGGCAAAATCAGGGGCGCGTTATCGCCCGATCCTTTGAATGGCGACCATCCTTTGGCAGTAATGGCAGAGCCAACAAAGGCTCCGACCAATAGCACGACCGCGCTGAAAATTCCCACGCGCAACCAGTTCTGTCTGATCGAGGCCTTGCTTGAGCGACCAGGGTTAAATATATTGTCCATTTTCTTTCTCCTCTATATTACTTTCAAATCAGGGTTGGCTTCATCACTCATACGCTTGACGCGGCGGATCAGGAATTCGGAAACTGTGATGAAGATATAAAATTTTATCACATCCGCCAGGCAAATGGGCAGGAAACTCTGAAGAACCATTTGCAACCTCGCTTTCTGATGACAAATACAACTATTGAGTTGTTTGGGAAAATGATGATAAGTGAAAAGCAATTGTCATCAACAGATCATTGCTTTGTAGCAAAGTAGCAGTAAATCTAAAGTTGGCCTGGCACTGCCGAAGACGGCGGCGTTTGGTGGTCAGAAAGAATGAATTTAAGCGGAAGTCTCCCGCGCAGGCAGAGGAGAACTGTTAAAAAATAGAGCTTGACGCAAGATGACAGCTTCAATAGAATGTCTCTGGGTAACGATAAAAAAATTAATCCCTCACGATTCCTCACCAGCTCTATTACTACCGCTGGTCCCGTTTATCGTTCCTCATAGTCGTAATGACTCAGGTGCAAGCAAAACAAGTCAATCTCACCGATTGACCGAATGTGCCCAAAGCTTTGCATCTTCCACAAATAGTTCAAATTTCTTTCGCTCCCCCGATTTAGCGAAAAGTGACTGGCTTTAATGACCGAAAGTTGGGAACAACGGGTGGAGTACATGTCTTTTTTTATTAGGTAATTACCTGAACAATCAACCGCTTTATCAATATCAAGTGTTGAAAATACAAGCAATAGGGAATGATTTCCCAGGCAACCAGGAATAAGGAGTTTTTGTTATGTCTAGTCGCGGATTTCGGGATCACTTAGGGCGTGGCTCAATGCGCTCAACAGCAATTATCGCATTGGTCTCCACTTTTTTAGTGATGGCAGGTGCAGTCGGATTACATCGGGTTACGGCATCGCGTGCGGTTACTAAAACTGCTGCCGGTTCAGCCCTGCCTGCGCGTCATCTGAGTACTTTGCCGGCGGGCGCAACCTCCACCAATGACGGGAAAATTGTTGGTGTCGTAGAAGGGAAATTTGATGCCAAAACGCAGCAAATAACAATTCTGAAATCAAGCAGCAGCGAGCTTAAGCCCGCTTTCAAAGCCTTTGGGCGCAGTGATGCGAATACTGTGCTGCCTGACAGTTCTCATACCAAAGCATTTACGCGCTCCTGTGCCAATCCTAATGGTAGCGGAAATCCTGCGGTCAATTGCCTTTCAACTGCGCCAGCTAATACTGTTTCCGGCGAAATGAAAATTACCAATACCGGCACGCGCAAGTTTTACAATACGCGCCTGGTGTTTACTGATTTTCTTGACCAGCGTGGCGGTATTCCGGTGACGGCGAATGCTTATTTCAATGACGGACAAGTAGCGGCGAACGGGAAGCTGGGGATTTCCCGTGATTTTGGTGACATTGATCCCAGCGGTGGTTCGCAAACCAGAGTCTGGAACTTTGCCTTTCCTGGCAGTTCGGTACAAAATTTCTATTTTCGTTATGTGATTTATGCGGATATTGGCGTTGCAACTGAAAGCGTCGAGCCTGCGGCAGTACAAGGTACCCTCAATCAGAACATCATTATCCTTGGTCAAAATTTCAACTCCCCAACTGTAGAGTTACTGAATGGCGCTGGAGTTTCAATCGCTACATTACCAGTGTCATTTTCTTCACTGGTACAAGTCGTAGCACCTGTTTCTGGTGTTGCGCCAGGAATCTATAGTGTGCGTGTAACTAACACAGGAGGAACCCCTGGTGGCCCCGGCTCAAGTACTTTAGTTGGGCGCTTGACTGTTACTGCTGCCCCTGATGCCGGACATACCGGAACAACCATTTCATCAGGCGATGCAGGACCTTACCGAATTACTGGTAATGCTGTGCTGCCTGCTACTCTTTTACCGGGAACCGTGATTTATGTAAACGATGGTGTGACACTGCAAGCTCCAAATGGGCTTACAGCTAATGGCGGGATTCCTGGTGTCCCCACGACTTCACCTGCACAAATTGTTTTTGATCTCGCATTAGGGGCGACATCTTGGAACGGTATTGATGCAACTGCTGCTACTGGTGATGTCACACTTAGTAATTGCGTAATTGAAAATGGTGGCCTCGCTGGTGGGGCTGGGATCAATCTCACCGGCTCAAGCCGAATTCTGCGCTTCAATGACAGTATTGTTCGCCGCGGAGCAGGAAGTGGAATTAAGGCGACAGGGATAGATGACAAATTCACTGGCTTCACCCGTTCGCGCATTGAAAATAATGCTGGAACCGCTGTTTTATTAAGTGCGAATGCCGCGCTTGGTAATGGTGGTGGGATGGGTGATCTGAATGGCGCAGGCAATACGAATGTGCCGGATCAAAAATTCTATTACTCTTCCGCCAACGTCATTAGGAACAATGGCGTTAATGCGATTCAAATTGATGCGAGTGTTAATGACTTCACCAAATCAGGCGTACTGGTTGGGCAGGGTGACATTCCGATTCAAATTCTTGGCACAGGTGGCAATCCCTCAGTTGTTGGTAACGCCACTGGGCCAACCGGAGCAACACTGACGATTGGGCCAAATGCAATCGTTCAATTAGCCGCCGGGATGGATTTAAAAGCGGGTGATGGAACGCTGTTTGGAAACATTGATGCAAATGGATATGGCGGTTACAGCCATTCACAGGGCGCTGATCCCGCAATTTCACAACGGATCAGTTTTGACAAAATTGCTGGCGGCGGTAACTTCGGGGCGCTTTTCTTTTCCACTACTTCGGCTGGCAGTTCAATTCTCAATTTCGTCAATGTGAGTAATGGCGGAACCAGTGGCTCAGGCAGTGCGCAAGTGATTATTGACGCGATTAATTATAGTTTCGATTTCACCAACTCGGTTAGCAACAATAGCTCTTCCTACGGCTTACAATTTCGTAGCACTAATACAGTAAATCGAAGCGGCACGACTTACAGTGCAAATACAACGGGAACTGAAAATATCATTTCCGGCGCTGTGACCATTGATACTCTCGCGGGTGGAACTTATGGGAGTGGCAATCTAGGGACGCAGGCAACGGTTGTGCGTCCTATCGCAACGGCGATTGATCCTGGGAAAGGAATTTATTTTATTGATCAGGTTGGACAGCCTTCTTCTACGCCGCGAATGATTCGTTTTCTCAATACCTCTGGTGCCACGCTCAAAATAGCCGGTCTCAGTGTTCCCCCCAACACGGTTAGAAATCTTTCGGCAGGTATTTACTCGGGCGGCAATATTGATACTTCTGCTGCTCCCGCTGATTCTCCGATGGATCAGGTTGATTTCTTTAAGCTTTCCAGCCTTGCGCTTAGCCCTAATCGTAACGTGCTTTATTTAGCGTGTACTGACAGCGGTGTTGGGGCAGTTTTTGGGTTGAATGTTTCACCAGGCACAGATAGTCAGACAAGTCCTGTTACCATCGGTAGTGGAACTGCCAAAACCGGTAACGTTAACCGGGTTTATCTCGGTGACACAACGCACCTGACTGACAATCTGAAAGGAATGGCGGTTGATCCGAGTGGCAATATTTACATTGCAGACCCGGGAAAATGGCAGGTCGTTAGCATTACCCCAGGCGGGGTTTGGTCTCAGTTTGCGGGAAAAGGCACGAAGCCTTCACCTGTTACCTGGCAGGCCTTTCCAGGCTCATCTGCTGCGACGAATTTCGCCTTATTTGATCCGCAAGGGATTACCGTCAGTAGTGATGGGAATACAGTTTATATTTCTGATGGCTCCTGGTCCAGAGTGGTCAGAATCCAGGCGGGAACAGCGAACCTGGTTACCCAGTTGGGCAATTTTAATGCTGGTGTTTTTGATGCAACGACGACACCGTCACCAACTGGTCTGGCGTTATTAGGAAACAGTCTCTACATCTCAAACAGCGGTGACCATACCGTTGTATCGGTTGATAACCCTGCGACAGTGAGCGCTCAGACTACGCCTACAGGTAATGCCACCACGATTAATGTTCCTCCTGTTACTGTGGTCGGTGGACTGGCAGGCACGAGTTGTTCAGGTAGCTGTGGCGATGGGGGTGTGATCGGGTCTGCGCAATTTTACCTCAATAGTATGTACGCCAACCTCGTCAGTGACGGGAGCGGATTATTTCTGGCTGACCAGGGATTTAATCCAGGGTCGTTCCCGCAGGGAGGTCGGATTCGTTATTTGAATCGAAGTGGCGCACCGGCGACCATTGCCGGAACACTGATTCCGGCGGGCAATATTAATACAATCGGTGGCTCAGGCCTGGCCTTTCCCTATAACGGCGGGTTGGCAAATGCCGCTATCTTTGAAAACAACACCAGTGGGGTCGCCATTGACGCCAATAATAATGTTTGGATTACTGAGGCTAATGTTAGTAGTGGAAGTGCCCTGCGATTTATTAACCGCGGGAATGCGACCATTACGATGCTGGGGCAAACGGTGGCGCCCGGGGCGATCATTAAGGTGAACAGGGATGGAACGGATCCGATCAATGACGAAAGTACCTCGCCGTTAAATTCATATTTTTACACGCTACAGGGACTAACGACAACTGCCCAGGGAGTTTATGTAGTTGACTCGCTTGGGAAAGCAGTTCCTTCTACGGGTACTTCTGCAAGGAAGGTAAGCCGCGTTCGGTTCATTAATACCAGTGGTGCGGCTGTAACGATTGCCAATGTTTCAGTCGGTATTGGAGAGATTAAAACCATTGCAGGTAACAGTACTGTGAGTGCTACTACGGGTGAAAATATTTTGGCGACGGATGCTAAATTACTGGGCGTCACAGATGTCGCTGTTAATACGGCGGGGGACATTTATTTATCACTATCCGGGGACAAAAAGGTGCGGAAGATTACCAGCGGAACGGGGCTTATTAATAGTTTATCCGTTGGCAGTAATTCCTTTACCGGATTAGCCTTTGATGGAAGTGGAAAGCTCCTGATTGCTGTCTATGATACCAATCAAGTCCTGCGTGAGACTGCGGCTGGTAGTGGAAGCTTCAGTTCTGTGCCAACCGGAAGTGCGACTGTGACGATTAATAAACCACGTGATATTGCGGTTGATTCGACCGGAAATATCTATGTTATTAATGGGTCAGCTACGGTGAGTCAGATCATCAAAATTCCAACCGCCGGGGCCGCCACTATTTTTGTCGGACAATCTGGTATACCTGGATTTGGCGGTGATGGCGAGTTGCCAGGCGCGGCGAATGTAAAGGTAGATTTTGGTCTCAACCCCTCGAATATGGCGACTTTCCCGGGGGTAACTGCCAACATGGACATAACCGTAGGAATTGCCATTAATCAAACCACTGGCGAAGTAATTTTTGCTGATGCGAATAATTATCGTGTCCGGCGCGTTAAATAAATAAAGGAATGAAAGCAGGGCTGGGCGCTCATTGGTTCCAGTCCTGTTTATCTCTCACACATCAGGAGAAACGTTGTCATGAACAGCAATTATCTATTTAAAACACTACTCGGAGCCTTACTCGGAACGTTATTTATTTCCAGCTTCGTCCTGTCACAGGATCGCACGGGCAGAGATTCCGACTATGTCATGTTTGTGTCCAATCGAACGGGATCAACGGAACTATTTTTGTTGAATGTGGATACCACTCAGGTGAGCCAGCTCACCGACACAGGGCGTGGACACATTACCCCATCGGCCTCGGTTGGTTCGCGGCTCGCTACCTTCGCTTCAAGTGAGGGCAGTTCTTATGAACTATTTACGGCGCAAATTAGTGCCACCTGGCAAACTCGCCGTCCGATTTTGGTGGCGGTGAATCGCTTAACGGTTAATTCCATTGAGGAAACAAATCCGACTTTGACGGCGGATGGCTCATTACTCGCTTTTTCTTCCAAAGGAGGAGTCGAGTTAATGCAGGCTGACGGTCAGGATCGTCGGATACTGGTTGCCGGTGATGGATTTATCAATGTTGCGCCAGCCATTTCACCGGATGGTAAGTTTGTGGCGTTTCTTTCCAATCGCAGCGGTGTAAATGAGGTTTGGCTGGCTGATACCACGACCAAAAAATTACGCCAGTTGACCACCAATGGAGCGGTTGCCGGGGGCATTAACTGGTCGGCTGATTCACAGCGAATTGTCTTTACAACCGGTGCGACTATCAGTAAACTCACGGGCATCGCGATGGCAGAGGTAGCGACGGGAAGTTTTCGGGTGCTAACTGAGGCCGGCGATGGTGAGGCAACGATTTCACCAGATGGCTCGCGCATTGTATTCACCTCAAATCGTAGTGGTGATCCAGAGCTTTATCTGCTCAACCTCAACACCAATTCGGTGCAACGCTTGACAAATAATCCAGGCCCTGATGGCTCGGCTGCTTTTGTTTCAGGGACGGCTGGTTCAGTTCGTCGGACAACGACAAACCGTCAGGTAACATTGCGGAGTCGAGATCAATAACTAAAATATTTAGGAAGACTAATCATAATGGGCAACCAAATGGGCAACCAAAGATTTATCACCAGAGAACAAGCTTCATTTACTGAACTGTTAGAACATCAGGAATCTATCATCCTTGATTTGGAAAACCTGCATTATTATTCCCTGAATGCTGCGGCCACTTTACTGTGGAAACATTTACGGTCTGGTAGTGCAAATTCGAGCCTGGAGTTAAGTGCGAATCTGGCCTCGGCTTTTGGTATTTCGCTGGAGAAGGCAGAATTGGATACGCGCTCATTCATTGCTGAATTGCTGCAAAACCAGCTAATTACTCCGACTGATGAAAAGGTGACAGGGCCGTCTGTCTTTACGATGCCTGCACCAGGCGAATTACCAGCATATGAGTCGCCTGCGGTGAAAACCTCGAATGCTGTGATGGAAATGAATCTGGCTTCAGGTTCTTCAACTGCATCAACCGGGGCGCTTGGCTAAACGAACGCAGGTTCCTTTGACCGACTACAGATCAGGGCAGCGCTAATGATCATCAAATGGTTAGCGCTGCCCTGAATTATTTAACCAAACGTGGCATTATTAAATTTTGACCTGAGCGGAATTTCGGTCTCCATCGCCACGCACTCGCCGCAACTGCTCGAACTTTACGCCGATTATTTTCGCTATTACTCTCCCGCAGTTTTTGCTTATTCTAAAAACCCACTTATCAGGATTGAGTTGAAATTACAGACAACTTTGCCGGATGGCATTATTGATCAGGATGCGAAACTCATTTCACAAGCTGGAATTGTTGAATTCTGGCGCACGTCTGAACAGAGTCGGGAAAGATTTTATTTAAAGACGAATGTCTCAATTTTTCGCCTCACGCCTGAGACCGGGCGAGTAGTTGGAATTATTTCAGTTGCTGCTCTGAATTCGCCTAACCTGCTGGTCAATACCTATACCTTCGCAGCTTTGCAATTTATGTTATGCCGGTTTCAGCGCTACCATTTGCACACCGCCGCAGTTGTCTCACCAGACAAAAAATTACATTTAATTTGTGGCGGGCAAAGAGCAGGGAAGACAACATTAACTACCGCGCTTGGGGTCGCAGGCTGGCAACCGATTTCTGATGATGGAGTTTTGTTGCAGGAAAGAGAGCCGGGAAAACCCTGTCTGCAAGCCTTCAAACGTGATTTTCATCTTACGTCTGAGTTATTGCAGCAGTGGCCGGAGTTACGCCATGTCATATCACGGCACGATTATCAGGATCGTTCCTGCCTTAACGGATTGGAATTATTTGCGGCGGGAACATTAGCCGACAATTTTTTTACGCAGGTTAATTGCATTATCTTTCCAACCATCACCGACGAACCTGAAAGTCGTCTGGAAACTCTCTCAGCCAGTGCCGCGCTGCCACTTTTGATTGAACAATCAATGTATTTTCCGCTTTGGCCGGAACATACAAAACTACAAATAAAATTGCTTTCAGAGCTGGTCAAAGACGCTTCCTGCTTTCGTCTTTTGGCGGGCAGAGATATTTGGGAAAACCCGCACTGCGCCGCAGTTCTACTTGAAAATCTTCCGGCTTAAAATTACCTCACACAAAAAAATCAGGATGAAAAGTTTCCACTCCTCACCCTGATTTCCAGATAGTTTTTATCTTCTGCAAAACTACATTTTCTTCGCCGTCTTTGCCATCTTCGGCATGATGACGGTATCAATGACGTGAATGACGCCATTGCTGCACATAATGTCGGTCTTGACTACGTTGGCATTGTTGACCATTACTTTTCCGCCGTTAACTTTGACCTTGACGGTTGATCCTTCAACGGTGGCAACCGCTTTGCCGTTAAGTTTGACTACTTCTGCCGCCGGTACACTGCCTTTGACAACGTGATACGTCAGGACTTTTGTCAATGCTGCTTTGTCCTTGAGCAGGGCTTCAAGCTGCGCTTTCGGGACTTTGGCAAAAGCCGCATCTGTTGGCGCGAAAACGGTGAAGGGGCCGGCACTCTTTAAGGTGTCAATCAATCCCGCTTCGGTCAGCGCGGTGGCGAGCGTTTTGAAGCTGCCAGCGGCAACTGCGGTGTCAACAATGTCTTTATCCTGTGCTTTGGTCGGAGTCGCAAGGCCTGCGATCATGACAAAAACTACACAGGCCAGGACTGCAAATTTTAACTTCAAATTCATTCAAATTCTCCCTTGAAAAATAATTATTTTTACTAACAAACTTCTTTCGCGGTGACATAAAGTAGCCTGACCAAAAATTAGCCCGACTGCTTTGTCTAAAGCAGCGAGAGCCTAAACGCCGTTTGTGTTTTTATCTTGTCGTAAAGTTTGAGGGTTTGTTGGCTGTGAATTTGCCACAAAAACTTGACATCGGCGGGACAAATAAAAAGTAGATAGAGACTGACTGGCGGTGGTCAGCACAGATTGAACGGGTTAGTATAAAGAAACGAAAGTTAACCAAAAATTCTGGTCAATCTCCAAAAGAAGAGGAAGCACGATTGAAGTCAAAAAATATTGCTACCGAATTAAACCCTTCAGCCTTACAAACTGAAAAATCGCGCCAGTATAAATATTATGATTTGGTGATGGCGGCATTTGTTACCGTCCTGTTATGCGCCAATCTGATCGGTGCCAGCAAACGCACAATCGTGGGCGGATTTACCTTTGGCGCGGGGATTTTATTTTTCCCGATTAGTTATGTGTTCGGCGACATTCTGACCGAAGTCTATGGCTATGCCCGTTCGCGGCGCGTGATTTGGGCTGGGTTCGGCGCGATGATTTTTGCCTCGTTTATGAGTTTCGTCGTCGTGCAAATGCCACCCGCGCCAGGCTGGGAAGACCAGGCGGTTTACGTCAAAGTTTTTGGCAGTACGTGGCGGATTGTCCTCGCCTCTCTGGTGGCATTTTGGGCCGGAGAGTTTGCGAATTCCGTGACGCTGGCAAAAATGAAAATTGGGATGGAGGGGCGTTTTTTATGGGTGCGCACGATTGGTTCGACAATTATCGGAGAAGCCGTTGACTCAATAATTTTTTATCCGCTGGCCTTTGCCGCTTTTGCCTTCCTGAGTTTGAAGGGCTGGACGTGGCCCCAGGTTTTTGAAGTGATGTTTCATAATTATCTGATGAAAGTTGGCTGGGAAGTCGTGATGACGCCGGTTACTTATCGCATTGTGGCATTTCTCAAACGCGCTGAAAACGAAGACTATTATGACCGCGCTACTAAATTCACTCCTTTTTCGTTAGAGGCCTGATAGCTTAAGAATGTCAATTCTCGCCGCTGAAAATATTCGTAAAATTTATGTGGGAGGTGAAACTCCGGTCGAAGCCGTGCGCGGGATAAATTTGTCGCTCGAAGCCGGAGATTTCGTTGCGATTATGGGGCCGTCGGGCGGTGGGAAATCTACCTTGCTGCATTTGTGTGGAGCGATGGATCGCCCGTCAACAGGACGTTTGCTGATTGAAAATATTTCGCTCACAGATTTGAACGATGATGCCCTGACCCGATTGCGCCGCACCCGAATCGGCTTTGTTTTTCAATTTTTCAATTTACTGCCAACGCTTACTGTGACCGAAAATATCGCGCTGCCGCTGCAATTAGCCGGCCAGAAAGCGAGCGCCGCTGAAGCACGCGCCAAAGATTTAGCCGCTCAGGTTGGGCTGAGCCATCGCCTCAATCATTTTCCGCAACAGCTTTCCGGCGGCGAAATGCAACGCGCCGCGATTGCCCGCGCCATCATTCACGCTCCGGCTTTGCTCATCGCCGATGAGCCAACGGGGAATCTTGATTCAGAAAATGGCGCGAAAGTTTTGCACCTGCTAAGCGAATTAAATCGCACCATGAAGCTCACGATTTTGCTGGCGACACATTCACGAGAAACCGCCGCCGCCGCACAAAAAATCATCTATCTCCGCGATGGCTTGATTGAGCGTGAACAAATCAAAAGCTTGTAATTTATGCGTCTCTTTCGCCAATTCATTTTCCGCCAGCTACTGAATGAGCGTTTGCGTTCCGCCACTACAATTGCAGGCATCGCGCTGGGCATTGCGGTGGTGATTGCGATCCAGCTTACCAATGCAAGCTCTGTGCGCGGGTTTGAGGCAGCAATCGAAGCGGTCTCCGGCAAAACTTCGCTGGAAATTACGGGGGCTGGTTTAGGCCTCGATGAAATGCAATTGAACCAGCTTGGCTGGTTGCGGCAATATGGGTTTGTCAGTCCGCTGATTGAAGGCGATGCACAAGTTAGATTTGCCGATTACAAAAAAGAAACGCTCCGCATTTTAGGCGTAGATATTTTGCGTGATCGGGCGCTTCGTGATTACAAATTGCAGGCCGAAGCGCAGCAACAATTTAAGCCCACAGAATTTCTTGCGCTCATCGCTGATCCGCACTCCATCATCCTCACCGAAAAATTTGCCAATGCCCACGCGCTCCAGGTTGGTTCGCAATGTGAAATAATTTTCGGTGACAAAGCGGAAAAAATAACTGTTCGCGGCCTGCTGAAAAACGAAGGCGCAGCGCGTGCTCTCGATGGCAATTTTGCCCTGATGGATATTGCCGCCGCACAATGGGCGTTCAATCGTTTGGGCCGAATTGATCGCGTAGATGTGCGCTTGCGCGATACCGTCAACATTGACGAAGCTGAAAAAATCATCAGACAAAAATTGCCGCAAGGTTTGCATGTCCAGCGTCCCGCACGGCGTGGTCGCCAGGTCGAAAAAATGCTGGCAGCCTTCCACTTTAACCTCACCGCACTTTCCTATATCGCGCTGCTCGTTGGCTTATTTTTGATTTACAACACGGTCTCAATTTCGGTCATTACACGCCGCGAAGAAATTGGTACATTACGCGCCCTGGGCGTCACACGCAAAAATATTCTCGGCCTGTTTGCCGCCGAAGCCGCCGCATTATCTTTGCCTGGTTGTGCGCTTGGTTTGGCGCTTGGACGCTTGTTATCATTTGGTGCAATCAAGCTCACGGCAACTACCGTCAATTCGCTTTACATTGCAGTTGCCGCCGCGCCTCCATCGCTCAGTTTGCAGCACGTTCTTATCGCCTTTGGCATTGGTTTGCCGTTGTCGTTGCTGGCGGCGACGATGCCTGCGCTGGAGGCTTCACGAGTGTCACCGACCGCCGCGATGCGCAGCAATGATCGTTTGGAATCACGCTTTCGCCTGCACAAAATATCTTTCATCGCGCCGCTTATTTTTTTAGCTCTTGCCTGGGTTTTGGCGCAACTAAAACCGGTCGGGAGTTTGCCGTTATTTGGTTATGCGGCAGCGTTATTCATAGTCGTGGGCGCAGCTTTAATTGTGCCGGTCGTGTTATTTGTGCTGACGCGCATGAGCAAAAAATTACTCACGCGAATCTTCAAAATCGAAGGTCAACTCGCCAATGCAAATTTAGCGGGTGCGATTCCGCGCCTCTCCATTTCCGTCGCTGCTCTGGCGATCAGTCTTTCGATGATGGTTGCAATTGCCGTGATGATTGGCAGCTTCCGCACAACCGTTGATTACTGGATCGGGCAAACCCTCCAGGCTGATTTGTATTTGCGTCCTGCCACACGCGCCAACATTACCGTTGACGCTTCTGTGTCGCCCGAAGTGCAAAGCATCATTGCCAGGCATCCGGCGGTTGCGGCGATAGATCGTTTTCGTAATTTTGATCTTCCTTACGAAGATAGTTTGATTACCCTCGGCGCGGGCGATTTTGAAGTCCTGCTGAATTACGGTCATTTGCAATTCAAACAACCACGCAATAACGAACAGGCCAGAGCCGCGATGCGCGCCGCAATTGGCACAAATAATGTTTTAGTCTCCGAAAGTTTTGCCATCAAACGAAACAAAAATATTGGCGACGAAGTGAAGCTGAACACACCAAAAGGCGAAGCCAGTTTTCGCGTGACAGGCATCTATTATGATTATTCCAGTGATCGCGGCATTGTCGTGCTGGATCGTGGGACGTTCGCCAAATACTGGGGCGAACAATTGCCGACCAGTCTGACGATTTACCTGCGCGAGGGAGCCAGCCACGACCAAACCCGCACTGAAATTTTAACCGCGCTCGGTGACAAATATCAGGTGCTGATTTACACAAATGCGGCGCTGCGTCAGGAAGTCCTGCGAATTTTTGACAGCACGTTTGCGATTACTTACGGGCTTGAAGTCATTGCAATTTTTGTCGCGATTCTCGGTGTTGCCAGCACGTTGCTGACTTTGATTCTCGAACGCAGCAAAGAAATTGCGATGCTGCGCCTGATCGGCACGGACAAAAAACAAATCCGCAAAATGGTCGTGATCGAAGCCGCATTAATCGGCGGCGTGAGCCAGAGCATTGGTCTGGTGGTTGGAATTTTACTTTCGCTGGTGCTGATTTATGTCATCAATGTGCAAAGCTTTGGCTGGACAATTCAGTTTCATTTACCTGTCTTATTTCTAGTGCAATCGTCCATCCTGATTTTGCTGGCGACAGCGTTGTCAGGAATTTATCCCGCCGCACGCGCCGCAAAATTATCAGCGACCGAACAAGTGGCGGAGGAATAATTACTATGGGAAGTCAGAAGTCGGAAGGTGGAAGTCGGAATAAAAATCGCAGGCTGGGATTGATCGTTTTGGGTTGTATGCTGGCTTGTAGTTTGTCGCTGGTCCTGGCTGAAAATGCCTAGAAACAGGCGCTGCCGGGCTATCAATTTGATTTCCGCCGCGATCATGCCAGTCATCCCGATTACAAAATTGAATGGTGGTATTACACCGGAAATCTCGCCGCCAAAGATGGTCATCGCTTTGGCTATCAACTGACATTTTTTCGTGTGGGTGTAGACAAGCAACCACAAAACCCTTCGCGCTGGGCGGTGCGTGATTTGTTTATGGCGCATCTGGCAGTGACCGATATTGACGGCAAAAAATTCAAATACGCAGAAAAACTCAATCGCGCCGGAATCGGTTGGGCCGGGGCGGAAACCAATGTTTATCGGGTCTGGAATGAAGATTGGGAAGCGAAACAGGATGATCAGCAACGTACTTTGCTAAACGCCTACGATGAAAATTTCGGGATTGAATTTGCGTTGGAGCCGGGCAAGACTCCCATCATTCACGGCGTCAATGGGGTCAGTCAAAAAGGTGCGCAACCCGGCAACGCTTCGCATTATTATTCGCAAACACGGATGCCAACGCGTGGCGCAATTACGATTGATGGGCAGCGGTTTGAAGTCTCCGGCGACAGTTGGATGGATCATGAATTCGGCACGAGTTTTCTGGAAAAAGAGCAGAAAGGCTGGGACTGGCTGGCGCTGCAATTGGATGATGGAACGGATTTGATGTTGTATCAATTTCGCCGCCAGGATGGCTCGCTTGATACTCACACCAGCGGCACAATTATTGATGCGACTAGAAAAGCTGAAAAAATTGCGGCGACCGATTTTGTGCTGGAACCCGGCAACAAATGGCGCTCGCCCAATACTGACGCAGCATATCCGACGCAATGGAAAGTCAAAATCCCGTCGCATAACCTTGACCTGGAAATCAATGCAACCCTCGAAAATCAGGAACTGATAACGAACGGATCAACCGGCGTCAGTTATTGGGAAGGCGCAATTGTCGTGAGCGGAAAAAATAATAACCGGACGGTTAAAGGACGCGGCTATCTGGAAATGACCGGTTATGCAGGCGCAGCGATGGGGGCGGTGTTCGAGTGATTGGGGCAATATCATTCGCGGTAATGATTTACTTCAGTATTAGTGTTTCCAGAACGGAATGCAAAAGTGTCCCAAATTTTTCAAGCTCAACTTAGTTGCTTGACAGGTTTATCACCTAATTGTCTCCTTATTGACAAGTTGCGCTAGAGATGTTGCCCTAATATAGTGACTGAAGCAGAGGTGTAGATACATTTGTAACGTCTTACTTGTCCAATAAAAAGAGGTTATGGAACAAGAAAAATTATCTTTAATTGAGCTAGAGCAACGCTACAACCGAGGGGCTGTCCATAGGGCTAAAGTCCAACTTCTTCGATCTTTTGGCGCAATAGTAGTCTTGTCTGATGGTACAAAGGGGATCATCAGAAATCGTGAGTTGTCCTGGGATAATGAGATCGAACATTCAGGGGAAGCTCTATCTCTGGGACAGTATGTCGAGGTAATGGTTCTTGGAGTTGAGCCTCAGCAACAGCGCCTAAACCTTAGTCTTCGGCAAGCGAGGAGAGACCCATGGAAAGAGATAGGTCTTCGTTATCGCCCTGAGCAGGTGATTCTTGGTAAGGTTGTAAGACTACGAGAGTCGGGCGCCATAATTGAACTAGAACCTGCTATTGAGAGCTTTGTGTCACTCAGCGAGATTTGCAGTTCTCCACCAGAGAAGATAGACGACATTCTATGGGTTGGCGATTGGGTTGAAGCGATAATTACTCGAATTGATGAGGAAGAACGGCGGGTTGAATTAAGTATAAGAAAGCACTTGTCAAACCTGCAACGGCAGCAGGAGGCTGTAGCAAGCCGAGTGTATTTGCAGAGCCATCAGCCAGGGCTTTCATTGCTGGGCGAAGCAATAAAACCAGAGCAATTACGTACTCTTCTACACTTGTACACCGAGCAAAAAAAAGACTCCAAGGATGATAGTGTTACTTCAAACTCGCATGATGCTCTAGTGGAACAATTCCCAAGAATTTTGATCGCAGATGATTATGCCAGTTTTCGGGACTCTTTGCGGCGCTTGCTAATCAGATTGGGACATCAGGTAGAAGTTGCCGAAAGTGCTGAGAAAGCCGTCAGTCTATGCGCGGAAAAAGATTTCAGTCTGGTATTGATGGATCTTGAATTTCGAACGGGTCATCAGGATGGCTTAGAGGCGACGCGCCAGCTTCTCGCAATGAATCCTAGCCTACCAATTATCATAGTAACTGCGACCAGCCGATTTCGAGGGCATCCGCATCTCGTCGAAGAAATTCAAGCAATGGGGATTCGCGGGTTGTTAATGAAGCCTGTAGATTTGAGTTCGCTTGATCACGCAATGACCGCAATAATTACGGGACAAGATCAGGAGAAACCGGAATCGTTGGCAAATCCTGTCACATCAGTGAACCTGTCTTCTGAAGTACCGCATCATCTTCCCCTGTCTCAAGGCGATATGGGGAACTGGTTACGGCGTGAGTTGGCCGATCTCCAACGTTTAACCGAAGCACAGGCTTGTGTTCTCTTCCATATGTCTCCCACGCGTGAGGTACGGGTTTTTGCCAACATCGGAACGCCACTGACCCGATACGATGAATCTAAATACAACTTGCAGGCAACCCCCATTGATGAGGTGATCAGGCATGGCGTTCAGGTATATGATCCCGATATATCTGGCAATCCACGCAAATATCAATATCTCAATATCCTCAACTTCTCTTCCTGCATCGGTGTACCTGTACGATCCTTTGACCGGACAGAATATGGTTTGTTCCTGTTTCATGCGCAGAAGGGGCATTTCAAGGAAGAGCATCTTAGATTGGCAACCTCATCCTCCGCGATGCTCGGAGCAATTATCGCACGGAAAGAAACTGAACGCATTTTTCAACGGGCACAGCCATTAATTTTAGAGGCGCAACTTAGCTCACAGGTGATTCACGAGTTGGGAAATCGCCTGGGCGGTATGTTAAGTAATGTCGCAACTCTCGCACATGACCAGAAAGAGATTATCGCAGAACCTGAGAAAATTATTGACCCGCGATTCAGGAACGAGATGGGGGTTTGTCTGCAAGACATCGAAAAAGATGGTCAGGCAATGAGCAATATCATCCATCTTTATCTGGGTTTGGCCCGCACCGAGACCCAGGGATCGGTGAATGTGAACGAAGTCATTCAACGTGTGATCCGGTTGCTACAACCGACTGCTGAGGAACATCAGGTCAGGATAGTTGATAAACTGGAAGAAGGTTTACCCATAACATTTGGAGTAGAAGTCCGGTTGGAACAAGTCTTTGTGAATATTGCTTTGAACGCAATCCAACACATGAGTCCCTCGCACCAGGATGGGAAACTGGTTATTCAGACGGAGTTTGCGCGCCGCAACAGTCATTTCCCCCTTCAGATCCGCTTCACCGATACGGGGCCGGGCATACATGGTCAATTATTCGAGCGCGTCTTTGAGTTAGGTTTTTCCACTCTGTCAGAGGGAACAGGCCTTGGGCTTTTTATTACCCGAGGATTAATTGAATCAATGGGTGGGAAAATTACAGTTGAGAAAAGCACTATGTTTATTGGTACTACCTTTCTCGTCGAACTGCCTTTGGTTGTGCCATCTTTTCAAGGAGCAGCCTCATGACTGATGAACCAATTCGCGTACTCTATGTTGATGATCAAGCCGATTTCGTGCTGGCCGATTGGCTACGTCATGAACACCAGTTCGAGGTGGAGATCGCTAACAATGGCAAAGAATGTTTCCGAAAACTTCATGAGTCCCAGGGGAATTTTGATGTTGCCTTACTGGATCTGCGGTTGGGCCCTGGAGATAATGGAATTGATCTCATGAAGGAAATCCGAAAAGACTATCCTACGATTGAGCCGATAATTATCACAGGGTTTGCAAGTGTGAAGGACGGAATCCAGGCACTAAAAGAGGGTGCTTTTAATTATTTGTACAAGCCAATTAATCGGGAAGAACTCGTTGTCTATATCCACTATGCGGTGGAGCGGCGCAGGTTGAAATCAAATCTGCGAGAAACAGCAGCACAACTCAAATGGTCGCAAGGACTCCTTGATATTAGTAAAGCCATGATCTCAAGCTTAAACTCTGAAGAAGTTGCTCGAGAGATATGTAACCAGACGCGCCTCCTAATCCCGAACATAGGTTTTTTCTATATTGCCCGTTATGACGAACTCCGTGATGAAGTACGCTTTCTACACACTTTTGACGAGGAGAAGCGAGTTGCCCCTCACTCTCGAGACTTGTCCGATTCAGGGAATTGGGGGCTGACAGGATACATCATCAAAAGTTGTCGGGAACCACTCTATTACGATGATTTAGATAAAGAAGTCGGTAATTTGCATGTTCAGCGCCTTGATGACGGTAAACCATCCCGGACTTATATTGGAATTCCATTGTTTAGTCGGGATAAGCTGATTGGGGTATTGTCTGCGCAAAGCTATCAGCCCAATGCTTTCAATGAAAGCGACAAGCGGCTGTTAGCGGCGATTGCCAATCAATCCGCAGTCGCTATCGAAAATACGTCCCTACATGAGGAAGTGTCTTACCGCTGGGATGTGCTTTCAAAGCTTTACGAAACTCTGGCTGCCCTTAAAACTTCACTTGATTTAGATGAGATTTTAGATTTGATTGTTAGTAACCTCTATAAGCTATTGCAACTTGATAGCTGCACTGTCGGCCTTCTCAATCAAAATCGAACGGAACTGAAATTTGTCGCAGAACGAGGTTTGGAAGGGAAAGTTACTAAATCGCTGAAGGACTTGCCAGCGGATTTGGTGGCCCATCTCTTTGCTTCCAGTGAACCGATTGTCATTCCCGATCTAGGGCAGCGACAAGATGTAAAAAATAATCTGGTGCGACCTGATCTCAACTCTTTCATAATTTTGCCCTTGCGAGGACGAGAGGAGCCATTAGGTATTATTACTCTGGGAAGTAAAGGCCAGATTGCTGTCACCTCAGAACAGCGTGATCTTTTCAAAGCTCTGGCTGACCAGGCGTCTATCGCCATCGAAAATGCCCGGTTGCACGAACAAGCATTGTCGAAAGCGGAACAACTTGAAGACCTCGTCAAACGAGTTCTGGATATTACCAGCCCGACTGTGAGTTTTAAGGACTTACTAAGGGCCATCTGCCGTGAGGCAACAGGAATTCTACAAGGCTTTGGTAGTGGCATCTATTTGTTAACAGCAACAGGCGAACAATTAGTATTAGAAGCAGTGTTTGGTGTTTCTCAGACATTGGAAGGAACGCTCATCAAAAAGGGAGAAGGGCTGGCTGGTCAAGTGTGGGAGACTAGGAATATTCGCTCAACCGCTAATTACTCAGCGTACCCAAACCGCGAGACTCTTTTTAGCGAACAGGGTTTCAGCTCTGTCATGGGTGCTCCTATCATTTCGGGGGATCGGCTCATTGGTGTACTCGCGGTTTATGATGATCAGGAAGGAAAAGAATTTGGCTTGGAGCAACAGGACTTGCTTGTTCGGTTTTTAAAGCATGCCGGGACTGAGATCGAAAAGGCTAAAGCTCATGACGAACTCAGCCGTCTTTCTAATGAACGGATTGTCGCCAAACAAATTACTGAAGCGCTCATCTCAGAACTGGAATATGATTCACTCCTCGACAAGATACTGGCTACACTAGAGAAGAGCTTGGGGTATGTACACTGCGTTATTTGGCTCAAAGATGATGTGACAAATGAGTTGTATGTCGAAAGAGCGCGTAATTATTCAATTGCAGCACAACGGAATGTAAGGGTTAAAATCGGCGGGGAGTTCGGAATTATGGGTCAGGTGGCCGCCACAGGTGAGCCGATACTTGTACCGGATGTGACCACAGAGCCGCGATACATATTTTCGGGCGTGGCAAGTAGTCGTTCAGAAATTGCTGTGCCGCTCAAAGTCAAGGGAGAGGTAATTGGAGTTTTGGACGTGGAACGTATGATAGAAGCAAGTGATAGCGATGTGCGGATTCTCTCCCGCATCGCCGCAACAGTTGCCATTACTATTGAAAATGCCCGTCTTTATAAATTGATGCATGAACGAATGACGACATTGGTGCAATTGCATGTGATTGGCAATGAGATCGCAGCAAAGTTAGAGTTGGGGAAAGTTTTAGAACTTATCGCGGAATGTGGGAAGAATTTACTTAATGCTAAGGTATGCAGTGTATATCTTGTTCCCCGCGACGGGTTCTTACGCTTGGAAATGGCTAAAGGAGCTATTCAAGAGGCATCGCAAATCGGCCATGAGATTGAGGCTAAGGATGGTTATAAGGCAGGACTGACTGGGTATATTGCGTATCATGGTCATCTAGTCAACTTACATGGAAACGACTTAGCCAATCATCCGGCTATTAAAAGTGGAACCCGCCAACCCCATCTACCTTCACAAGAGTGCTACTCGTTATTAGCTATTCCTCTAATGCATTCTTCGGAAGAGGGCGACAAGTTAATCGGATTGCTAAAGGTTGAAAATAAATGCAGTAGGTCTGGTGAAATTGTCAAAGCACATGGTTTCGATGAGGTAGATGAATTAATTTTTAAGATTCTAGCCGGCTATGCCAAGACCGCTATTCAAAATGCTAAGCAATATCAGGTAGTGGTAGAGCGAGCAACAGATGCGAGTTACGCTGCACTTACGCTTTCCACAATGGCAGCCTGGGCGCACGATGCAGCTAAACTGACTTATGTACTTAGGACCGACGCGGAAACCTTGCCAGGCCAAATCTCCGATGCGAATCCTAAAGCCCTTGGAATTTTGGAAAGGATGAAACGGACTGCCGAAAAGATTGTTGATTTAATCCCTCCGGCACCAGCAGATCTAAATCAGCGAAAACTTTTGTCTCTATCCCATGCGTTTCAAGCGATTTTGCTTAAATACGAACCTGAGATAGCGCAACGTCAGATTGAGATTGATGATCAATTAAGTGATTTACCGCCTGTACTCTCTAATCGTTGGTTCTTAGCAGAGATATTTGGCCACTTAACCTATAACGCGATCAAGGCTATGCCTGCCGGAGGGAAGATTTCAGCTTCGGGCTATATAGAGGGCGAGCGTGTGTATGTGGAATTTACTGATAATGGTGAGGGGATTCCTTTGGATATTCAGTCACAATTATTTAAGCGGAGGGTCAGTAGTCAAAGCAAGACAGGGATTGGTGTCGGCCTTATGCTCACTCAACTCTATCTTAATGCCTGTGGTGGTGAAATTAAGGTAGACCCAAAAAATACACAAGGAACAAAATTTATTTTTCACTTGCCGTTGGGCTAACGTCTGCAAGTTAACGGAGACTACGCTATGTACAAGCCAACAATTTTACTGATTGATAACGACGCCGATTTGCTGGGCGCTTCAAAGGATTATTTAGAATTTAAAGGCTACAATGTCTTAACAGCAGACAACGCGCAAGATGCCAAGAGATATTGTCAGCAGGAGGTTGTGCATCTGGCAGTGATTGATGTCCGCCTGAAAGATGATAATGACGACGATGACTGGAGTGGACTTCGTTTGGCTGCGGAACTTGATCAAGCGATTCCCAAAATTATTTTGACTGGTCAGCAATACGCTGATCCGGCGGATTTGGTTAGTCGAGTGCTGGCCCCGGACTCTCGAGGAGAGATTATGGCAGCCGATTTTGTATGGAAGCGACAGGGTCCTGACGAACTCTTAACAAAAATACAGACTGCTTTTCAGAAACGAATAAAACTAAATACGAATCTTAGGATTTTATTTACTAACGGGCTTAATTGGCAGGCCTTAGTTGAACAAATAACGATATTCCGCGACAAGAGCGATGAAGATAAGCGTAAAGCAGAACAGGTTTTGGAAGATCTTATCCAACGGTTATTTCATCAAGCCAGCACTGTCCATCTGTTGCGGGCAACACCAGGTAAGGATTCCTGCACTGTAATGCTAGCACGTCCAATTTATGATGGAATCCAGGGTGCTTATCTGATCGTTAAAATTGGCCCGCACAAGAGGATTGAGCAGGAAATAAAAAATTATGAAACCTGGGTCGCGCCTTATGCAGGCTTTCGCATTACTCATTTACAAAAAGGCCCTGTTATTTCGCGCGAAATAGGGGCTATTGCGTACGCGGTTGTGGGGCGGGAGATAGTTGATAATACATCGTTAGCCCAATGTTTTTTTGAAAATGCTGGCTTTATTGTCGAAACGACAGGCAACGTTCTAAAAGTCAGCAAGCCATCCAGCCCCGAATGGCAGAAATATGGTGAAATTATTATTAAATGTTTGGGGGAGCAGTCAGCTTCTAGGCGTGATGTCTTGTCTCTGGAAAACAGTTTGTCAGAAATTTCAAACAATGGAGGTATTGGGTTTCTCGCTCACTCCGCAGGTCTGGCACAAGAGGCACGGCGCCAAATCTGGCGGGTACGCAAAAAGGGGAATTCCATCATTCCTTTGTCTATTCCTTACATGCGGCAAATGGTCGAGGCCAATGACCATCAAGGATGCTACCGTCATTTGGTTAGCTTGAACCGTACCTGGTCTATTCTGAGTGATCCGTATGAAAGCCTGGATGCTATCTCTGACCCGCAATGGTTTGTGGGGCGAGAAAATCTTAAAGAACAGATAATAGATCAGATAGTGAGAGGAAATGACGTAGTCGTTTATGGAATGCGTAAATCGGGAAAAACTGTATTAAGTAGGTTGGCATAAAGAATCTGGTAGAATGAGAAGCTATGAAAACACCAACGAGATTTATCACGGAAG
>JAYSTY010000114.1:0-1562 GCA_043719385.1 Blastocatellia bacterium | reverse complement strand
ACCGCGAAACCCAAAACCCGAAACCCGAAACCGTCTTTAATCCTGCATATCAATTACATCGTGTCGCGTAATAATACCGACGATGCGTCCATATTCTTCGACCAGAATCGCCGGAGAATTTTTCAGATATTTTGTCGCACGTTCGGCTTCGACCGTTTCGCTCACCACGGGAAACGGAGCGTCCATCACTTCGCTCAGCGGCGCCTGCAAAAGCTCACGATTGTTGAGCAGCTTCGCCATTAAACGACCTTCACGCAAGCTTCCCACACAATTGCCATCGTCAATGATTGGTATTTGTGAAAGCCCGTGTTCATTCATTAATTGCAAAGCTTCGGCGACCTTGTGATCGGAACTGGCGTAAATCAGACGCGGAATTTTTTCTGTGTCTTTCATTTCATTGAGCAGGCCAACCGTCAGGCGCTCCACGCCCAGCAGGCGTTTTTCCTTCATCCATTCATCTGATAAAAACTTGGATAAGTAGCGTTCGCCCGTATCGCAAACGATGAACACGATCACATCTTCTTCGTTCGCGTTCTCGGCTATTTTCAAAGCAGCAGCGGCTAAGGTTCCGGTACTGCCGCCACAAAAAATTCCCTCTTCGCGTCCCAACCGCCGCGCCGTATTGAACGAATCCCGATCCGTCACATTAACAATTTCGTCAATATATTTGAAATGCACATTTTCGTAAATCGTGTCCTGTCCAATGCCTTCGATCAGGTATGGCGTAGCCTCCATCAGACGCCCGCTTTCTTTGTAGGATTTGAACACCGAGCCATACGGATCAGCGCCAATAACTTTCACATTTGGATTTTTTTCTTTCAGGTAACGCCCCGTGCCGCTGATCGTCCCGCCCGTGCCAATCCCCGCGACAAAATGCGTGATGCGCCCTTCCGTTTGCTCCCAGAGTTCGGGGCCGGTTGACTGGTAGTGCGCTTCCGGGTTGGCCGGATTGCCGTATTGAAACGTCAAAACCGCATTCGGAGTTTCCTGGGTGATTCGTCTTGCCACATTGAGGTAATGATCCGGCGAATCGTGTTTGGCAGCCGCCGGAACAACGACCACATCAGCGCCGAGCGCTTTCAAATAGCGCACCTTTTCCTGGCTGGCTTTTTCGGTCATCACGAAAACAGAGCGATAGCCTTTGATCGCGCAGGCCAGAGCAATCCCAATGCCCGTATTGCCGCTGGTCGCTTCGACGACAGTGCCGCCGGGTTTGAGTTCGCCGGAGCGTTCGGCGCGTTCGACCATCGCAATCCCGATGCGATCTTTGACGCTCCCGCCAGGGTTGTGCGATTCCATTTTGGCGAGCACCAGCGGCTTGAGTCCTTTGGTTAACTTGTTGAGTTTGACCAGCGGCGTGTGACCGACCAGTTCAAGAATATTGTTTTGATAATTCATGCAGGTTGCCCTCTGAAAAAAATGTGCCGGGAAAATTTGCGCAACAGAAGAAAACCGCCATCGCACCCGATAAAAAAGACAGCGTGAATAGTAAGCTGAGTTGGTATGTTCGCGCCACTGTTTTGTCACAGTTACAGCGGCTGGCAATTAACTGCGCGTCAGTA
>JAYSTY010000113.1:0-23433 GCA_043719385.1 Blastocatellia bacterium | reverse complement strand
TCTTCGCCTTCCAGCAATTCCATCACCAGATACGGATTGCCTTCGTGTGTGCCAAAATCATAGACCGTCAGAATGTTCGGATGATTGAGCGCGGAAGTCGCGTGCGCTTCCTGTTCAAAGCGGCGCAAACGATCTGCATCCTGCGCAAAGTCGGCTGGCAGAATTTTGATAGCGACATCCCGATTCAAGCGCGTGTCATGAGCGCGATAGACCTCACCCATACCACCAGCGCCGAGCGGAGCGATGATTTCGTAATGATCGAAATGCGTGTTTGGGGCGATAGGCATAATGCTAATTACAGAGTAGCGCAACCAGCCATGGTTGCGTCGTTGGCAACGAGACCGCTCATAGGTCATTCAAGAACCTGGCGATGACGCCACGCAACCATGGCTGGTTGCGCTACTCCTACCACCGCTTTTCTTTGATTCTATGACAACAAAAATTGTCCGAGATGTGCGTTAGGATTATTCAAAGCAGTTCGTAATGCAAGCTCCAGCGAATCTCGCACTTCTTCCGGCGCGATCACGGCATCAACGAATCCGCGAGCGGCGGCATGCTTCGCATCAAGCTGTTGTTCGTAATCTTCGCGCACTTTTTGCATTTCAGCTTTGAGCTTTTCGTCGGGCTGCTCACCCGCTTTTTTAAGCTTTTCAAGCTGCCCTGAAAATAACGCTACGACCGCGGATTCGCCTTCCATCACGCCCATTCTTCCCGTTGGCAACGTGAAAATAAAATCAGGGTCAAAGCCCTGCCCCGCCATCGCGTAATAGCCTGCACCGCTGGCGTGATTGAGCGTCAAAACAATTTTCGGGACAGTTGCGGTCGCCATCGCTTCGACGAATCTGGCTCCGGCGCGAATAATGCCGGAATGCTCGGCTTCGACACCGATCATAAAGCCTGAAACATCCTGGATGAACAGCAGCGGCATCCCATGACGATTGCACGTTTCAATAAAGTACGCCGTTTTTTCTGCGCTTTCCGTGTAAATGATACCGCCGATTTTCGGAGGTTTGCCCACCTCGCCTTTAATCATGCCGCGATTATTCGCAATGATGCCAACCTGAATTCCACGCACTCGCGCATGTCCAACAATCATTTCCCGGGCGTAGTCAGCCTGGAATTCGTCAAAGCTGTCCGCGTCCAAAATGCAGTCCAGCATTGCGCGCGCGTCATACATACCGCGATGATCGTTGGGGATAATGCTGTACAAATCCGTCGTCGGACGTTTGGATTCTGTCGCTTCTCGCGCTGACGATTGAGAAACTGCGGCGTTTGCTGGTAACTCAGAAAGTAACTCACGAATTTTCTGAATACACGTGGCGTCATCTTTGGCGCGATAATGCGCGACGCCGGAAATTGCGTTGTGTGTGTATGCGCCGCCAAGTTTTTCGCCCTCCACCGTTTGCCCGGTCGCGCCTTTGACTAAATTCGGACCGCCCAGTCCCATAAACGAAGTGCCTTCGACCATGATGATAACGTCAGAGAGCGCGGGCAGATACGCTCCACCTGCAATGCACGGCCCCATCACGGCAGAAATTTGCGGCACTTTTAAAAATTTCCGCATCACCGAGTTGTAATAAAAAATTCGTGCCGCGCCGTATTGCCCCGGAAAGACGCCGCCCTGATACGGCAAATTTACGCCAGCCGAATCCACAAGGTAGACAATCGGGACGCGGCAACGCATCGCAATTTCCTGGGCGCGCAAAATTTTCTTAATTGTTTCAGGCCACCACGAACCGGCCTTGACGGTCGCGTCATTTGCCACGACGACGATTTCGCGGCCGGCAACTTTGCCGACACAGGTGATGACACCGGCGGCTGGAGCCTGTCCATTGTATTGATCGTAAGCAATCAGCAAACCGATTTCCTGATAGAAACCTTCATCGAACAACAATTCAATCCGTTCACGGGCGGTGAGTTTTTTTTGCTCGTGCTGCCGCTGAATTTTATCCGCGCCGCCGCCCTGCATCAGCTTTATTTCAAGCTCACGCAATTCGTTTACCAGCGCTTCCAGTTGTGTGCGATTCGGATTCGGCTGAGTTTTGCTCGGAGACTTTTTTTCCATCTTCATTGTATTGCCTGGTGGGGAACTATTTTTCTTTAATAACAACGATAAAGCTTTGATCGCCATAAGCCGGATCAAATCGTAACATTCGTGCCAGCCGATTAAAATATTTGACCTGTTGGCGGGCGGTAAAAAGTGTTCGATAACCAAGCGCGGGAAAATCTTCCAGGCGCACGTGATGCCAGAAAAATGCCTGCCCGTTATCCCACACGCCCACTGTGCCGACGGGCAAATTGGCGAGTACTTCCAACTGCTCCTGCCGATCAAATTTATTGGCAATCAGTTGCTCAGATTTGGCCGGATAATCCATCGCTTCCAGCACCATCGGGTCGCCCGCAAAAAATCGGGGTGCGGTTTTAAGTTGCGGATAAGCTTTGAGAAATGCGCCTGCTTTGCGAGCTACAAAACAACGATGATGTTCAGGACTGGCATAATAAAAAGCCATCACGAAAAGCGCGGCAAGCATCAGGACACTGACCGTAACGAGTCTTTGCGCGTCTGGCAAAAATTGGCTGAATCGTTTCATTCGCGCCAGAGTATTCCAACCTTCCAAACAGATCAGCGCCGTGATGGAAGCCGTCGTTGCCATAATCCGCATCAGGCCAACAGAACCGAACAGCCCGAAATAAAAAAGGATGGAATGCGAGCCAAAAACTACGGCCCAGCAAAGCCAGGGCAACATCATCGCACGGCGCAATGATGATTTGATTCCGAACAGAAACAATATCAGCAGGACTGGCCCGCAGTAATAAGGCCAATTGGTAATGTGATGCCAGAGCGGGCCGCGATTGATAAATCCCAGTTGCCACGACCACGCGTGAAGGTAATACAGCCAGTCGCCAGCCAAAAAATAACACGCAATGATCAGGCAAATTGTTCCCGTCCCAAGCAGTGCTCCAATTCCGATTCTTGCAAAAAAAGAGGGATGTTCTTTGTCGTAAGGAAGCAAGAGCAGCAATAATCCCCACACCGGAGCCAGCAGCAATCCTTCCGGGCGCACGAAGGGCAAAAACGACATCAGCAGGAACGACGACGCATAGCGTTTTGCCAGCCACCAGCGAATGGCTATCGTCAATCCCAATGCCATCGGGATTTCGGTCATGGTGTCGCTGGCGAGGGCGAAGACTAATGGTTGCAGAATCAAAAAACAGCCCGCCAGCCGGGCGCGTTCCAGCTTCAAATCATCCGCCAGGCGCATCGTTTGCCAAACCAGTAAAATTGTTATGAAAGCAGTGAAAATTCGAACTGTAACTAATCCCGCCAGAGCTGGAAAAATCATCAATAAAACATAGACCGGACGCGCCCACGAGGTCAGCCCGTCTTTGGGTTCGATGAGGCTGGAACGCAAATTCCAGTAATGGAGCATGGAGTCGCCGTCTCCGGTGTAAGGCCAGAGAAAAAGCCAAAGCACCAGCCACGTAAAAATTCCCAGCGCCATCATCCAGCGCTGTCGCACAGCGGAAATGCGCAAGCCAAAAAATCCAGTTTGAGTTGGATGGAGAGTGTCAATAATTAGAAATTTGATGCAGAAGAATTAAGGAAAGATTTGGTGGAGCTAAGCGGGATCGAACCGCTGACCTCTTGAATGCCATTCAAGCGCTCTTCCAGCTGAGCTATAGCCCCACAATCAAAAAACAACGGCGCGATCATAGCCAAACGAACGTTGTCCGTCAAGTTATCGTTCAAGATTTATTGGCAAGATTCATTCGCAAGATTCATTTGATCAAAAAACTTTTGCTTTCTTTTGTCCGACCATTTGTCACCGTAAAAGTTTTCTTTGTCCCGTCCACCGTCACCATAATCATTTCGCTACTCTCAGCTTCCAGATTGGCAATATATTCCGGTGAAGTATTGTTACTGTCGCCGGTCGCTATGTTGCGATGCACTTGATAAAGTGCCTGCAACGAAGGCAATTCGCGCAACCATTTGACAGTATTTGCGCTGCCGCCTTTTTTCGGTCCGTTATTCATAATCGCCACCGTGGGACCGACACTTTTCAGCAAGACCGGATTATTGCTGATGTCCATGCCGTGATGCGTGACCTGATACAAATCAATTTTCCCAATCAGATTTGCCGGGCAAACTAATTTGCTTTCAATATTCCACGTCAAATCCCCGGCATCAAAGAAATCAAAGTCGCCATAGCTTAATTTCAACGCGACGCTTTTGGCATTGTCGGAAGTGTCAACCGGCTTGGTTTCAGTCGCCGCGCATTCGGAGTTGGCGGAGGATTTGCCGCCAGCTATAACATTGCCACTCGCTGCCAGACACCAGAGTTTGAGCGGCAACATTCCTTTTGCGGTTTTCAGCTTAATCACATCGCCAGCTTTCAGGGCCACGCTTTTTCCTTTGGTCGCGGCCTGATAACCGCTGAATAATTTCGGTTCCGGCTTGTCCTGCGAATCGGCCTCAACCGCACCACGATCATAAAATTTGTTAATCTTGACGAGCTTCGCCAATTCCGCAATGCCGCCGTAATGATCTATGTGGTAATGCGTATTGATCAGGTGATCTATGGCGGTAATCCCGGCCTGTTTCATTGCTACCTGAATGCGTTTGGCATCGCGTCCGTCAAAGCCAGGCCAGCCGGCATCAACCAGAATTGATTCGCCCGCCGGCGTAACGATCAGGGTTGCTGCGCCACCTTCGACATCAACATAATAAATGTCAAGCGTTTTGCGAAGCGGGGCATTTGGTTTGGCGACAGCCAGCGCGACAAAGCTGATAAGCAATCCAAGCGATAAAAACAACCGTAGTCTTAACATATGAAACTCCTTCAGTGGATTTTATGAGTTAGTTTGTTGGTGAACCAGCGCAACCTAACAGGTTATGTTACAGGTTGCAACTCAGGCGTAGCATTCAACTCGCCTTTTGTTATAATGCGCAATGTTGCTTCCTCTTCTCGCAACACCAGCAACCATGCAGAGGTTATTAATGGTCAGTGAAATTTCTCCGGCTCGACAAATCAAACTGCGCGATTACCGCTATCCCAAAGAGGTCTTATCGCTCTTGCTGACCTTCCTGGTTTTGATCGCGCTTTATACCTGCGCCATTCTGCTTTTTCCGCGCAGCGCGGCGCAAGTCTGGAATGCACTGGCGCTGACGTTTGCGGGTCTGGCCGTTTATATCATCACCGTCGTTGTCCAGCAACGCTCGGTCTTTGGAACTCTGGTGCGCGTTAGCCCCCGGCAATTTCCTGAAATTTATAACGTCGGAACCATTGCCGGGGGGCGCCTCTCAAGTCCGCAAATTCCGATTTACGTCAAGCGTTCGTCGGAACAGAATATCTACACTCTCGGTTTATCCGGGCAGCCTTTGATTGTGATTACCTCCGCCATGATTGACCAGATGTCGAGTGAGAGTTTGCAATTTTTCATTGGGCGGGAAATTGGTCATATCAAGGCGGGTCATACGTGGTTGCGAACGCTGTTGCATCCGCTGGGTGCGGGCATTCCGATCATCGGGAATTTGCTCGACAGTGTAGTTTTTGGTGACTGGATGAATCGCACGGAATTTACCGCCGACCGCGCTGGTTTCATCGCCTGCGATTCGTTGACTGTCGCTGTTAGTACAATGATTAAATTTGGCGTTGGTACCAGCCTGTTTGAAAAACTGGACATCCGCGAATTTCTTGAGCAAATGAGTGACAGCCGCAGCGTTGGCGGGCGGGTCACGGAAATTATGGCGGAGCAGCCTTATTTGATTGAGCGAGTAAGGAAGGTAGTACGGTTTGCGCTCTCCAAAGAATTCAACGGACAGGCCCCAGCCGAACGGCACAACACCGGGATTCTGGAGCAATTGCCACAAGCCTTTATTAATTCAGGTGCAGTTGTTTTCGATTCGGAAATGCCGGAGCCAACAATCAGCGCAGACCACATTCCGGCCTCTCACCTCACGCAATTTTCCGCCGCGCCTGATGACAATTCTTTCAATCCTAAATTAACCCTGGTCGCCGTCAATGGTGGTGAAACATATCAACTTCGCAATCACCGAACACGCATCGGGCGAAATCTGGATAACGACCTTGTGCTTGCCAACGATGACCGCATCAGCCGTTATCATGCAGAGATTGTGCTGGAAGGCGACAGATTAATGATCCTTGATTGTGGCAGCCGCAACGGTGTCTGGCTGCACGGTCAGCGGATTGCGATGCAGGCTGAACTCAAACCAAACAATCGTTTGCGACTGGGTCGGCATGAGTTTATTTTTACGGTAAAGGAAAATTGAAGATGAAACGCATCGTGGTGTTTGGGTTGTTGTCAGCCTTGCTTACGCTTAAATTCGCCTTCGCCCAGGAAACGTCACCGTCCAAACCTGATAGCGTTAAGAGCAATGCCGCGCCGCCACCTGCGCCAAAATATCCGCTTGAGGCTTGGAAACAACTTGTTGCCAAAGAAGGAAATTTTTCTATTCTGCTCCCCATCAGCCCCAAAGAAGAGGCGACGCGTTATCGCTTGCAGACCGGGAAAGCCGAAGAGCATCGCTTCACCGTTCCCACGATAGAAGGGAATTATCTGGTGGCTTACACTTATCTGTCCAACAATCTGGCGACGCCGGAAGTTATTCGGACACGCTTTCAAACCTTACTGAAAGACTTAAAAGGAAACCCCAAAATTAAATGGATCAGTGGCGGTGACATCGCGGTTGAAGGCAATCCCGGCATTGAATTCAAATTGCAGTTAAGCGAAAGCCAGATTTTCCTCTGGTCACGCCAGTTTTTTGCGTATGGCTGTGTTTACGAAATGACCACGCGCTATGTTCCTAAAGAGCCGGAGTTGACGGAACCTCGTTTGTTTATGGAATCTTTCAAGCTGCTTGGCCCACCGATAAGACGACCGATTAATCTTGATGTGCCACAAGACTCGCTCCCGGATTTCACGCCGCTGGCGCAAAACATTTATTACATCTCCGCTGAAAAATTACGCGCCCAGGCGATTGAACAACCGGAACCGAAAATTGATATAAAAGGGAAAGCTTATTCGGGTTCCATCACGCTGCTGCTGACGATTTCGCCAGAGGGAAAAGTCTTGCAGGCAGAACCGATCAAGGGATTCATCGGGTTCAATAACGAAGCAACCAAAGCCGCCAGGAAATGGACTTTCAAGCCGTTTCTGTTGGAAGGCAAACCTGTCAAAGTACAGGGGCAATTAATTTTTACAATTGGCGGACAATAAACAATATCGTGTCAATTTATCATCAAACTCCCTTCGACCTTTCTCGCCTTTCTACCTATCCGCTTGCCTCGCGGCACAGCAAAGTTACGGTCAAAGATTTTGCTCGTCCGCTCAGTGATGATGAAGCACAGGCAGCCTCTGCTCTGCTCAATTCGTTGCCGGATATTTTAGCGGTACAAAGTTTGCGTGCCGTTGCCGCCGCTATCGTCAAGGCTCGCGCCAAAAATAAACCCGTCATCTGGGGCGCAGGCGGTCACGTCATCAAGACGGGACTCGCGCCGATCATCATTGATCTAATGCACAGAGGTTTTGTGACGGCGTTGGCGCTCAATGGCTCCGGGGTGATTCACGATTTTGAGATCGCGCTGATCGGCTCGACTTCTGAGGACGTAGACGAAGCGCTGGGACAAGGCGCGTTCGGAATGGCGGAAGAAACCGGACGCCTGCTCAACGAAGCAATTAATCATGGAGCGCGTGACGACCTCGGTTTAGGTGAAGCCGTGGGACGAATGCTCGTCGAGATGAAACCGGAATTTGCCGCGTATTCTTTGTTGCACGAAGCATACAAAAATAAAATTCCGGTCACTGTTCACGCAACGATTGGCACGGACATTATTCACCTTCATCCGAATGCCGACGGCGCTAATATCGGCAAAACCTCGCACCAGGACTTTCGGCTACTGACTGCAATTGTGAGAGAACTGGATGGTGGCGGCGTGTATTTGAATATCGGTTCGGCAGTGACTTTGCCTGAAGTGTTTTTGAAAGCGATTACTGTCGTGCGAAATTCCGGCGCTCCATTACAGGATTTTACGACGGCGAATTTTGATTTCATCCAGCATTACCGCCCCAACACAAACGTCGTGAAACGCCCCGTAGCCAATGGCGCAGGCAAAGGTTACAGCCTCACCGGACATCACGAATTGATGATCCCTCTGCTGGCTGCCGCAGTGATTAACTGCGCGTAGAAAACAGTACCGCAAGCCGTAGCGAGCCGGGTATTACGTTTTCTTTCCCTGTGATATATTCCCGCTTCTTTATTTCGTTCACGATATTTTTTCAAGGAGATAATTTTTATGCCTTTTTGTCCATCCTGTGAATCGGAATTCCGCGCTGGGTTTGCCGAATGCAACACTTGTCACGTCCCACTTGTGGCCTCGCTTGCGGCTGAAAGTAATGAGGTAGCTGAGGCCGTTCAATTTGCCGACGACGACAGCGAAGCCGTGTTGCAATTGCTCTTAACCTTGACAGAAAAATCGCAGGCAATTTTTGCGCGACAGTTACTTGATGATGCGAGCGTACCTTCGGTGCTGCTGGGCGGGCACGGTGACACAGTGCGCAGCGGCGAACCTTATCGCCTCTATGTTGATGAGGATTATCTTGACGCAGCGCGAGAAACGATTGAATCATTCCGCGCAGGTTCGCTGGTAACTGGACAAATCGAAGGCGATTTAGTGCGCTTAAAGCTGGAGTTGGAGCGCCTCGAACGCGACAACTCTCAGCTCAAACCACAACTAAATTCTGTGCGTGCAAGCATGGAAAAATTGCACAGCGACTTGCAGGTGCTGAATAAAGAGCTTGAATAAAAATATGATGAATTTAGCTGTTCGTGCTGCTCGTGAGGCCGGCGCAATCATTCAGGATTATGCTGCGCGGCAATTTGAAATTACGCACAAAGGCCGCATCAATTTAGTCACCGAAGCCGATCTTGCCAGTGAAAAACACATCAAGGAATTGATCACTGCGCAATTTCCCGATCACCAGATTATTGCGGAAGAAAGCGGCGTCAGCCATCACGTCGCGGCTGATTTTAGCTGGATTATTGATCCACTGGACGGGACGACGAATTTCGCACATGGGTTTCCCTGCTATTCTGTTTCCATCGCCGTCGCGCACAAAAACGAAGTAATTATCGGCGTCGTTTATGATCCCTCGCGTGATGAAATTTTTGTCGCCGAAAAGGGTAGCGGCGCGACCGTTAACGACCGAAAAATTCGCGTCTCGCAAATTGCCGAATTAGAACAGGCGTTGTTGGTGACGGGCTTTCCGTATGACGTGCGCGAAAGGATGGATACTTTTATTCCCGGCTGGCGCACGTTTTTAGCGCGGGCGCAATCCGTGCGGCGGTTAGGTTCAGCAGCCATTGATATGGCGTATGTCGCCTGTGGTCGGATGGATGGTTTTTGGGAATGGGGCTTGAATCCCTGGGATTGCGCCGCAGGTAAATTAATTGTCGAAGAAGCAGGCGGAAAAATCACCAAAACGGATGGCAGTCCGTTCGATATATTTTTGCCCGATATGCTTTGCACGAATGAACTCATCCACGAACAAATGCTTGCCGTGCTGAAGGAAGTGAAAGCGCAAATGTGAGAACCTATGCCAGACCTGACAGATTCTCGTTTCGCCCCCAAACTAAATCTTTTTGATGCCACGATGATTGTCATTAGCGGCATTATCGGCACTGGCATTTTTATTAACCCTTACCTCGTCGCGCAAAAAGTCCATACTTCATTTTTGATCATCGCCGTGTGGGTGGCAGGCGGCTTGATTGCTCTTGCCGGAGCTTTTGTTTTTGCTGAACTCAGTACCGTAATGCCGAAGGTTGGTGGGCAATATGCTTTTTTCCGCGAAGCTTTTCATCCGCTCGTCGCTTTTTTGCATGGCTGGTCATTGCTCTTCATCATTCAATCAGGCGCGACCGCCGCCGTTGCCGTAGCCTTTGCGCAATACGTGATCCGGCTTTTGCACCTGAGCGAAAACATTACTACGCCGTTGGCAATTGCGATTTTGCTTGGCCTCGCTGCTTTTCATGCGATGGGCATCAAACCCGGCGCGATGGTGATCAACGTCATCACGTTTGGCAAAACGTTGGCAATAGCGGCGCTGGTAATTGGCGCATTTATGCTGACCAAAAAATCAGGCATTAATTTTGACCCGCTGATTCCACCTGATTTACAGGGATCTTCGTTGCTTTCGGCCTTCTTCGCCGGACTTGTACCAGTGATGTTTTCTTATGGCGGGTGGCAAAATTTGAATTTTGTCGCCGAAGAAGTGAAAGACCCGTTACGCAATTTGCCCCGCGCCATAATGATTGGCGTGTTGTGCGTGATTGCGGTTTATGTTAGCGCGAACATCGCTTATGTGCATGTGCTGGGAGCGCCTTTGCTGGCGGCGACGAAGACTCCGGCGGCTGATGTTGCGGGGCAAATGCTGGGAGAAAAAGGCGCGTTTGCG
The DNA here is from genome assembly GCA_043719385.1 of Blastocatellia bacterium. Lineage (GTDB taxonomy): Bacteria > Acidobacteriota > Blastocatellia > RBC074 > RBC074 > JAFDVL01. The sequence goes on along the minus strand of JAYSTY010000113.1, from coordinate 12,960 downwards.
ATTACAATTTTGATCGTCATTTCGTCGTTCGGATTTTTGAATCTGGCGTTGCTTTCTGCGCCGCGCGTTTATTACGCGATGGCGGCGGATGGGTTATTTTTTAAATCAATCGCTAAACTCAGTCCGCGCTTTCAGGCTCCAACGAACGCGATTTTATTGCAGGGCGTACTGGCTGCGCTCTTCGCGCTAACGAATACTTATGACAAATTAGTTGGCTACGCAGTGTTTGCCGACTGGATTTTTTTTGCTTTGGCAGGAATTGCGCTGATCGTTTTCCGCACTAAATTGCCGGATGCGCCGCGCCCGCATAAAACGCCGCTTTATCCGCTCACGCCAATTTTGTTTGTGGTGGCGGGTTTGGGCATCGTCGTAAATACTTTTATTGCGGACAGGCAAAATGCAGTGATTGGCGCAGTAATTATCGCGCTTGGTGTCCCCGTTTATTTTTTGTGGAAAAAATTTGCCAAAGCTGAAATTTAAAATTGTGGAGTACAGCGAATGAAAAATAGCGTTTACATGACCTGGGCGAAATATCACGCCGGAGCGAAATATAATTTAGCCAACAGCGGCATCCTCGGTTGTGATGTGAATGATTTGACGATCACGATGGATGACGTTGCCGTCAATGGCCCGAATCACGAAGGCTATGCCCCGCTCAAAGAGGCGATTGCCGCGCGTTATGCTGTCGCGCCTGAAAATGTTGTCACGTCGCAGGGGACTTCGATGGCGAATTTTTTGACGATGGCGACGGTGCTTGAACGTGACGATGAAGTCCTGATTGAGCATCCGGCTTATGATCCATTTATTGGTGCGGCGGAATATTTGGGCGCCGACATCAAACGCTTTGCCCGTAAATTCGAGCACGGTTATCAACTTGATCTGGATGAATTGAAAAGCCTGATTTCGCCCCGCACAAAATTGCTGGTGCTTTCCAATCCACACAATCCGAGCGGCGTAAACATTGCGGCAAAAGTCCTGGTGCAAGTCGGCGAACTCGCGGCTTCAGTCGGTGCATACGTTTTAGTGGATGAAGTGTACCGCGATATTTTGTTTGACGATGTCGCGCCGGTTGTGGCGCACCTAGGAAAAAATTTTATTACGACCAGCAGCCTGACGAAGGCTTATGGATTGAGCGGATTGCGTTGCGGCTGGATTTTGTGCGAGCCAAAACTCGCTGAGCGAATGCGCCGCTTGAATGATTTATTTGGCGCGGTCGGCTCCATGCCCAGCGACAAATTAGCGCTGGCGGCGTTTGGACAACTTGAGCAACTGCTGGCTCGCACGCGTTCAATTATGGAGCCGAATCAGCAGTTGGTGCGGACATTTTTACAGGCTCACGAGGAATATCTTGATTGTGTAGTTCCAAATCATTCGATGACCGTTTTTCCACGCCTCAAACATCTGACGGACAGTGAGCCGCTGCACGATTTACTCCGGCAGTTTGAGACTTCGATTGTGCCGGGAAAATTCTTTGAGGATGCACGGCATTTCAGATTAGGGTTTGCGGTCAAACCCTCAGACATAGAAACCGGATTGCAATTTTTATCTCAGGCGCTTACGCAACTTCACCAACAATGATTGTTAATTTTTCACTAGAGTCGTTATTCGCAAAACTCGTGGCTGGGCTACTCACGCTGGCATTATTTGGCGGGTTAGTCGGCGCGGCATTCTGGTATCTAGTCATTGGCACGTTGAGTGATGAGCGGATTGCGATTCCGCCTGAAGTCCTGAATGCCAGCACACAATATTTCCCCAATTCACCACGTTTGCAGGCGCGCCTGGCGGCGGCAGAAATGCAGGGCGTTGACCGCGACCTGGGGAAGGCCGAAGCGCACATTCGTCACGCCATCGAGTTGCTGCCGGGAGAATACAACTATCGTTTGCTGCTGGCTTCTATTTTGGAAGCACAGGGCAATCGTGAGGAAGCTGAAAAATCTTATCGTGACTCGCTGGCGCTCGCACCGAATTACCTGGAAGTTCATTGGCGGCTGGCAAATAATTTAGTTCGGCAGGGGAAAGTAAAAGAATCACTCGACTATTTCCGTTATGCAACCGGTAAAAATTTAGGCTTACTGCCAAATGCTTATGATCTGATTTGGAATGTCTCCGGGGGCAGTATTGAGGCGATTAACAGCATTACCGAGGCCGCGCCACGAGCGCAAATTTTACTGGCTCATTTTTTAGCCAAACAAGCAAAGTTTTCCGAGGCCGCGAAAACCTTTCGCCAGATTGATCGCAAAGCCAGAAAGATAGAAACGGAAACGCCTCCCTTAATAAATGAATTGATTGCCGCCAATCAATTACCGTTAGCACGTGATTTATGGAGCGACACTTTGAGCGATACGCCAAATCAGTCGCAACCATTAATTTGGAACGGAAGTCTGGAGCAGGAAATTAATGCGACGCTGCCACAATTTGACTGGATTTTCCAGGACAGTGAGTACGCACGAGTGACAATTGATCCGCAAACTGCGCGGACCGGAACAAGTTCGTTGCGGGTTTATTTTCCTGGCAAAGATACCGCACGGGTCAGCGGAACAATCAAACAAATTCTGTTACTCAAACCGGGTAAACGTTACCGTCTGGAAGGCTATTATAAAACTCGTGATTTGATCAGCCCGATGGGACCGCGTGTTGTAATCACAGACTTGACTTCGCAAACAGTCATTGCCGGGACTGATCCATTGCCGGAAGGCACACAATCCTGGCAACCAATTGGGTTTGAATTTGTCGCGCCGGCGAATTTGCCTGCGGCCTTAATTCAAATCCAGCGTATCCCTAAATATTCCTATGATGAACCGACGCGCGGATATGTATGGTTTGATGACTTGATTTTGAAAGAACAATAAAGCTATGCTCCTGCTGAAAATTACTTATCGCCTGCGCGCTCATCAAACTTCGCAGTTCGAGAAAATATTTGATGAGCAAATCATTCCTCTGGCCCGTGAATACACTCTGAAGTTTTTGGGGATTTGGCGCACGGTTGTCGGCGAGGTCGGCGAGTATATGGAGCTTTGGGAGTTTAACTCAATGTCAGATTTTGAGGAGAACTGGCCGAAGTTGATTAATGATCCACGTTTACAAAAAATATTTGAGGTAACCGGCCCGCTGGTTGAAGGCGAAAAATTTACCCTGATTGAGCGAGCTTCAGCCCATGGGCAGCCAATTTCCCTAAAATAATTACATTGTTAAAATTTTATTTTGTCAGGTAAATGAATGTGTTATGATCCCGTCTCGTAAGGAAAGCAGTATATTTATTCCTTATCCGCTGACCCTCAGTCAGTGGAAGTTATCGCAGGTTTTCTCTGTTAGCCAGCTATCTCTCACCTGCCCCTAATGCCCGACCCCGTGTCTCTTTCTCATATTTTGGATGGCTCTTTGAACTGATAGACTTTTTACTTGTTCATCCTTTTAATAAGTTTGATATAAATTAGCAATGAGTTAACTACATATTTAAAGTTATTATCAATCATCCTTTAATGAAGCAAACCGAGGCGCAGGCCAGAGTCGTTAAAGTTCGGCCTGATAAATCGGATTGCTAATCAGTGGTTTATGACATTGAGGTCACAACTGATTATTTTTTAGTGCGAAATTTACTCAACTTAGTTGAAAAGACGAACGAGGAGAATCCTATGAGTGCAGCGATTCAATTGGTTAGCAAGCTAAATAACCGTCCTGAAAAAATTGTTTCGGAGCTCGAAACTTTATCTTCAGGATCATCCGACCAGCGGTTGCGGCGCGCCGCTGAATATATCCACGAATTGCAAGCTGAGCTTCGGACTTTGCACGCCGAACTGGCTCGCGCTGAACGTGCGTTATCACATCGTGACACATTGTTACGAAATGCCATTTTGCGCGAGCAGGAATTACGTGCAGAATTAGTCAAAGGTGCATTTTAGGCCTGATTAGAGTTGACAGAAGTCAGCAGTCCCCTACTGCCAAATCTGTCACAGGCTCAACCTCACAACGATTGCACCTTTACTGATCTCAGCCCTGATTTCTCAAAAACAATCTCTGCAATAGAAATTTCAGGCCTGTTGACGGTTGTATGCCATCAACAAGCCTGCTTTAGTCTGAAGGTGGGTTGGTTCCGAGCTAACGCATGGATTTTATGTCCCATTGAGAGAGCGCAGAAACTGCCATCCCCATCATCACCCAGCGTTTGGGAGCGGCAAGAAAATGGATGCCAATGCGCCAGCCATCTTCAGCTTTATGGGTATATTTGACGACCCCTTCAACCTGAAACTGACCATCCAGGCCAGACATCTTAACTAAATCTCCCACTCCGATTTGGCGATTAAGGCCGACACAGATTCCACGTCGGCTGACATCTTCGGTATAAACTTCGTCAGAAAAGGCTTGTCCATCCCGATCTGTCCCTTCGACAGTTAATTTGACCGCCAGCCGGACACGGGTATCACGTAAGCGGACACCCGGAATATCTTCCGGCTCTTTTTCGACGTTGGCTTTTTCAATGACATCATTGATTTTGGCTAAATCGCCTTCCGAAATCTCCAGGAACCTCACTCCGACGCCAACTTCAGGCTGAACAAAGCGAACCTGGGCTGTGGACTGAACAAAGGTGCGGTCAGGAAGATTAAGACGAAGATGGACTAAAGCCCCCGCCTGTAAGGGAAGCTTGGTCGTGATAAAAACTCCGCCGATACTTAAATTGGTTGCCTTGACGCGATAGGTTTCACCCTGACAGAAAAGAGTTACGGGGTATCCCGTGTCAACTCTGCGATAACGTCGTCTGTCCATATAGTTTTCTTTTGTTGCCATGATTCGGACTCCACTTTTTCTGATAGCAGCTTAGTTCTAAGGGGGCGGCGTGCTGTTCAGTTATTTTTAACCCCTTATTGTTGTTCTGGTGTTTTAATCTGATGATGAAGGTGTTACACCTGCAAATTCAGGGATGAAAAACAGGAATTCTGGTGTGTTTAAGCGGTGGGAAAAACAGCTTTACATCAATTAGCAAAAATTGTTATACTGGAAATGGTTTTTTGAGTAATAGACAGACAGAATAATTATTAAAATATACCAGTCACGTTATTCTTCAAATTATTTACATAATCCTCACAGTAGTATGAAACAGGCTCATGGTTCTCACAAATATATTAAAAGTTAGCCGCTCATCCTGCTTGATTTCTTGATACTGTTATCATCAATTCCACCCCTCATTGCCGTATCACGGATTAAGAATTGATGCCCCGTAGATTTCACACTAATTAGATTTTGTTTCATGATTTTGAATGCCCCGCAAAGTCTGAAACGACAGCTTACAGGTTTTTCCGACTTGTCTTGTTTGTCTTAAAACTGAACGTTGAAAGCAGTTCCGGCTGGAGACTCTCCAGCTTTTACACTCTGATTTCAGCCTTCTGTTCGGAAGGGTGATTGTTATGTTTACAAAGACGCGAGCGTTTCTCTCCGACGAGCGCGGTCAGGATTTGGTCGAGTACTCACTCCTCTGCGTCATCATTGGCTGTGTGGTTGTGGCGTATTTGACCGGTGTGGGGACAAGCCTCCAGGGCATCCTTAGTAAAGTCAGTTCATCGCTCGATACTATTGATCGAACCTTGCAGTAAATTTTTATTTGAGTCGGGACGAAGATAGTATCAAAGCCAGCAAAGTCAGTCCTGCACAGGCAAGAAACGGCATAATCCGGCCTGAATAAGCCAGCATCACTCCACCAAATACCGGGCCAATCGCACGTGCCAAACTCCCGGCGGCCTGTGTGATTCCCAAAACACTTCCCTGTTCGGTTGCCGCAGCGCGTTTGGAAACAAGCGTCGGGAGCAGGCTGCTGGTAAAACTGGTTCCAATTGACAGCAGCCCTAACACAATTAATAACGGTGCGAGCGCAGGCGTCCAGGGGAGTAAAAAATAAGCCACGACCAAAATGGCTTGTCCTGCCAGCAACAGAGTGATTTCTGATACAGACTTCACCAAACGCCCCATCAGCCCTCCCTGAATCAACACGCCAATCAGTCCACTATACACAAATAAATATCCCACGTGACTCTGGTCATAGCCATATTGTTCTTTCGCAAAGAGCGGGAAAAGAGGCTGAAACACACCAAAAGATAGAGTGGCGAGAAATAATATCAGGACGGGAAACTTTAACGCCGGATTACTAAGCGTGTGTCCGACGGCACGGAAATGATCGCCCAGGCTCAGCGAAGTTTGCAGTTTTTGCTTCAATGACTCCGGTAGGAAAAAGTAAATCAGGATTGAGTTAGTGAGCGCCAGTGTGGCCGCAAAGAAAAATGGCACGCTGAATCCGTATTTGCTACTCAGATAGGCACCTAGTCCGGGGCCGAGGATAAATCCCAGCCCAAATCCAGCCCCAATCAACCCCATTCCTTTGGCACGATTTTCCAGTGTTGTCACATCGGCAATATAAGCTTGTGCCGTAGAAACGTTCCCGCCCGTAGCGCCATCAAAAAGCCGTGCGGCCAGGAGCATCCACAAGGAATTGGCAAACCCTAAACAGACAAAGGCTATCGCCGTACACAACACACTAAATAACAGGACTGGTCGTCTTCCAACGCGATCTGAGAGTCGGCCCAACAATGGCGTAAAGAAAAACTGCGCGAACGAATAGCTGCCAATGATTACCCCAATCAATAAATTTACGGTTTCACGGTTATAGTTCGGGGCCAGATGATAAGCATAAAATGGCAGCAACGGGACAACCATCCCAAAGCCGATCAGGTCAATCAGAATCGTGATAAAAATAAGCAAAAGGGGCGAGACGCCGCCCCTTGTTTGAGTGTTCGTTTTTTCCATTAGTTCGTCGTTACTCTTGCGCAAACGTCAACCAGTCGCCGGGCGCTTCTTTCTCTCCTGCTGTGATGGCAAAGAATTCTTTTTGCAGTATGGCAGTGATCGGGCCGCGTGAGCCGGAGCCGATTTTAATTTTGTCAATGCTGCGAACCGGAGTAATTTCGGCTGCCGTGCCGGTAAAGAAAATCTCATCCGCGATATACAACGACGCACGTGGCATCACTTGTTCGCGTACTTCGTAGCCTTTGATTTTCGCCAACTGCATCACCGAATCACGCGTAATGCCCGGCAACACCGCAGAACTCAGCGGCGGCGTATACAACACATTATCTTTGATGATAAAAATATTTTCGCCGCTACCTTCGCTCACGTTGCCCTGACTGTCCAGCGCGATGCCTTCGACGTAGCCGTTCATAATCGCGTCCATCTTAATCAACTGCGAATTCATATAATTCGCCGCTGATTTTGCTGTTGCAGGCAGCGTGTTTGACGACATCCGCGCCCAGCTTGAGACGCAAACATCTACGCCACTTTCCATCGCCTCCGCACCAAGATATTTGCCCCAGACCCAGCTTGCGATATAAACCTCCAGTGGATTGCCGAGCGGATTCACGCCAAACGGCCCATAGCCGCGAAACACAATCGGGCGCAAATAACATTCCTGAAATTCATTCACGCGCACCGTCTCCACACAGGCTTTGACCAAATCATCCACTGAATAATCCAACTCCATGCGAAAGACGTAAGCCGAATTGCGCAGTCGTTGCATATGTTCGCGCAAACGAAAAATTGCCGGACCATTCGGCGTCGCATAACATCGGATGCCTTCAAACACGGACGAAGCGTAATGAATCACGTGCGACATCACGTGAATATTCGCGTTGTCCCAATCAATAAATTTGCCGTTATGCCAGATTTTTTTGGCAACTTCTGGGTTTGACACTTGTCTTGCTCCTTGCATTCGGGGGCGATCATTTGTAGCCACACGGGGAAAATAAATAAGCCGTCATCTTACGGGCTGGCATTTGAAGGTGTCAAGGTGCGGTTTTTGCGAAAGTCTGCAAATACTCGTAGTATGAACGGAACGCTGATAACGCGGATGCAACGGATAATCGCAGATGCAGATTCTGATCCGCCCAAATCCGCCCAATCCGCGTCCATCTGTGTTCTATTTTTTTCGGAAGGTTGCTGATGTCATCAGAACAAAATACATTTACAAATCGCCTGATCCACGAAACAAGTCCTTACTTAGTCCAACACGCGCATAACCCTGTAGATTGGTATCCGTGGTGCGACGAAGCCTTTGAAAAAGCAAAACAAGAAGATAAACCTGTAATGATTTCTGTGGGTTATTCTGCTTGTCACTGGTGTCATCAGATGCGGGAGCAGTCTTTCGAAGACGAAGCCATCGCCAAGCTCATGAACGACAATTTCATCAACATCAAAGTTGACCGCGAAGAGCGACCTGATATTGATTCAATTTACATGAATGCCGTGCAAATGATGACCGGACGCGGCGGTTGGCCTCTGACTGTTTTCCTTACTCCCGAAGGTGTTCCGTTTTACGGCGGCACGTATTATCCGCCGACAGATCGTCAGGGAATGCCCGGCTTCCCGCGCATCTTAATTTCTATCGCCGAAGCTTATCGCAATCAACGCGAAGAGGTCACAAAGAATTCTCAAGTCATTATTGAGCAACTCGAAAAGCTCAACGAATTTATCCCTACAGAAGGTGAGTTGACGACCGCGATTCTGGATCAGGCGGCGACCGGAATTATGCGCGTGTTCGATACTGTCAATGGTGGTTTCGGACAGGCTCCGAAGTTTCCACCTTCGATGGTATTAAGCTTTTTGCTGCGACAATCACAGCGTACAAACGACAGCGCGATGCAAGCAGCAATTGAAATGACGCTGATGAAAATGGCGCATGGTGGCATGTACGATCAGCTTGGCGGTGGCTTTCATCGCTACTCTGTAGACGAAAAATGGTTGATCCCGCACTTCGAGAAAATGCTTTACGACAACGCGCTGCTCAGCCGGATTTATCTTGATGCTTTTCTCGTCACAGGCAAAGAATTTTATTGCCAGATCACAACCGAAATTCTGGATTATGTAATCCGCGAAATGACGCACGTTGACGGCGGATTTTATTCTTCGCAGGATGCCGACAGCGAAGGCGAAGAGGGCAAGTTTTTCGCGTGGACGCCGGAACAGGTAACAGCTTTGCTGGGCGCAGACGACGCCAAATTATTCAATCGTTATTTTGATATTTCTGAGTTCGGGAACTTCGAGCATGGAACCAGCGCGTTGCATATTGACACCGAACTTTCAGCCGTCGCCAAGCTGCTCAACATCACGCCCGATCACTTAACCGAAGTCGTCACACGCGGCAAAAAGATTTTGTTTGAGGCCCGCGAATTACGAATCAAACCTGCGCGTGACGAAAAGATTTTGACCGCGTGGAATGGCCTGATGCTGCGCAGCTTTGCCGAAGCCGCGCGCGTTCTCAAGCGCGAAGATTATTTGCAAGTCGCCATCAACAACGCCGAATTTTTGACGACACAGCTCAAGCGCAATGGTCGTTTGCTGCGCACCCACAAAGACGGTCAGAGCAAGCTCAACGCCTATCAGGAAGATTACGCCTATTTGATAGATGGCCTGTTATCATTGTACGAAGCGACCTTTGATGAAAAATATTTTAGCGAAGCGCACGCCTTAGCCGATACGATGATCGAACAATTCTGGGATGAAAAAGAAGGTGGATTTTTTTTCACTTCTAACGATCACGAAAAACTTATTAATCGTGCAAAGGAGTCCTACGACAACGCTTCGCCGTCGGGCAATTCTGTCGCCGCGCACGTCCTGCAACGTCTCGCATTGTTTACGAACGAAGCGCGTTACCGAGATTACGCCGAACAAACCTTGAAGCTGCTGGCGAACTCAATTGCGCGTTACCCGAATGCGTTCGGACATTTGCTGTGTGCGCTGGATTTGTATGTAAGCTCCGCGCACGAAATCGCCATCATCGGCGACCGCGAAGACACAAACGAACTTGTTAATGCAGTCTTCAGCCGCTACATCCCAAATAAAGTTGTAGCGTATGCCGCACCAAACGAAACTTCCGCAATCGCGTTGCTGGCAGAGCGTCCACAAATTGACGGCAAAGCGACGGCGTATATTTGCCACAATTATGTTTGCGAAGCGCCTGTGACAGAAGTGGGTGGACTGCATCGTCTTTTGGGATAAAATATCCGCGCGAAGATTGAAGGAGAGTGAATAATGAGCGCACAACCGAAAGCACACTACACGCTGGAAGAATATTTTGAGTTAGAGAAAACTTCAGAAGTTCGCTATGAGTATTGGGACGGAGAAGTTTTTGATATGAGCGGCGTCAGCCCGCGCCATTCTTTGCTTGAAAGCAATCTGAATTTGAACCTGCGACTGGCGCTGCGTGGTCGGAATTGCCTCGTCTTTCCCGCCAATGCACGAATCAAAGTGCCGAGTGTTCCGCCCTACCGTTATGCGGATCTGTCGGTTGCCTGTGGCAATCCCGTTTATGAAACAACGGGTGGTATCGAAGCGCTGACCAATCCGATTCTCATCATCGAAGTTCTTTCGCCCTCAACCGAAGCGTATGATCGCGGTGACAAATTTACGTGGTACAAATCCATCCCCAGCCTGAAAGAATATTTGCTCATCGCCCAGCACCGCCCGCACATCACGCAATACGTCAAACAGGACGACGATTCCTGGTCTTACTCCGAAGTCAATGACCTCACCGCCGTCTTGCAATTGCCGTCAATTGGTTGTGAGCTTGTCCTGACAGATGTCTATCAGGATGTCGAATTCCCGCCGCAGCCACATCTCAGCCTTGCACCAGAGCGATCACTAGAATTGGATGGAAACAGCTTGCTGCATTGATTCAGAAAGAATGTCAGCAGGTAATCCTGTGCGCTAGTGATTGTCATCACTCAAATCTTTGCTTGATACGTGAGCGATTGATTCAGCCCCCGAAGGCGGGCGACCAGCATAAAGCCTGGGGTGCAAGCGCGAGAGCGCGGAAACCCCAGGAATATTTGAATCAGGCGTGAAGTTTGATCCATTCACGAAATGCCTGTGCCGCTTTGCGCTCGCCTGCGGTCAAGCCCAACAGCAAAAAATTGTTGAGCGCTGCCATCGTCACAAACGGGAAAGCATGGCTGGTTTGCGACTCTTCGTAACCGTGCGCTTGCAACAACCAAATTTCTACGCGCCGATTGAAGACGCGCCAGATTTCCGGTACGCCCAAGCCCGCATAAATTGCAAAACGGTCGAGCGAAGAACTGGTCAAATCACTTTCAATCACAATGTCGGGCGGAGGATCGTGTTGCAGATCAAGGTCTTCTTTGCCAATCACAGCGGCGGCGTTTTGCACGTAAAAACTATCATCCGGCTCTGCGCCTTTGCTGGTCATTTCGTCTTTCAGCGTAGACGTGCCAAGCGATTCAATATCTATCGCAAGCTCATCGCTGATCGCATTTATCAAACGTCCGAGCACCTTCACCAGTTTTACGTGCCTGGTAAACCGTGACGCAATTTCCATCCTTCCCTGATCGTAGAAAACTCGTACCGCAGAGGATTCGCGCAAGTCATACATCAATTGTTCGTAGTCTTCCCACGCTACGCCGTCCACGCGCAACGAAGTGCCAAGCGGGATGTGAGCAATAGCTACGAGATAATTTGTAGCAGTTGCAATCGGCATAAAAACTTAGCCTCCGTTAACGTTGCCCCTACTACAGATTCGGAGAGGATTGAAAGATACAGGATGCCAGTCCCTCGCAGCGCTTTTGCCCAACAATGAAATGTTTTTCGGCCATTGCCATTAAGAGATGTAAGAGTTGGGATTCGACCGATTCAGAATCTCTGCGGGAATAGGCGTCAAGTTGCCACAAGAAAGGCGACTTTGAAGCGGAAACCCCACACAAACAAACGGCGCGCTTTATGATGAAAGAATTCAGCGCCAAATTGACCAAACCAGATGGAAAGCCTGTCAGTTGTAACGACTGTCATCAGGGACGCGCACGCCCACTTGCTCGTTTCCAATCGAATGACTGAGGCAAAGGGAATTCAGCTATCTCGGCTGTATTTGCCCTGTGCCGAGCAATACCAAATGTGCTGGTGACATTGAAGGACATAAAAGGAATTATGTCCGGCTATCGGGGAATATCTCATTTATAAATTGGCGTGTTATTTTATAAACTAAAGCATCTTTGCTCTCTGGCTTACATATCCCAAAGTGGTCAGCATCAATCGGTATCGCCGTTTCGCCCTTTACTGTGATGCCACCAGAAGATTCATCTACTATCCTAAACCCTTTGGTATCCCATTTTTCAAATAATATCTTATTCCTGATGCGAAGATTCTCAATGTGATTCACGTACCATTGATTCAGCTTTCTCAGCATCGCCCCGTTATCCTGCAAGTCTTCTATTACCTCTGTTGTTCTAAGCAGTGTACCAAGCCGATTAACTATTGTAGCAATATTAGAGCCGGTATGAGGGGTGGATAAAAAGACCACCCCTTTCACTGCTTTCATCATCTGCTTGTATTCTTTTGTTCCCCCGGAAATTGCTTCTTGTAACATTTGCTTGACAAGCAACCCTCCCAAACTATGGGTAACAAAGCAGAGCGGTCGCTTCCCTATTCGGTCTGCGCTCAACAAAGCTAAAATGCTTGTGGCTCTGTCTTGTAAGGGCATCCCCCTACCTAGCCAATGACTAGGAGAAGCAGGGTAACCTAGAGTAAGAAAACGCAAGTCAGGCCTTTCCTCTGCAAGCCACATTCCCCAATGACGTGTTTGTTCATTAGCCGCCCAGGTTTCGTAAAGGTCACCACCCATTCCGTGGACAAAGATGACGTCTCCCGCTAATTCATTTGCGTTCTCTTCTGAAAGAAGTTTTAAACATACCTCTTCACGCCCTAAGCGAAGTTTCTCTTTCATCATACTTGATTGTTTTCCCTTCCAAAGATAAATTGATATAAAAGCAAATAATAAGATTGAGGCTAAGCCGCCTAAGAAAAGATAACGGCTTTTTTCGAGTGTGTCCCACCTGACTAACCGCTAGAGACGGTTAGAGTTGGCGGATTGTGGATAGACCAGTCGAGATATGTCACGGCTTGATAAATCCTGAGCGC
>JAYSTY010000112.1:0-9323 GCA_043719385.1 Blastocatellia bacterium | reverse complement strand
CTCAACCGAGAGGCTGTCAAGCTGGCGCTGGCATCTGTCAACTGTTTCGGTAAATTGTTTTACTAACTGCCGCCAGCGTTCGCGCAAAGTTGCGCCTTCGGTAACTTTTGTCTGGATGTTTTCCAGTTCAGCTTCGGTGCTTCTTTCGCTGGCAACTAATACCTGATTATTTTTTTCGGCCTGCGACAGCGAATTTGCCTCACGATCAATTTCCTGCTCGACCAGCTTTAATTCGCCTTTGAGCCGCTCGGTTTCCTGGGCGGTGAAATGACTTCGTTCTGAGATCGCCACCTGATCCCGCGCCGACTCTTCAACGCGCCGCACGAGACTGTTTAATTGCTGCTGTAAAAATTGTTCCTGTTGACGCGCCTTTTCAAGCAGGAGGTTTGTTGCCGCAACGAATTCACGTGCCTGCGTTAAGTTATTCTCAACCTGGGTTGCCTGACTGACTGAGGCTGTTCGTTGTGCTTCCTGATTTACCAATAAATTTATTAAAGCTGCTTCCTGTTCAGTAATTTTGGTGCGTGCTTCATCCAGTTCATTGATCTGCTGCAAAGTTGCGCGATAATCAGCCACATAAACCGACCGCATCAACCCGCGCATTTCTTCCCGCAATCTTTGATAGCGCCGCGCTTTGGCGGCCTGCCGCTTTAAGCTGTTCAGTTGACGGTCTACTTCATTAATGATGTCAGTGAGACGGGAAAGATTTTGTTTGGCAGCTTCCAGCTTAAGCTCGGCGGCTCGCTGGCGCTGTTTGAACTTTGAAACTCCTGCGGCCTCCTCAATCAAAGTACGACGATCAAGCGGTTTGGCGGAAAGTACCTGCCCGATGCGTCCCTGCTCAATAATGGCGTAATGCGCCGCGCCCAAGCCTGTCCCGGCAAATAAATCCTGAATATCGCGCAAACGACAGGTGCGCCCATTCATTTCATATTCGCTCTCACCAGTGCGGTAAAGTCGCCGCGCAATGGATATTTTTTCACCTTCCGCAAACGTCCGATTGGTGGATTTGGGGAAAACCTTCTTCTGGTACTTTGCTTCCGGGACAGCCTCTTCAGATAATGCCCCATCTGGTGAGGGTGAGTCAGCAGTAATCTGCTCAGGCTGATTTCCCGACTTGAAGTCTTCCTTAATATTATCTGCCGTCCTGAGTTCAAATGATTCCGAGACCTTCATTGTTAGGACAACTTCAGCCATCCCGGAGGCCTGACGGTTGCGGCTCCCCTGGAAAATCACGTCTTCCATTTTGCCGCCGCGCAAGGCTTTGGCACGTTGTTCTCCAATCACCCAGCTTAAGGCGTCAGCAACATTAGATTTGCCGCAGCCATTCGGCCCGACAACAGCGGTAATCCCTTCGAGATCGAAGACAACTTCAGTCGGATCGCAAAACGATTTAAAACCCTGGAGAAAAACTTTTTCGATTCTGAGCATCAGGCGTACAGGAAATTAACTGGTAGTAAAGATAACTCGCTCCACTATTGATTGAGTAATGATTGCAGGATAGCCCACTATAAAGTGGTTTGCGAGAATTTGTCAAACACCTGAACCTGACTTTCAGGTGGCAGGAAAATCCGGCACTGGATGCGTTGCGGTAAAGTCTGTGTTAATATCCGGTCTGCGGCAAATGATGTCGCACTCATCAGATAGTATTTCCAAACACTAATTTTAATCTCCGTGACTGAAAGGAGTTACCCTTTATGAAAGTCTATGGAACTCACGATCTCCGCAACCTCAGTGTTGTCGGTCATGGCGATGCGGGGAAAACTTCCCTGATCGCTGCGATGATTTTTGCTACTGGAGCCAGTTCCAGGTTGGGGCGCGTGGACGATGGAACCGCCCCAACCGATTTTGACGAAGAAGCCATCGCCCACAAGATAAGCCTGAATCTTTCCCCAGCTTACCTCGAATACCAGAACCGAAAAATAAACTTACTTGATACGCCCGGTTATGCCGCCTTTATCGCCCATGCGCGTCCGGCTTTAAACGTAACGGAGGCGGCTTTAATTGTGATAGACGGGATCAATGGGGTCGAAGTAAATACCGAAAAAGCCTGGGATTATGCGGCTGAATTTGAATTACCGACGCTCATTTTTATCAACAAATTAGAGAAAGAAAGAGGCGATTTTGGGGCCGCGCTGGATCAGGCACGTGCGACCTTTGGCAGAAAATGCATGCCTTTTACTTTACCCATTGGAAAAGAAAAAGATTTTCGTGGCGTCGTGGATGTGGTAAGCCTGAAAGCCTTTGAATTTGATGAGAGGGGAACTGCCAAAGAAGTTCCCCTCCCTGATAATGGCCAGGAAATCGTGCATGCGGCGCGGGAGCAGTTGATCGAAATGGTGGCGGAATCCGATGATGCCTTAATGGAGAAATTTTTCGAGACCGGGACTTTATCTGATGAAGACTTACAGCAGGGAATTAAGACCGCAGTGCAGGCGCGAAACCTGACTCCTGTGTTTGCCGGCTCGGCCCTGACAATGAAAGGCATAACAAACCTGCTGGATGGAATTGTCGCGTATGCCCCCGCGCCCCCAGAAAAAGATAACGAAGCGCCAGCGGCTTTCGTGTTTCGCACAATTTCCGAAACCTTTGGTCGCATTACGATTCTCAAGCTCAAAGCCGGTACCATAAAAAGTGATGCCACGCTTTTTAATAGTAATAAAAGTTCAAATGAACGACTGGGGCCATTGCACGCAATTCTGGGTAAAACTATTGAGAAAATCCCGGAAGCGCATGCGGGTGACATTATTGCAGTTTCAAAGCTCCGGGAGACGGTAACGGGTGACACCTTAACCGAGAAAACCAGTCCCGTAACTTTCGCTCCTGTTGTCTATCCTGAAGCGGCTCTTTCCTACGCAGTTGAGCCTAAATCACGCCACGATGAGGACAAATTATCTGGTGCAATTCACAAAATATTAGATGAAGACCCACAACTTCATTATGAACGGGACGAGCAAACAAAAGAATTCCTGCTCGCCGGATCAGGTCAGCAGCATATTGAGATTGTGGTTGAGCGACTTAAAAACAGATATGGTGTTGAAGTGGAACTTCATCTTCCCAAAGTACCTTACCGTGAAACAATTAAAGCATCGGTTGAGGCTCAGGGAAGACATAAGAAGCAATCAGGCGGGCGTGGTCAGTTCGGTGACTGTAAGGTTATTTTTCACCCTCTGGCCCGTGGAAGTGGGTTTGAGTTTGAAGATAAAATTTTTGGCGGTGCGATCCCCCAACAGTGGCGACCAGCCGTCGAAAAGGGAATCAAAGACGCTGCGGTGCGCGGATATTTAGCGGGGTATCCGGTCGTAGATTTTAAGGTGCAATTGATTGATGGCTCTTACCACTCAGTTGATTCAGATGATTTGTCATTTCAGATGGCAGGTCGCAAAGCCTTCAAAATCGCCATCGAAAAGGCTCATCCCATTCTGCTTGAACCTGTCATGCATGTTGAAGTCAGCGCCCCGCAGGATTATTCAGGTGACCTGATGGGAGACTTGAATTCTCGTCGTGGCAGGATTTCCGGCATGGATTCACGCGGCAACCAGCAGGTGATAAAAGCGCAGGTTCCGCTGGCAGAAATGCTGAACTATCCGCAAACACTGAATTCTATTACCGGTGGCAGAGGGGCCTACCACATGGAATTTTCTCATTATGATGAAGTTCCAACCCATCTTTCACAAAAGATTATTCAGCAGGCGCAGGCGGATGGTCGCATTAGGAAAGATGAAGAAGATTAGCTGAAATTGACGGCACATAAAAGAAGGGCTGACTCATTAGGTCAGCCCTTCTGTCTGAGGGGAAAGTATTTATTTTGTGGGCGCGGCTTTTGGAGGAGCAGCACCATTCATAAGACGGCGCTCTTCATCACGTTTTTTTACCCATGCGTCAAATTTTGACTGCTGTTCGACGGTTAAGGCTTCTCTGATTTTCCCGCGCGTTAAGGTCCTGAGATTATCTAATTGCGGCTTAACGTCTTTCATCAGAACTTTAACCTGCTCGTCCTGTTGTTTGATCAGCTCAGCTACGGTTGATCGTTGTTTTTCATCCAGGGTTAATTCAGTACTCAGGGTGTCCAGAATAGCTGGTTTTGTACCAGCGGCTAAAGTTTTTGCGGACTTCGATTTGGCCGCGATAAAATTCATCAGACCTATTCCCATCAGCCCTCCCAGCAGGAAAAAGCTGAAGATAATCAGGCGGGCTTTTGTTTTGTTCGCACTATTTGTGACCATACGATTATTTTTGTTCTTCGAGCGAGTTTGCCGAGTCATCATTTAGACGTTCCAGTACTGAGACCTCTTCGGCTGGAAATAAAACTGTCTCGGACGATTCGCCGCGATTTATATTTGCCTGCAGTGATAGATTTTGCACCGACCACACACTGCTGATAAAAAATATCAAAGCGACGGCACTAAATCCAAATAACCAGTTTCGTGCGGCCAGAATGCTTGTTTCCCAGAAAACAGGGGTATTCTGCTCCTCATTGATCCGTGCTCGCAGCCTGGACATAAAATAAGGGGAAGAGGAGTCGGCGTTTTCCGGCTGGTCTTTTGCCGCCGCCTGCAGGAGTGCAACTCCCAACCGATCAAGTTGTTCGTTGCTAATTTTCTGGCGCTTCATAATAAAACTCCTGTTTTAGTACTTATCCTGCCAGAAAAGCGGCTTCCTGCTGTTCTTTCCGCTGTTCTGTCAGGTTTAATCTTTTGAGCGCACTTCGTAGAGAATGTCTGGCTCGAAACGCGCGTATTTTTACTTTAGCTTCTGACCAGTTCATGGCTTTGGCTATTTCAGCGATTGAGTATTCTTCTGCATGCAGAAGAATTAAAATAGTCCGATCTTCCGGGCTGATTTTAGTTAAAAGTTTGCCCGTGATCTCCGCTGCGGTTTGATAATCGCTGATCTGGGCATGCTTGTGCATGGAGACCTGCGAGAGCTTGTTGTCCAGCCAATTAACTTCATCATCGGTCAGGTCAGAGACCGTTAATTCGCCTTTGGACTTGCGCCTCCGTAATTCATCGTAGCAATTATTGACCGCAATCCTGGCCAGCCAGTATTCCAATGAAGCGCCACGCTGATAACTATGCAGCGCGAAAAAGGCTTTCGTAAAAGTTTCCTGCGCAATATCTTCCACCGTCTCCGGCTGCCTGAAAAAATGGCGTGCAATCGCAAAGACACGACGCCGGTAGCGCTCGACAATCGTCTCAAAGGCAGAACTGTCACCGGCCAAAATATTTTCGACCAGAAGATCATCTGAAATATCTGAAGCAGAAATTGCAATAGCCACGATTAAGCTCAATCAATTAATTAATCCATCTGCAATTAATCACCTAACTATTTCACTCCAAAGGTGTAAACGAAGCAGCCAGACATTTCGTTACAGAATATTTTAAGCCGCTAAATAATTCAAGTTCTTCTCAGGCGAAACAGACTATGCTATAAACAAATCTATGCTCCTAAGAAATTAAACCGCAGGCTGGACGCTAAATTGCCATCTTTTGCTACATAAGACTTATTATCGGACGCAACAGGTCTGGCAATTGCTTTTCCCTGCTCCATCTCTTCTGCTTAACTTTACACATGCGGTATCGTCTTTCTTTTCGTCTTTTCTTTTATGTTTTATTAGAGGCCGTTCCTTATATTCTTCTTACCCTTCTGATCCTGACTACCCTGATTTTCGCGCAACAAGTCGCTCGGCAGGCTGACCTGTTATTCGGGTCAGCCGCTTCTTTTCTCTTAAGCCTGAAGGTGATGGCCTGCTTGTTACCCGGGGTGATTATTATTACGCTGCCCTTTGCGCTCCTGATTGGCTCACTGATGGCGCTCAGTCGTCTCTCGGCAGATAGTGAAATTATTGCCGCCAGAGCCAGCGGGATTAGTCTCGTTGCGCTGGCCGCCCCTCTCTTTATTTGCGGCTTAATTGGCACAGTTCTCTCGGCTACTCTGACCCTTTATGTGATCCCGCGTGTCTTCAGTGAATCGAAAATGCTGCGTAGTCAGATTATCCTGCTGGCCCTGACCGCGCCGATCAAGCCGCAAACCTTTGATAATCATTTCCCTAACCATCTCATTTATGTCCGCGAGATTGATCAGCTTACCGGCGACTGGCTGGGAGTTTTTATTGTTCGTCAAGCGAATCAAAATGAATCCGTTGTCCTGACGGCTGAACGCGGGAGATTACGGATGACACAAACCTCGCCAATTGCGTTAGAGGTAGACCTGACGGAAGGACTAGTGGTGACAGCTACCAGTCAGGCCCCTGAAAAGCAGACAGCCGTCAGGTTTCAGCAGGAAAAGATCAAGCTCTCAGCCGACAATCCGGCGCTGGCAAACGCGCTTGCCGCAGAGCGGGTGCCGCAGGAACTCTCCCTCGGACAATTGGCAAGTCGAGGGAAATCGGCGGATTCTCCCCAAGCAAGACGGCAGGCAGAAATTGAATGGCATCGGCGGTTATCGCTTCCGCTGGCTTGTTTAATTTTAGTTATTCTAACCATTCCGCTTGGTATTTCAGGTTCCCGCCAGGCAGGTAAGTCCCTTGCTTTTACGGTCGGATTTTCGCTCGCAATTATTTATTATCTAATTTTAGTGGCTGGTCAGAATCTGGCTATTTCCGGCATACTTCCGGTCTGGTTTGGTGTCTGGCTGCCAAATATAATGGGGTTACTGGCAATTCTCTTCAGTTACTCATCATCTGGAACCAGGCTCAGACTACCAGCTAAAAACATCCAGAGCAGCGTCAAAAAGGAGGATAAAGACACCACTAAGCAGAATATTAACAAGCCTTCTATTCGATTAATAGCAAGCTTAATTTCCTTTTTTAGAAAGTTAATCATTAATCTTATTAACTATTTGTTACTGAGCGAGATGCTCAAGTTTTTTATCCTCTCTTTATCAGTCTTATTATTAACTTCGCTTGTTTTTACGCTCTTCGAGCTAATCCCTTCAGTCTCCAAAAGTGGCTTAGGCTGGCGTTACGTCGGGACATATCTTGTCTATCTGGCTCCGCAGATCATTTACTACGTTACTCCCTTTGCGCTCCTTCTGGCGCTTCTGACGGTGCATGGCGTGCTGTCCAGAAGTAACCAGCTAACCGCTCTTTTGACCGGCGGACAGAGCGCGTTGCGTTTATCAATGCCCCTGTTAGCTTTTTGCTTCATCACAATCGTGTCCCTTTTCTGGTTATCTGAAGCAATCCTGCCCGGTGCCAATCAGGAACAGGATTTTCGCTTCAATCTGATCAAGGGCAGAAAAACTGAACAATCAGTCCTGGCTTTTGGACAAAACTGGGTCCGGGGAACAGATAGTAGTATTTACGGGTTTCAGTACAATCCGGTTGATAAGAAATTGCTTAATACGTTTAATTATAAGTTAAGCAAAGAGACAGGGCTGTTAAGAGAAACTATTTTCCTACAGGAAGCCAGCTATGCCGGTGAAAAAAAATGGCAGATCCTGAAGGGCTGGAAATATGGCATAGACAATGATCTAAAGGTAACATTCCAGACATTTCCTGCCAATAACCAGACCGAATTCCTCGCGGTCCCGGACGGTACGGCTCTTTTTACCCGAACTGTTAATGAAGCCGCAAAGATGAGTTTCTACGAGCTTAAAAAACATGTCCGGTATTTGTCTGACTTAGGGGCCACTACGACCTCACTGCGAGTTGATCTGGAAAAGAAGTTGTCATTCCCCTTTTCCTGTTTACCTCTGCTGGCGGTTGCCTTTCCCCTTGCGCTGCGCAGCAGCCGTCGCAGTACGTTAGCCGGGATCGGCTTAAGCATTCTCATCGGATTCACTTACTGGATTACTGCCAGTGTTTTTGAAAGCGCAGGGCGGCAGGCATACTTTCCGCCAGGCCTGGCAGTCTGGGGACCACAAGCACTTTTTTTGGCGTTGGGAGTTTTTGTAACTTTTCGATTACGTCGTTAAGGTAAAAAAGGAGCAGGATTTTATTAATCCTGCTCCTTTTTATAGCTCAGGCCGACAGTCGTTACGTTCCCATCTGCCAGCTATTCATATACTCAATCATATCCGGGGTCAACTCATCAATGTTGACGTTCATTGCACTCAGTTTCAGCCGCGCAATTTCCACGTCAACTTCTTTAGGAAGAAGATGAATATCAGCCGTCAGCTTGCCCTGATTTTTAACCAGATATTCAGCCGAGAGCGCCTGGTTGGCAAAGCTCATATCCATCACGCTGGCGGGATGACCTTCCGCCGCAGCCAGATTAATCAAACGCCCTTCGCCCAGCACGACAATCCTTCTGCCGTCTTTTAATTCAAAGGCTTCGACAAAGGGACGAAGCTGTTGACGCGAAACGGCGTGTTCTGCCAGCCCGACAAGGTTAAGCTCCACATCGAAATGGCCTGAGTTGCAGACCATCGCGCCATGCTTCATCTGAAGAAAATGTGGTATGTCTATCACGTGATGATTGCCTGTGACGGTGACAAAAATATCTCCTTCTTTGGCAGCATCATTCATCGGCATCACTCTGAAGCCATCCATGGTGGCTTCGAGGGCGCGAATCGGATCAATCTCAGTTACGATCACGTTTGATCCCAAACCCCGTGCCCGCATCGCTACGCCTTTGCCGCACCATCCGTAGCCAACGACTACGAGACACTTCCCTGCTAACAAGACATTGGTGGCGCGGATAATGCCATCCAGAGTACTTTGACCTGTGCCATAACGATTATCAAAGAAATGTTTGGTCTGCGCATCATTAACAGCAATAGCTGGAAAACTTAATTTTCCGTCCTTGAACATCGCCTTTAGTCGCACAATTCCGGTGGTTGTTTCCTCTGTGCTACCAATCACGTCTTTAATTTGTTCCGGGCGCTCCGAAACCAATGTCACAACGACGTCCGAACCGTCATCAATAATGATTTGTGGGCGGTGATCCAGGGCGATTTGGACATGGCGGCGATAGGTGTCAGTGCTTTCGCCTTTCATCGCAAAAACTGATATTCCATATTCAGCGACAAGTGCAGCCGCGACATCATCCTGCGTCGAAAGCGGATTTGAAGCGATCAGGACAGCATCCGCTCCGCCTGCTTTTAAAGCTCTGGCTAAATTAGCGGTTTCCGTTGTGATATGCGCACAGGCCACCAGGCGCAATCCTGCGAGTGGTTTTTCCTTCTCAAAACGCTCACGAATTGTTCTTAGTACGGGCATTTCTAATTCTGCCCATTCAATTCTTTTCCGTCCTTCAGCGGCCAGTTCAATATTCTTTACTTCATGTTGAATGCTCAAAGTTTTTCTCCTTAGAAATGTTTATGATAAGGCCTTGTTGAGGCACATTATCAGACTCATATCAGTATTAATAATTTTTATT
>JAYSTY010000111.1:0-9329 GCA_043719385.1 Blastocatellia bacterium | reverse complement strand
AAATGTACGGCATACACACCGAAATCGGCGTGATTTGAATCGCCCGAAACATAATAATCGTATTGCACGCGACCATCAGAACTTCGATTGTGAGGTACACCATCCACGTTAAGAGCGGCGAAGCGTCCCAGCCTTCGACTCCGAATAATGGCCCGGCAGCGGGTTTAATTGCTGGCAACAATCCGCTGAACGCACGAAACGCGAGGACAATCCCAAATGTGATCGCCGCAAAAAGCCTGATCCAGAAAGTCGAAGCGATAACTTCGTGTCGTTCCAGAACTTTTTTCGCACTGACATCTTTAATGACATTACTGATAGAAGTTGCGCCCGCCATCAGCAAGCCGAGAGAAGAGAGATTTTCGGTCATTCAATTACACCTGTTGAGTTATCTGTGAACTGCGAGGAAAATAAGCCAGTACTGTTTTTACTACGAGAATTAATATTCACCAAGGGAGAGAGAAATGAAAAATCAAAAGTTTTATCTTGTCGCCATCGCTATTTTTGTGCTGGGGATTGCGACCGGACTCGCAATGTCAGGAAAGCTCAACAAAGACAATGCGCCAACCAGCAAAATGGTACTCGACAATGCGCGTGTGAACATCAGCGAAGTCACTGCCGCACCAAAATCAGAACGCGAACCTTACACCAGACCTTCCGATCAAATTATTGTTTTCATTGACGAAGCGGATTACGAATCAACCGATGCAGCGGGTAAGAAAATCTTAAAGCATCGCGTCCCCGGCGAAATTGTCTGGCACAACAAAGGCGAAGCGGCGCCGCTCCTTGTCAACAAAGGGCGCAAGGCTTATCGTAACTTAGTCATCGCCTTAAAATAACCTGAGAAAATTATGAAAGATCCCAACCTTCAGGATGTTGCTGCGGCAAATGTTTCTCGTCGGCAAATGCTCAAAGCAACCGCGACTGCAATGGTAGCTGCGCCAGTGGTGGCGGCACAACCGACAAAACAATCGAAGTCAAAAGCTCCACACTTTTTTACGCCGGCGGAATTTGCGCTGGTTGATGAACTCACCGAAATTATCATCCCGACCGACGAACATTCATCGGGAGCGCGTGCCGCCAAAGTCGCCGCATACATTGAAGCTCGTCTGGCTGAATCGTTCACCGCTGAGCCGCGCCAACAATGGCGTGCTGGCTTGCGACTGATAGATCAGCTCGCGCAGGAAATGCATAAAAAGAAATTTATGCAGGCTTCTGATGAGCAGCGTCTGGCCGTAGTTACACGCATCGCCCAGGGAGAACAAAATCCCACCAAACCAGAAGAAAAGTTTTTTGTCGAACTTAAACGACGAACTGCGCACGCTTACTATACTTCGCGGATTGGCATCCAGCAGGAGATGGAGTACAAAGGCAATGTTTATTTGAAAGAATATGTGGGCGAAGAAGTAAAGTAATTCTGTGAGCGTGCGCGGCTGATAGCAGTTTTTAAGTGGCTGCGACCGGGCGCAGGTTCATTGTCCATTGTCAGGCAGAAAAAACAGCAGTTGCTCAGCAATGGATAATGGGCAATGGACAATGCCTGGCTGTGAGCGTCGCCACTTATGCGTATTATTTTTTGCATTACTAACCGGAGCTATCTATGGAATACATCATCCCGTTACTCATCATCGTTGGAATCGTCTTATTCATTGCCGCCAAAATGTTGCGCGTCGTTCCGCAGGCGGCGGTGATGATTATCGAACGGCTGGGCAAATTCGACCGCATCGCGGCGGGTGGTCTGAATATTGTGACGCCTTTTTTAGAAAGTCCGCGCGGCGTGATTTGGACGGGCTGGCGTCCCGGCACGACGCAAATTGATTTGCGCGAGCAATTCACCGAGCTTCAGCCGCAACCGGTTATCACCCGTGATAACGTCACGATTATGGTGGACAGCATAATTTATTGGCAGGTGACTGATCCGCTTAAGGCTGTGTACGAAGTCAATGATTTGGTCGGCGGTATCATCCAGTTAACAATTACCGCAATGCGCAATGTGATCGGCAATCTGGATTTGGATCACGCGCTGACTTCGCGTGACACGATCAATACAAATTTACGGGTAATTATGGACGACGCGACGCATAAGTGGGGAGTCAAAATCACCCGCGTCGAATTGCGCAATATTAATCCGCCTGAAGACGTGCGCATTACGATGGAAAAACAGATGACCGCCGAACGCACCCGTCGCGCTTTGGTGTTGCAGGCCGATGGCGAAAAGCAGGCGGCGGTGACACGTGCCGAAGGTGAAAAACAGGCTGCCATCACGCGGGCCGAAGGGGACAAGCAGGCCGCGATTTTACAGGCGCAGGGTGCTGGCGAAGCGCGGCTTACTGCCGCTGCCGCCGAAGCTGAATCGCTTCGCCGCATTGCTGAAGGCATCGTCGGAGGCAACCCGGCGCAGTATTTAATTATGATGAAATATATTGAATCGCTGAAAGAAATGTCGAAGTCGAATAACGCCAAAGTAATCTTTATGCCCGTCGAAACCAGCAGCGTCCTGGCGAGCATCGGTGCATTTAAGGAAGTGTTTGGTGGCGGGGAAAACCTCGAACCGGGAGCGACTCCGGTTCCGAGGTTGCGACAAAAAGTCGAATAGGAAAAAGAAAGGTGGTGCGCCCGATTGGACTCGAACCAATGGCCTGCTGCTTAGGAGGCAGCCGCTCTATCCACCTGAGCTACGGGCGCCCGAGGCAGTTACGAGTTTCGGCTTTTTAGTTCCGAGGGAAAACCGCGAAACCCAAAACCCGAAACTCGAAACTGAATTCAGAATTGATATTTTAGCAGTGAGTAGACGTCATAACCAGCCAGCTTTTCACGTCCGGGTAAAAATTCCAGTTCAACCACAAATGCCAGGCCTGCGACTGTCCCGCCAAGTTTCTCAACTAATTGCGTGACGGCTTGCGCGGTTCCACCTGTTGCCAGCAAATCATCAGCGATTAAAACATTGTGTCCTGCGCCAACCGCGTCTTTGTGAATCTCCAAAGTATCGCTGCCGTATTCAAGGTCATAACTGAAGCTCTCGACTTCAGCCGGAAGTTTATTGGGCTTGCGCACTGGCACAAAGCCAGCGCCCAGGTGATAGGCAAGCGCTGGCGCAAAAATAAAGCCGCGTGCCTCGACGCCGATCACGGTGTCAATCTTTTGCCCGCGATAATTATCGGCGATGCTGTCAATGATAGTTTTCAAACCATGCGCGTCCTTGAGCAGCGTTGTGATGTCATAAAACAGGATGCCAGGTTTGGGGAAGTCGGGGACTTCGCGGATAAGTTTTTTCAGTTCGATTTCGACCGCAGTGGACATTCGGGGTTCCTCTCAATAATCAATTCTAAATTCTGTATAACGACCAGTGACCTGTAAATCGGTTTCATCAAGGCCGCTGACCCTGGAAAAAATCGGCCCGGTCGCCAAATCTTTCTTAAATTCTTCCATTGCTTCACGATCACCTTCGGCAATCACTTCGACGCTGCTATCGGGCAGGTTGCGCACCGTGCCTTTGACCTGATGCCGAGCCGCCGCCCGGAGCGCGAAGTAACGAAACCCTACGCCCTGAACTCCGCCAGCAATGAGAAAACGTCGTGCGACCATAAATAATAAGCACTGAGCAAATTTCACCTTCAGGTTATCCGCTAAGCTCTAAGACTGTCAACTCAGGGAGAAGGCAGGATGAATTGTTCGAGCATTTTTTGCGAGAAGTAGTGTCAGGAAATCGTGGTACCGAACTATGCGGTTACATTGGGACGATTGTTTGGCTGATTTTATTTATCTGTCTCAAAATAATTGATGGTGCGAAATTCGATGTCGCTTTGAAGAAACTCTAAGTTGTTATTCTTAAGCTCCCACCTCAACCCGACACGCTTTATCCAATTTCCGTTGGTGTCGTATTCGTAGGAAAAAATTATTTTGATGTCAGGAAAATTGGAATCCAAGGTAAAAGATAAACTTTCAAGCTCATCCCCTTTTTCATTTCGTTGGAATGCTATTCGAAAAGCCTTGTCAAGGTCATCAAAAAAATCAATGTATTCAATTAGTCGCCCCTGTTGATCAAATTTGTGGGACGCATATAACCTTCCATTTGTAAGATGTTGACTGTCAAGCAAATTCCCCATCTCTCCGTAGCTTTCAATCCTAAAAATGTCACCAGTGCTATGGCTAAACGTTCGTTTGATGAGGTTGCCATTCGCGCCATATTCCAAGGTTTCTTTTTCGGAGAAACTACCATCTTGTTGGAAGGTAATCTTCTCAGTCAATCTTCCCTGTGCATCAAATTTTTTTCTATCACCATTATTAGATTTGGCCTGATCTCCCGAACCACAGAACATTGGCGTTAAGCGGCAATCATAAATGCGTTTTCCTGCCACATCGAAATCAATTTGAGGAGTTATATAAGAGTGCTCTTCAACAACTGTACTCATCACTGTATTCATATCAGCCATTTGTTTAGTGCTGATGTGCTTCTCAATGACAGATTTAACGGGGCCAACCAAACCGAGCGATTCACGATCTGATGGCTTCTTAATTGAGTCATCTGCCGATTGTGCAAAGCAAAACGGCGGAAGCAGAATAAATAGAACCAAAAGAAATCTGAACGTGAACAACATAACGATTAATTGCCATCTCCAACCTCTGGTTTGAATCTGCCCTGATCGTCGTACAGGCGTTTATATTGCCGTGCGTTGCGGTAAACGCCTTGCACATACGCACGAGTTTCGCTGAGGGGAATGTTGTCTACCCATTCTTCGATGTCGGCGGCAGGGAATTCGCGTAACCAGCGCGAGACGCGGCTGGGGCCGCCGTTATAACCTGCGGCGACGTATTCGAACCGCCCAAATTCCTGAATCAATTGCGCGACGTAGGCTGTGCCGAGTTGAATGTTGAGCGTTGGGTTTAAGAGGTCGGCAGTACTGATGGCTCCCCCGCCGAGGCTGTAACGTTTGGCTACTGATCTGCCGGTCGAGGGTAACAATTGCATCAAGCCCATCGCGTTGGCGCGGCTGACGGCTTTGGCATTAAAGATTGTTTCCTGGCGAATTAATCCGGCGATCAAATACGGATCAAGGCTGTTGCGTTTGGCTTCTTCTTTGATGTTTGACCACCAGCCGAGCGGGTAAAATACGTCCCACGCGGCGCGCGGCATTTCACTCGGTAAGGCCTGACCGTAATCAGGATAAGCGCGTTTCAGCACGTTCACGGCGGAAACATTTTCATTTCTGGAACGATAAATCTGAGCGATGCGCAGGTTTATCACGGGCGAATTTGCCGCCCGATTACGCGCCGCTTCGAGTTCATTCAAGGCTGGTTGCGCAAGGCTGATGAGCGCTAATAAATCTGCCTTGACGAGTTTTTCTTCATCTGCTGGATTCATGGTTTCGATGATCGGCGGATTGATCTGGAGCTTGGCGACGGCGCGACTCAGCACTGCATCCGAATCTGCCGGAACTTCTTTGACGCCGAGCCGACTGATTTCCGTGATATGACGTTCAGCGTTGTAGCCGTACCAGCCTGCGCCGTAACGATGCAGTAACGCTTTGTAGATGGTCAACGCACGGCCTTTATCGCCAGCGCGTTCCGCATCAAAGGCTCCCCAAAAAGCCGCTTTGCCACGATTTTCCGTGACCTCGCCATATTCAGCCAGGTGTTCGATCAAAAGCCGGGAAGCGGTTGCATACTCTTTATTTTGATGCGCTTTCCAGGCCCGCCAGAAATGGGCGTCATCAGCGTTATCGGCGCGTGGCGCTTCCTTGAAAACCTGTTCGTAATAGGTGGCAGCGGTGGCGGGTTGTGACTCTTCATACGACTTCCCGATGTTGTAGATAAGATTGCCGACCTGTGGGCTGCCGGGCGCTACACGCCGTAACTCTGACAACGCCTGCAAGGTTGCTGCATCCTGTCGCAAGGCGCGATAGGACAAGCCGCGATAATAAATTGCATCCGCCTGATCTTTTGGCGAGCGGGAACGAGCATTGACCAGCAAATTGATTGCCTGTTGATAGGATTTTGCTTTATAGAAACTGATGCCGCCGCGCAGGTAGGCTTCAGGATCAGCCGCCGCCGGAAATTGCCGCACAAATTGTTCATACGCCTGGCCGGCAATGACCCACAAATTCGCCTGATAAAGCTTGTCGGCACGCGCACGCAGCATTGGCGCGGTTGCAGTGCTGGCGGGAGGCGCTGCGCCGAGGGCAACCAGTTTATTTCCAACATCGCTGGCTTCAGGATATTGTGGCGCATCGAAATAAATTTTGCGCCAGGCTGTCGCGGCTTCTTCATTGCGTCCCATTTTTTCCAGCGCGTCGGCTTTGAATTTCAGTGCGGTTCCATCGTTTGCCGCCGCCAGTTTCTCAACGTAATTAATGACTGGCTGATAGGCGCTTCGTTGCATGGCTGAGCCAGCGGCTTGCAACGTTGCAACGCGCGCCAAAAGTGAAGTTGGGTAAGTTTGCGCCAGGCGAAAATAAGCCTTTTCAGCTTCTTCAATTTGACCCGCCCCCTGCAACGCCTGACCGCGATAATAAATTGCATAATCGCCAAGCCTGGATTGACGAGCGATGACCGTCTCATCAAGCGCTGCCAGCGCACCGTTATAATCCTTCGCTTGTAAGCGTAAATAGCCACGTGTCAGTTTGGCTAAAGCGGCTTCTTCAGAGCGCGGTGAATTGCTCTCAATTTTAAATAGCTCAGAGTCAGACTGAGCTGCCGCCGCAACTTTTAATCGTGCCCGTAAATCCTGGGCAAAAGAAACACTGGTGAAAAGGAAAAGCGCCAAAAATATGGTCAGGGAAACCGGGAGTGAGGTGCGGCATTGCCGTATAGCAAAGATCATGGATTTGCTCCTATCGAAGATGGATTGAAAGTCAGTAAAAAGGTTTTTCACGAAACGTTTGAATCAAAAGCCAAACTGGGCGCATCAGTTCAGGCTGTTTACTAAATGAGGGGAACCTGAGTATAGCAGGAAAGTTATGGGAATAGTGCTATTTTGCTAACAAAAAAAGATGAGCCGGAAAATTATTTCCGGCTCCATACGTGATAATATAAATGAAAAATTAACGCTGCAACCATCAATTAGCTAACCGGAACCGTTGGGCCGGGGCAGCCGCTGCCAAGTTTCGCGGCATCACCTTCGCCAAGCGTATGCAATAGCTCATCATAGAAATAATCGAACTTGCTGGAGACTGAGGCGGAGACGCGTTTTTCATACATCTGACGACTGCGATCAATGTCTTCTTTCAGCCGTTCGTATAAATCATGGGAGCGCCGACCTTCGGAAACTTTGTGTTCGTTATAAAGCTTGATTTCCGAAACCAGCAGTCGGGCAAAACGACGAGCATCATTGTGAGCGCGTACTTCGTCATCGTTTTGTGGATTGACCGCTGGGGCCGCAACCGGTTTCACCACTTGAGCCGTTTCGACTTTAACAGCTTCCTGCACTTCAACTGCCGGAATAGTGGGTAGCGGAGTAATTACTGGCGGTGCAATTGATGGCACTTCATCAGACTCAACCTTATAGGCAAAAGTTGCTGTTTGTGCCTGTACCGGTTCAGGCTGTACCATCACCACTGGTACTGGAGCGGGTGCTGGCGGTGCAGGTGCGGCAACTGGTGCTGGTTGAGCAGCTTGAGCCGCAGCAGGCTGACTGCGCCGAACAGGTAAAAGTTCAATTGCCATGCTCGTAACCTGCATCAGAGTTTCAATGGCATCCAGATTGATGGGTTTTCCTTCGGCATTCGCTTCCGAATACAGGATTGCCGCAGCTTTACCGCGAATTACCAACGGCGCGGCAATCGCATTTGAGACTTCGCCTGAACTGAAATTTCCTAACACCCCTGGCTGGACGTTTTTCGCCGAAGCTGTACGCAAGGTAACGATAGCTTCATTCAGCAATGAATTCGCCGCAATCGGAAGATTTAAGGAACGAACTGAGTCATCATTTAACCCATTCATAAAGCCGGTGGCTTTCCACCCAATCGCACTCCCACTCTTAATCACGAAAAATACGGCTCGTGGCGAAAATTGAGCAGAATGTCGTACTAAAGTCGAAAGCACATCAGCCTGTTGTCGCTGGGCGTCAATTTCTTCAATGGCAACGCGGAGAGAATCGTAACCTTCGGTTGGGCTGGTATTTAATCCACCAACGGCAAATCCCGCTGCGCCGGCGGCGGCCATGCCAAGCCCTGACCCTAAACCACTGCTTTGTTGGCGCACAGTTTCCAGTTGGGCTTGTAAGTCATGAACTTGTGTTTCGTATTCCTGGCGCAGCCGCGCCTCGGTTTCCTGCCGAGCCTGCTCAAGTTTTGTCTGATAACCGCTCTCAACTGTCTGGACGGCGGAATTTTTCACCTGCTCGACCTGCTCGCGTAACCCTGTCGCCTCTTCGGCGGTAACACTTGCGCTGGTCATTGGCAAACGCTGACATATATCATTCAAAGCAGCCTGCACGGTTTGCAACTCATCAGCGAAATTATTTAAACGCCGAGCGATTAATTCTCCAGCGCGTTGCTGAAGCTGTTCCTGCCAATTTTGATTATCTGACACTGTAAACCCTCCGCTGATTAGTCCAATGACCGGTCAGGTGATTTGATTTGAAAAACTGGGTGACGTTGCGGGAGCTTGCACAACTTATCATTAATGTAAACAGAGCGTATCGGTTGTCATTGCCTCTGTGTTGTTCTCGTGACTCAATGACCATCTCGTTATTCTGAGTAATTAAGGACAAAGATAATAACGACTTATACTTGCCTCGAAACAGATAACGTGAACTCAGGCTCGCGCACGTTGCGCGGCAAGGGCTTGTATTATCATCAGTTAGAAATTGATTGTCAATCATCGTTTAGCGCACGGTCTCTTCCTGCTCCAAAAGGTACGACCTTGTGGCAGCTTGTCGCCCATTGTTGGAAATCCACAGCGAGAACGAATAAACCCTTGTTAGTATTGACTCTATTAGAAAAATCTGTAGAATTCCAATGTTAACAAATCTTCCTTACATCCGGCACTTCACTTCCCCCAAAGATTTGTTATTGGTTTCCGGCATTTCACTTTTATCACTGGTCGCTGACAGGAAAATGATGTTTCCAGCACTCTCTCCGAGGCAAAAACTGGAAATCGTTTTTCTTTCGCACTATAGCGTTCATAGCACAAAGCGGTGAATTCGACTCCCTCCCAATTCTGGTGCGTTCCAGATGAGGTGAATTTGTCGGCTTGTACTTTTACGTTCTAACTCACAACCATATTTGTTTCTATAAGGAGAAACCACACATGAAAACCTCACTCATTAGTAAAATCGTCTTGTCATTGACGGCCCTCATCGGGATCGCGTCAATGGCTTTTGCGCAACCAAA
>JAYSTY010000012.1:0-4518 GCA_043719385.1 Blastocatellia bacterium | reverse complement strand
GGCCTATGAATCTTGTCAGACCTTATTCCGTGCCTTGCAAAAGGTCTTGGTCGGAGTTGGCTCTAAATACCAGATTAATTTTGCTTAGGTACTTATATAATCCCTTTTCCTTCTGACATACCTATTCTCACATATAAATTCGAATGACAATTACACCAGCCTTGTTCTGTAAATTTGTCACAAGCAGTAGCTTGGTTTGCCAAGTATATAGTTTTTAGAAGAGTCTTTGCAAAAAATAAATGGATATCATGGAGGCCATCAAAGGAAAAAACAATCGCAGCCCCATCTCCTGTTGGTAAGGAAATTACATCCGTTTGAAAATTAACATTATTTGCTTGTATGTATTCGATATATTCTTTTGATACTTCTTTTAATGACTCTTTCAAATTCTCAGTAAAACGATCTATAACCCCTATCTGAGTTAACGTACGTCTCTTCGAATATTTCTCTATATCAACGAACACAACCTGAAGATTAGCGATTCGGTTGTGTTTGGATATAATTTCTTCGATATGTTTTGAAATCGGCATTTGGTATTCCCTCACACTGAGCACATAATAAGACCTATCCAGCTAGGCTGACCTGGCGTTCGCTAGCAACCTGACTTTTTCAGTCTTTTCATCAATAGTACAGTGAGGCTCCGGTAAAGGTTGTTTTTGAATGACGGGGCGTGAATAATCAAGTATTGAGTATATGTTACTTACTGACCACTATCAATGGGCATCGAAGCTTTTTTTATCAGAGAATAGCTTTGGTATTATACTGCTTATCAAAAATTTAATTTGTAGAAATGCTGATTATTTGTGCTGACACTCAACACACCACTCGTAGAACTTCATCATCACGCCCTGCCGCGCATCGGTCAAACCACTGCGCATAAGCTCGCGGTTGAAATTGCCAATATCACGGCCAAGCCCGACGCTCGACAGGCCACTATCGAAGACCTGTTGCATTACCTGCCGTTCCGTTATGAAGACCGCTCGAATCTGGCGAATACTTCGATGTTGCAGGATGGGCAAACGGCTTCGGTGGAGGTGATGGTGCGCGTCGGTGGTATCGTTCCGCTCAAAGGTGGGCGCATCAAAATGTATGAATTTGTCGCCTCCGACGGGTTGGGGCAGGTCCGCGCTTTCTGGTGGAATCAGATTTATCTCAACAAAGTTTTCACGCGTGGTTCGCGGGTGATTTTGTACGGGCAATGGAAATGGAATCGTTACAAAAATTATTTTGAAGTCGAAAACCCTGATTACGAAATGATGCAGGATGAAGACGATGACGCGGAAACTTCGGCGATTCATACGGCGCGGCGGGTTCCGATTTATCGCAAGCTGGGCGATTTTCGGACACGACAATTACGCTCCACTTATCATCACGTTTTAGCCAATCTCAGTGAAGAAATTGAAGACCCGTTGCCAGCGGAAATCAATACGCGCAATGTGTTAATGCCGCGTGGACAGGCGCTCCGCTTCATTCACTTCCCTTCGGATGATGCCGGAATTGACGCTTACAACGAAGCGCATTCCGCCGCACATCGTCGCTTAATTTTTGAAGAATTTTTCTGGCTGGCGATGGCTTTGGGAGTCAAACGCAGTGAACGCCAAACTGAACCCAAAGGCGAAATCATCGAAATCAATGATCGTGTGCGCCACGCCGTCAAGGCGATTTTGCCGTTCTCTCCGACCAATGCCCAGAAGCGTGCGCTGAAAGAAATCGTAGACGATATGACCAGCGACATGCCGATGAATCGTTTATTGCAGGGCGATGTCGGCAGCGGCAAAACAATTGTCGGCGTCCAGGCAATGGTGATCGCAGTCGAAAACGGATACCAGACCGCGATTATGGCTCCGACTGAAATTCTGGCGGAACAACACGCTCGCAACATCAAAAATATTATGGTCAACGGTGGCGCTCCTTATCGCGTCGAGTTATTGACCGGCAGCCTGAAAGCCAAGGAAAAGCGCGAAGTGCAGGCGGCATTGGAAGCAGGTGACGTAGACATTGCGGTGGGCACACACGCGCTGATTCAGGACGCGGTGAAATTCAAAAAACTCGGCCTCGCGGTCATTGATGAACAGCATCGGTTTGGCGTGATGCAACGCGCCGCGATTCGCCGCATGGGATTGAATCCTGATGTGCTGGTGATGACGGCAACGCCAATTCCGCGCAGCTTGGCGATGACTGTGTACGGCGATTTGGAAGTTTCGGTGATTGACGAATTGCCGCCGGGCAGGACTCCGATCAAGACGTTTGTGCGCGGCGAAGACAGGCGCGAAAAGATTTACGAATTCATCCGCGAGCAAATAAACATTGGGCGTCAGGCTTACGTCGTCTATCCGATCATCGAAGAATCCGAAAAGCTCGACCTGCGTAATGCAACGGAAATGTACCAGAACTTGCAGCTTGAAATCTTTCCCGAATTCAAAGTCGGGCTGGTACACGGACGAATGAAGTCCGCCGAAAAGGAAGCCGTGATGAAAGAATTCATCACCCATCAGGCACAGATTTTAGTCGCCACCACCGTCATCGAAGTTGGTGTAGACGTGCCGAACGCCTCGGTGATGTTGATCGAACACGCCGAACGATTTGGCCTGTCACAACTGCATCAACTGCGTGGTCGCGTCGGTCGTGGCGCAGCAGAAAGTTTCTGTATCCTGCTGGCACAATTTCAAAAAACGCAGGAATCGCGCGAACGATTGAAGATTATGGAAGAGACCACGGACGGGTTTAAAATCGCGGAAAAAGATTTGGAAATTCGCGGCCCCGGCGAAGTGCTTGGCACGCGGCAATCAGGCATCCCGGCGTTCAGAATTGCAAACATTGTGCGCGATCAGAAAATTCTCGCCCAGGCAAAACGTGAAGCAGAATTTATGCTGACGGAGCGCAGGATGACCCGTGAAACAGACCGTCTAATTCAATATGTGCGGAGCCTGCCGAGATTTGGGTTGGCAAGGATTGGGTAGTAACCTAACGGTACTTACAGAAACCAGGAACTGGAGCGCTTGAACTAAGAATAAAAGTCCACCAGATGATTGCGCCAGGAAATCACACATCCCATTCGTTTCGCCTTCGTATCAAATTCCTGCCGATACAAAATTTCGCGGACAATAGCAGGAATTTCCAAAGTTTGATCACTTGGCAATTTCAAACACAACACACAATAACGCGGATGCGGTTTGATGATGCGCCAAAAATCATCGTAGTTGATAGTGACAAAAGTTGGCTGCCTGACTTCCAGCAATAAAGTTGAGATTTGCGGATCCAAAATCCTCTTGTGTGGACGAAAATCTTTAATGTTCAAAACCGCGCCGGGGTACCACTCGGCAATTTCTTCAACCATTCGACCCAGCCCCAAATGCTCGTCCAGAACAATCATGCATAGCTCTTTTCATAATCATAAGTGGCTTGTAACTCGACAACTTCTTCAATTGCAGCCAGCGGAATATCAAAATTTTTGGCGAGCGTTTGCCGACTCATTCCCTGCTTTAGATAGCCTAGAATCCAACGCGCATCCAGACGGTGATATTTGATGATTGGACGCCCGCCACAAACACCAGGCGCAGCTACCAGATAATTCCCCAGCGGCAAATAGACATAATTCTCCCCACCGTAAAGTTCGGTAATAAAATTATCCTGTAACTGATTTTTCACTTTTCGCATTGCCATAAAAAATCTCCCTGGTTGCATTCTTTACAACATATTATTTGTTAGTATGCCTGTCAGTATACTAAACCTTCAACTGGTTGAAGAGATTCAATCGTTCTGTTCAGTCGGAGTTCGGTTGCATCGCGTCCTTTTAGTTTGTGAGCAAACTCAACCAGTTCCCAGGCAGCGCTGAAGCGAGCTGTGGCGTCCTGCCGTTGCCAGAATTCAAGATCGAACGAACGATCCAGCGTTTCCAGAGAAGTAAGTTTTTCCATAATTAGTGGTGTGGTGTTGCTGTCGTGTTCCTTTTTCATGGCTTTAGCATACCTATTGGTCAACTCAAGTGCAAAAAGAATTCTGCGCTGACATCG
Organism: Blastocatellia bacterium; assembly: GCA_043719385.1. Lineage (GTDB taxonomy): Bacteria > Acidobacteriota > Blastocatellia > RBC074 > RBC074 > JAFDVL01. The sequence continues at coordinate 505 of JAYSTY010000012.1, read as the reverse complement.
GACTTTTCTCAGCCTTCCGCAGAGCTTAATTTTTTTATCAAATCTCCCTGCAAAAATTTTCTTTCATGGGCTTTGAGCGTTAGTTATTCCTGCCGATTCGTGGCTAAATATTGGGCATGACTCCTGAGCAAAAATTACGCAACCTGCCTTCCATTGACGCTTTGCTGCACCGCGCAAATTTGCAAACTTTGTTGGCGAACAAAGGCCGCGAAACAGTGCGCGAGCGATTGCGCGAAATCCTGGACGAAATGCGCACTGAGTTTCGTCAGCAAATCACCAGCAATAATAACGGCAATAGCAATGCGGTGGATTTATCCGCCGAGGTCGAACAGCGCCTGAACCAGCGCTTCACCGAACGCCAGCAAAAATTAACGCAGCGCGTGATCAACGCAACCGGAGTTGTGCTTCACACAAATTTAGGTCGTGCGCCGCTCAGCCAGTCCGCGCTCAATGCAATCCATCAGGTCGCTAGCGGTTACTGCAATCTGGAATTTGATTTGGCAAC
>JAYSTY010000110.1:0-9343 GCA_043719385.1 Blastocatellia bacterium | reverse complement strand
ATATCCCCATCTCCAAACTTCTCGATTACCGCAATGTATCCAGCTTGATATTCAAACTCGGTCAGGAGCTGAGCTATTATTGGAGATTTTCCGGGTGCTTTGGGTATCATTAAGCGTTCTAATGCGGCAATAGTCTCTTCTTTTGCGACGACGTTTGAATCTAAGGTGTCAACTTTAATATCTTTAACGAACCTAGTAATGATTCGCGCACTTAGCCCCTTGTCTTTTCCCAATGCCCGTTCGAATAATTCTGTTGCCTCTTTTACCCTACCATTTCGAAACTGTAGTGCTGACTTAAATAGATACCCATTGCTGATAAATCGCTCATTAGGGGAATCAAACCATTTATCAATGCTACGTATTGCAAGTTCAAATTGATTTTCTCGGCAATACGCTATTGCTAAATTCCACAACACATTCATATAGACTTTATTTTTCTTCACAAGCGGTTCATAAAACTCTATATAATCCAGAAACCTGCCAATTCTCAGCCAGCAAAAAGTCTCGTTGATCTTGGCTGGTGTAAGAAATTGTGCGTACCCTGGCAAACTCTTATCCAATTCACTAAAAATAGAGGCACTTCGGCGATAGTCTTTTGCGCTATAAGCATTTTTTGCTTCATTGAATTTGTAAGACCAGTCTAGGTTATTTGAGATGATGCCTCCAGCTGCTACAAGAGGCAGAGGAATTAGGAAACTTTCTAGGTACTCAGTTTTATTGAGCGCTTCAAGCAATGAAGATGTTTTCATATTCAATTCTCAGCTTTTGAGACAAGGGCTACAGATATTACAAATATAGAGAAACTTATCGGTTAGTTACGATTATATTTTTTAAGGTCGCTACTTATTAGTCACCATTCATTCTGCTTGGTGAAACGGAACGGGTAGCTAAGTCTTTAAGGCTTTTCGGCAAACGTTGAAAAATATAGCATCTTTTCAAATTACTGTGCAAATGATTTTGCCATGCGCAATAGTTTTTAAAGAACTCCCCATCTCCTCAGTATGGTTTGCGACAACTCAGCGTAGTTAATTCTCAACCCGCGAATGCGAGCGGAAGCATAAAGCCTTATCAGTACGCTACGCATATTTTCTTCGTCGCAGCGCGACTCCTGACTTTAGACATGGGTTACAACCCACGGTGAGACAGTATTTTTATTGCGTCACCTAACCTGAATTCAAACGTCACAACGCGACGCGGGCATCTGGCTCTTGTTCCGTAGGTTGAAACCCACGTCTACATTCATCTGGTCGCTACGCGACTCAAAGGCAATAGAAAATATGGATAACGCCAGGGGTTTGCACCCCTGGCTCGATGCTTACACTGCGCTTCGCGGGCTAAAATCCCGGTTTCATCTTTCGCTCGCAAGGCAAAACTGCCCGCCTCCATTGCCTTCACTGCGGCACAGGGATAAGATACGCGCCGCTTATCTACGAGCAATCGCTATAAATCAAAAGGCAAAAGGCAAATCTCAAAAGGCAAAAGGGAATTCGGAAGAAAACCCTGTCAAGATTAAAAAGATAGTGCCGCCCGCCAGTTGCGACTGTTTGATTTTTCCCCTTTGCCTTTTGTCTTTTGATTTCTAATTCACCGGGGAGGAATCGCGTGAAGATTAATGTCAAACTCAATGGGCAGGCGCACGAGGCCGATGTCGAGCCGCGCTTGTTATTAGTCCATCTCATTCGGGATGTCGTCGGACTTACGGGTACACACATCGGCTGCGAAACTTCGATTTGCGGCGCTTGCACGGTTCATCTGGATGGTGCTGCGGTGAAGTCGTGCACGGTGCTGGCGGTGCAGGCGGATGGCGCTGATATCACTACGATTGAAGGCCTGGCGCAGAACGGCGAATTGCATGCGGTCCAGGAAGGTTTTTGGGAATGTCACGGCTTGCAATGCGGATATTGCACGCCGGGCATGATTATGACTTCGTGTGCGTTGCTTAAGGACAATCCCAATCCTACTGAAAGCGAGATTCGGCATGGGTTAGAAGGCAATCTTTGTCGCTGCACTGGCTACCAGAACATTGTCGAGTCAGTTCAGTACGCGGCTCTTAAATTGAGTAGACGGTAGACGGTAGACGATAGACGGTAGTTAAAGACTCCCGTTTCTATTTGAGGCTATCATGACGAACTCAAAGACATTTCAGGATTTAGAGGTTTGGAAAATGGCGCATCAGTTGGTGCTGAAAATTTACAAGATAACGGAAGGGATGCCGAAACACGAAATGTTTGGATTAACTTCACAGTTACGCCGTGCGGCTGTTTCAGTGCCTGCCAATATCGCAGAAGGGTTCAAGAAAAGAACACCTGCGGATAAAGCGAAATTCTACAATATCTCGCAAGGCTCGTTGGAAGAATGCCGTTATTACCTGATTCTTATCCGCGATCTTGCGTATGCTGAAACCACAGAACTACAGCAGGAATTAGACCGAGTAGGATGCGTTCTTGACGCTTATATGAAAGCAATGCTGGAACATTTTGCAACTGGCCGATAAGAACTACTGTCTACCGTCTACTGTCTACCGCCTACTCCCAAAGGAGAATCTATGTCATTTTTAGCAAAATACATTGGACAAAAAGTTAAGCGTACCGAAGACCCGCGCCTGATTCAGGGCATTGGTCATTATGTAGATGACATCAAGCTCGTTGATACGCTGCACGTCGTCATTCTGCGCAGCCAGTACGCCCACGCGAAAATTAATTCGATTGATGTGGCGGCGGCGAAAAGCGCTCCGGGCGTCGTCGCGGTTTACACGGGCGCGGATGTCGCAGGCAAAATTGGCTACGTCCCAACCGCAGGCGCATTGCCTGGTTTGAAGATTCCGAAAATGCCTGTCCTTGCGCAGGGCAAAGTCTTTTTTGTCGGACAGCCCATCGCGGCAATCGTGGCGACTGACAAATATAAAGCCAAAGACGCGGCGGATTTGATTGACGTGGATTACGACCCGCTTGATGTCATCACCGATGGCGAAGCGGCGGCGAAATCCGACTCGCCTGTGATTCACGAAGATTTGGGCGACAACGTTGCTTATGTGCACAGCGCAGGTACGGGCGATGTTGATGCGGCCTTTGCGGCGGCGGACAAGATCGTCTCGCAACGGTTGAATCATCAACGGCTCGCGCCAATTTCCATCGAAACGCGCGGCGTGCTGGCGCAATATTTTTCTGGCGAACAGCAATTGAATATGTGGTCGTCCACGCAAATCCCGCATCTGCTGCGTACGCAGGTTGCCATCATGCTCGGCGTTGCGGAAAATAAATTGCGCGTGATTACGCCGGAAGTCGGCGGCGGCTTTGGTTGCAAATTAAATGTCTACGCCGAAGAAGCGTTGCTCGGCTGGATTGCGATGCAACTTCACAAACCCGTCAAATGGATCGAAGGACGCCGCGAAAATTTTCAAGCGACGATTCACGGGCGCTCGCAGATTGGCACGGTTGAGGTCGCCGTCAAAAATGACGGTACGCTGCTGGGCTTGCGTTATAACGTCACGGCTGACCTCGGCGCGTATCATCAATTGCTGACGCCTGCAATTCCGACGCTGACGGGATTGATGCTGAGCGGGTGCTACAAAATCCCCGCGATTCAAATGAATTGCACGGGTGTGTTCACAAACAAAATGGCGACGGATGCGTATCGCGGCGCGGGTCGTCCTGAAGCAACCTATCTGGTCGAACGCATCATGGATCGCATCGCGCAGGAGCTGGGGATAGACGCGATTGAGTTGCGCCGTAAGAATTTTATTCAGCCTGCGGATTTTCCTTATGCCACGGCGTGCGGCGTGATTTACGACAGCGGCGATTATGAAAAAGCTTTGGAAAAAGCGATGCAGATTGTCGGTTACAAGCAGTTGCGTGAGGAGCAAGTCGCCGTACGGGCTGCGGGTAAAGTGATGGGCATCGGCGTTTCGACATACGTTGAAATTTGCGCGATGGGGCCGTCTGCCGCAATGCCTGCGGGTGGCTGGGAATCTGCAACCGTGCGCGTCGAACCGACCGGCAAAGTCACGGTGCTGACCGGGATTTCTCCGCACGGGCAGGGTGAAGAAACGGCGTTCGCGCAAATCGTTGGCGATATGCTGGGCGTAGACATGAACGATGTGCTGGTGATTCACGGCGATACTGCGATTGTGCAATACGGCATCGGCACGTTTGGCTCACGCGGCATTGCCGTGGGTGGCGCGGCGCTTTCCTGTGCGACGGATAAAGTCGTCAAAAAAGCTAAAACCTTAGCCGCGCACATCCTCGGCACAGATGTTGACAGTCTGACCTTTGAGAACGGCAAATTTGTCGGCGCACCCGATGACAAGACGATGACAATTCAGGAAGTCGCGCTCGCGGCGCACGTGGCCAACAACATGCCCGAAGATTTTGAGCCGGGGCTTTCCGCGACGCATTTCTTCGAGCCGAAAAACTTCACTTATCCCAACGGCACACATATTTGCGTCGTCGAACTCGACAAAGACACTGGTGATGTAGACATCAAGCGTTATGTCGCCGTAGACGATTGCGGCAATCAAATTAACCCGATGATCGTCGCCGGACAGGTTCACGGCGGCATCGCACAAGGCTTAGCACAAGCGTTGTTTGAGGAAGTTGTCTACGACGAAAACGGGCAATTGTTAACTGGTGAACTAATGGATTACGCCGTGCCGAAAGCGCATCAATTGCCGCACTACGAATTGGATCACACGGTGACGCCGACGAACGTCAATCCGCTCGGGGCCAAAGGCGTTGGCGAAGCGGGGACAATTGGCTCGACGCCATGCATGGCGAATGCTGTGATTGATGCGCTGGCGCCGTTTGGTGTCAAGCATGTGGATTTGCCTTTGCGACCAGAGAAACTTTGGAGGGCAATGAACCCTTAACAACTTCCAATGTCCACAACGACGGAGATTATTTATGGCTAACAGCACTTTACCTACTGCCAGTACAAGCCCGCGTCCGAGTTTGCACGGAATCGCGCGCGGCCTTGAAGCTACTGCCGAATCGCAGCTTTTTACCGGACGATTTGGGCGGATGTTTCGCTCGCTACCTGCCGCACGATTCTTTGACGAAGACCTTGATGCCTTAGCGGCAGAGATGACCGCCAATCCTGAACTGGATAACGCTGGTCGGCCCACGGCAACGCCAGAGAATCAACGGGATGATGAGGAAGATACAAGCCTGGCGGCAGGGTTTACCTATTTAGGGCAATTCATTGACCATGATCTCACGTTTGATCCGATGAGCAGTTTAATGAAACAAAATGACCCGGATCAACTGACCGACTTCCGCACGCCGCGCTTTGATCTCGATAACGTGTATGGGCGCGGCCCGGTAGATCAGCCCTATTTGTACGAAGATGATGAGCGACATTTTCGTCTCGGACGCCGTTTAACCGGGGCAGAGGAGTTCGATGCATTCTCCTGTGATTTACCCCGGCACAAATCATCGAAAGGGAGTCGTGCGCGCGCTTTGATTGGTGATCCGCGCAACGACGAAAATGTGATCGTGGCACAACTGCATGCCAACATGCTGCGCTTTCACAATCGGCTCATAGACTTTTATGGCACCAATGCTTCGTTTGAAGAAGTGCAGCGACAAGTTCGCTGGCATTATCAATGGGTAGTGCTGCACGATTTCCTGCCCAAAATTGTCGGGCAGGAAATGATTTACGATATTTTGCCCCATCTGAAAAATAAGCAATCCATTCAGGATGCAAAACCACACTTGCGCTTTTACAAATGGCATAACGAACCATTTATGCCTGTCGAGTTTTCTGTCGCTGCCTATCGGTTTGGTCATTCCATCGTGCGCCCGCTCTATCGCTTGAATACGACTCTGGTAGGCGGAGGGCCAAATAATGATCCGATCAATGGCCGCATCTTTATCTTTACACCGGATGATTCCAGAGAAGGACTCAACGGCTTCCGGGAATTTCCATCGGAATGGGCGATTGATTGGCGGCTCTTTTTTGGCAAGGTGGAAGCGACACCTCCGTCGGACGAAAAAAAGGCGCTTCGTCGTGTCCAGCCCACCTACAAAATGGACTCTTCGCTGGTCAATCCGCTGGGGATGTTGCCAATTTCAGTTGCCTCACAGATCCGTGCCTTAGCGGCGCGCAACCTGCGGCGTGGTGCGCGCCTGGGACTTCCATCAGGACAGGATGTCGCACGTGCGATGGGCATCAAGCCTATCCCTGATGAAAAGCTCCGCGTTGGCAAAGCTATTGAAGAGGACATGCAGGACAAGCAGAAGAACTTGCCGATCACTGCTTTTGGTGATTCGTTCAAGGGCAGAGCGCCGTTGTGGTTTTACATTCTGGCCGAAGCACAACAAGCTTTTAAAAACGACCTCACGCCCTTGAAATTAGGACCTGTTGGTGGTCGCATCGTGGCCGAAGTTTTTATCGGCATCCTGCTTGGCGATCAACACTCTTTTTTGAGCCAGTCACCAAACTGGCATCCCGAATCATCGTTCTGTGCGAAGGATGGTTCATTTGGAATGCTGGAGCTGATTCAGCAGGCGATTAAGGCAAGTTAGCCACTTGCCGAATTTATTTTTGATTAGCCGTCAGACAGAAAGGAAATTATGATTCCAGCCGCTTTTGACTATCACGCTCCAACAACAATTGCTGAAGCCATCCAATTACTCGCACAACACGGCGACGATGGCAAAATACTGGCGGGCGGACACAGCCTGATTCCAGCAATGAAGCTGCGCCTGACGCAAATTCCGGTGATTATAGACATCGGAAAAATTTCTGATATGAGCTACATAAAAGTTGATGGCGGCACGATTCGCATTGGCGCGATGACGACGCATGGAGCCATTGCCGCGTCAGACGAAATCAAACAGCATTGCCCATTATTAGCTGAATGCGGCGCCCAGGTGGGCGATCAGCAGGTGCGCAATCGCGGCACGATGGGCGGCAGCCTGGTTCACGCTGATCCGGCAGCGGATTGGCCGGCGGCGATTCTGGCGCTGAATGCCGACCTCGTGTTGCAAAGCGCGTCCGGTGAACGGATTGTGAAAGCAACAGACTTTTTTGTAGACATGCTGACAACCGACGTGCAGCCGGGCGAATTACTCACCGAAATCAGGATTGCCGTACCTGCGCAACCAAAGGCTTCCGCGTATTTGAAAGTTGCGCAGGCCGCTTCCGGTTTTGCCATTGTCGGCGTCGCGGTGCAGCTTGAAATGGATGGCGACAAATGTAAATCCGTGAGTATTGGCGTAACAGGATTAGCCCCCAAAGCCTACCGCGCCGTATCAGTCGAAGCTTTATTAACAGGGGCTGCGCTTGACGATGCTACGGTAAGTGCTGCTGCCACCAAAGCCGATCTTGACGCTTCTGATGCGATGGGCGACATTCACGCTTCCGAAGACTATCGCCGCCATCTCACGCGTGTATATGTCAAACGTGCAGTGCTGGCAGCGGCGGCAAAAGCCTGAATCAGGTAGCATCTGGTCTATTTGTTTCTTTTCTTCTTCGTGAGCCTTCGTATGGCTTCGTGGATGAGAAAGTCTTTTTCATAAGGGGAATTCAGCTATGAACTTTAAAACGTATGAGAATCAAATCTTTATTGTCGAAGATAATGAAACACAATTACGCCGCGCTAATGATTTATCAAAGGTAGCGGTTTATTCAGCCTCTGACCCGCTGCCGCCCGGCAAAAATGTCGGCGACATCAAAACGATTCCCAAGCGCACGCAGGTCAATGTAACAGATGTCAAAGCTGATGCCGCACGCACTGTGTTTGCTTTTGTCAATCCGGTAGATACGAGTACCAATTTGCCTTCAGGGTGGACAAAAGCCTCAAATTTATTGGGCGGGCTGGTGAACGAAATTGTCAGCCTGGCTCCGGCGGAGTGGGTTGTGCCACCGAAGGATAACAATTTTACCGTCACAGATGCCAAAGCTATGTTACGCAGTGGCGCACCTGATTTCAAAAGTACGGGGAAGGTTATTGACAAAGGTACGTTCGTGATTGTAACCAGCGAGGACGGAAATTTTGTCAAAGTGAATCAGGGGACATTCGTCAATGGACAGTTACAGACAGGCGATGAAATTGGCTGGACCGCCGCCGCGAACCTGACCGACGGCTGGTCTGATATTTTTGCGACGGCACAATGGGACGATACCAAAGGCTCGAACTCCTGCTGGGAAAAAGGAAAGTTTATTGGCAATCGCGTGCTGGCGAACATCGTCGGAATGGGCAGCGAAATGGAGCAGGTGACGTTGACCGGACTCGCCGCATATCTTAAGCTCCAAGACGCTGCCGCTAAAAAAAATCTGGCTTTGCAAATCAACAGCGGCTTTCGGACGTTTGCGCGACAAGCGGAATTATTTGCGGCATTTCAGGCCGGAAAGGGAAATTTAGCCGCCCAGCCAGGTAAGTCCAATCATCAGCACGGGCAGGCGTTTGACCTCAACACGCACGGCTTTGATGGTGATCCGATTTATGACTGGCTGAAAAAAAACGCCCCGAAATTTGGCTTCATTCGCACGGTGAACAAAGAGCACTGGCATTGGGAATACCGCCCATCTGATGCCGCTGAACTGAATGCTAAAGGTGAATTTAAACTACCGAGCTTAAGAGTATGAAAATAAAATTTATGCTGAATCGCAACTTCATTTTCGTCTTTATTGCGGTGCTGGGACTGACTTCGTGCCAACCCAATACCACACCTTCATCAACTTCAACTGTGGTGTCCGTTTCAAATACTTCGTCGCCGGAAGAATTCATTGCCGACGCCGAAAAAAAGCTGGCGATCTTAGGCGTCAAAGGCAGTCGCGCCTCGTGGGTGCAAAGCAATTTCATCACGCAGGACACGGAAGCCCTGAACGCCGACGCCAATAACGAAAACATTGCCGCCGTTACTGAACTAGCACTGGCGGCGCGTAAATTTGACGGGCAAAAAATGTCCGATGAAACGGCGCGGAAGCTGAAACTGCTGAAGCTCCAACTCACTCTGCCGGCGCCCTCAAACGCCGCCGAACGAGATGAATTGACCAAGCTTGCCGCCGCGATGGAAAGCGCTTACGGCTCCGGTAAATATTGTCCTGATGGCGAAAAAGGGAAGTGCCAGACGCTGGATGATTTGTCGGCGACGCTCGCCAAAAGCCGCAATCCTGAAGAACTGAAAAAAGCGTGGCTCGGCTGGCATTCTGTCGCGGGTTCGCATCGTGATCAATATGCGCGGTTTGTCGAGCTTGCCAATAAAGGCGCAAAGGAAATGGGTTTTGCCGATATGGGCGCGATGTGGCGCTCAAATTATGATATGGAACCGGATGCTTTTGCCGCCGAAATGGAGCGGCTCTGGTTGCAGGTCAAACCGCTGTACGATTCGCTGCACACTTA
>JAYSTY010000109.1:0-1568 GCA_043719385.1 Blastocatellia bacterium | reverse complement strand
GTCACAGTCGTGACAAGCCAGCCGGAGCAAGCCCTGCAACCCCGCGAAGTGCTGAACGGAATTTTTGTCGAACGGGTGCAGGGCATTCCGTTCAGTCGTAAAAATATTCTGCGTCGTGCGTTGAGTTATTTCAGTCTTTATCCGGCGATTTTCTGGCGCATTCTCAGTTTATCACCGACGGATGTGCTGATTACGATGACCGACCCGCCGCTGATTTTTGTGATGGGCGCGTTTTTTAAATTGTTCCGCAAATTCAAACTGGTGCATTGGGCACAGGATATTTATCCCGAACTTGCTGTTTCGGTTGGTGTTATCAAAAAGGGACAGCGTTCTACTAAATTGCTGGAATGGGTTTCTAGTTGGGGCTTGCGCCAATACGATCAGGTGATTTGCATCGGGCGTTGTATGCATGACCGCATGCTGGCGCGGGGCATTGATGAATCTGCGTTGACCGTGATTCCGAATTGGGCGGATACAAATAATGTGCGACCTTTGCCACGAGCGGGCAATCCTTTTCGTGAAGCCAACGGCATCGGGGAGCGTCCGGTGGTGATGTATTCGGGTAACCTTGGCGTTGCGCACCCCTTCAATGCAATTCTGGACGCGGCGCAATTGTTACAACAAAAAATGCCGGAAGCGTTGCTCCTGATTGTGGGCGATGGCCCGCGTTTGGCGGATGTCCAGGCACGTGTCGAGCAGGAGCAACTCACTAACGTACAATTCTTCCCTTTGCAACCACACGATAAATTGGCTGAAAGTCTGAGCGCCGCTGATTTGCATCTGGCCTGTATGTATGACGAACTGTGTGGCCTTGTCGTACCCAGCAAAGTTTATGGAATTTTGGCGGCGGGGCGGCCTTGTGTGTTCATCGGGCCGGAAAAAAGTGAAGCCGCCAGAGTAATTTTAGAAAATGATTGTGGGTCTGTGTTGCCTGCCAAACTAAATGGTAACGAATTAGCCGAGGCTGTTATCGAATGGCTGGGAAACCCTGATCGCTTATTGCAAGCGGGAACGCGAGCGCGGGCTGCTGCCGAAAAAGGCAGTCTGGTAAATGCTGCGCTTGCTTTCGATCACTTATTACGGCGTGATTTGAACGCCGAAACTGTGCGCCTTAACCGCCCCGAAATCGCTCACTATGATCCGCCCCGGATTGTTTAGAAAAATCCAGGTTCAAAAAATATGACTAGAAAAAAAGCTTTAATTACGGGCATTACGGGACAGGATGGCAGCTATCTGGCTGAGTTTTTACTGTCCAAAGATTATGAAGTATACGGTATTATTCGTCGTTCCAGTTCGTTCAATACCGAACGCATTGATCATATTTATCAGGACCCGCATGAATCGGCGCGGCGCTTAAATCTGATCTATGGCGATTTGAACGATGCCAGCTCGCTCAACAAAATTTTGCGCGATGTGCAACCCGATGAAATTTACAATCTCGGCGCACAATCACACGTGCGCGTCAGCTTTGATATTCCTGAATATACGGCTGAGGTCGGCGGTCTTGGGACACTGCGTTTGTTAGAGGCGATCAGGGATACGGGCATTCAGACAAAATTCTATCAGGC
>JAYSTY010000108.1:0-1569 GCA_043719385.1 Blastocatellia bacterium | reverse complement strand
GGCCGGTATAACGAACCAGCAGGGCTTTGAAGGCTGTCAGCAACAGGATAAATGGTGTCACCCCTTCGCACCTGCTCAGCGCGAGGAGTTCATTATGTAATTCCCTGGGCAATGACACGGTTTGCTGGGCGCCGCGAAATGTTTGGACGGCAGGCCGTGGTCGGTCGGTCGGCAGTTCAAGCAAAGTCGGTGCATCCGCAAGCTGTCGTTTCCAGTATTCAAGATGTTGATTGAACGCTTCGCCAGGTAAATATTGCCGCTGCCAAACGGCGTAATCAGCAAACTGAATTGGTAATTCAGGCAAAGAGAAATTGATGAATTGGCAAAAACTTTCGTAATGTTGCGCCAGCTCCTGCCAGAAAATTCCCAATGACCAGCCATCGCTAATGATATGGTGCATCATTACCAGCAGGATGTGTTGCTGCGGCTTAAGTTTGATCAGCGTGATTCTGATCAGTTGTCCGTGTGACAAATCAAACGGGCGTTCGGTTTCTTCTCTCAACAATCGTTGCGCCAGATTTTCACGCTCTGTTTCGGCGTGCTGCGACAAATCAAGCCAGTTAAGTTTTATTGGTTGCGGGACAGAAATAATCTGGTGTGGCTCGCCTTCGCAATCACCAAAGGCGGTGCGCAAAGCTTCGTGTCGTTCCACCATTGCATTGAGCGATTGCTGTAAAGCCGCAACCTCAAGCGTGCCGGTCAGGCGCCGCGCATCGGAGAGATTGTAAGTTGAAGTCTGCGGGTTCAATTGTTCCAAAAACCACAGGCTTTCCTGATTGAAAGCGAGCGGTGCAAAATGACGTTCTGCACGTGGTAAAACAGGCTGGGCGACGGCAATCATTTGCGCTTTTTGTCTGAGGCGCGATTCCAGCAACGCCCGTTTGGCAGACGACAGATGTTCGATTCTTTGGGTTATTTGCCTCATATATTTATTAGGAATTTATTGATTTATGGTTTTCAGTAATCATTGCAGCAAGGCGCAATTTCAGTTGCTCAGCCAGCAATTCGACGTTTGGTGACTTAATCATACTTTGGTGATTGCCAGGGATTTCGACGACTTCTACCCCGCCTGTCGCCAGCGTTTGCCAGCCAAACTGGTTTTCCAGCGAACCGACTTCTTCCGTGGCATAAAAAAATGTCACCCGGTCGGGGTAAATACACGGTTTATAATTCGTGGCGGCGAGGTAATTAAACTCCTCGACATCGCGCAAGGTATCAACCAGATCGGGGTTTCTTTCCGACTTCAGCTTTTGCTCAATTTGCCAGCGCCAGGTTTCTACTTTGCGCTTCTTATAAACGACTTTTTCTCTGATGTAGTTGAATTTTCCAAATAATTTCAGGCCTTGCAGATTGCTCAGATGTCGTCTGATGCGCAGGGTCAGGAAACGCGCCTGCAACCTGAGCGCCATACCACGCTTAAATAATTTGAGCCAGCCAATGGGGTCTGTATCAAGCAACGCCACCAGCGCAACGTGCCGCCCCTGGGCGCGTAATTGTTGCGCCATTTCATAAGCGACGACGCCGCCGAATGATCTGCCGCCCAGATAATACGGGCCTTCCGGCTGCAAC
>JAYSTY010000107.1:0-9351 GCA_043719385.1 Blastocatellia bacterium | reverse complement strand
TGCGGCCTTAGCTGGCAACAATTGTGATGCGTTCAGACCGTTCCAGGGTTTTGGTGATGTCAACATCATCAGCCACATTGCTTACCAAAACTATAACTCAGCGCAATTCACGCTGAGCCGTCAGGTTGGTAAAATTAACTTCTTAACTTCCTACACCTTCTCGAAGACGTTAGGTGTTAAGAACGGTGGTAATCAGGGCGCAGCTTCTGACCAACTTGATATACGTGGGCACAACTACGGAATTCTTGGTTATGACCGTACGCATGCCTTGAATTTCGCTTATACGATTGAGTTGCCGAAGTTTGCTAAAGAATTCATCAAGACGAATAACATTGTGGCGAAAGCAGTGTTGGACGGCTGGATGCTTTCTGGTATTTCACAATTTGCCAGTGGTTATCCGCTACAGGCTAATAGTGTGAACTTCCGCCTAACTGGTGCGTTGGAGCAGACTTGTAAATTTGCGAAGACGGGAGCGAACGCCGCTCGTTGTGCCGGTAAAGCTGATACGGAAAGAGTTACGATTTATGATCCAGGTAACATTGCAACCGTCATTGGATCCAATGCAACTTCCGTTCAACCAATCCTGACCTGTGATCCACGCAAAGGGCTAAGTGAGAATCAATACGCGAATTTAAGTTGTTTCGCTCCGCCACCGCCAGGTCAGTTGGGTGTTTATGCGTTCCCTTACTTAAAGGGGCCGATGTATAACGCACACGATTTGACGTTGCAGAAGGTTTTCAGTATTCGGGAAACCAAGAAACTTCAATTCAGACTATCAGCGAATAACTTCTTCAATCATCCCTTGAAATCGTTAGTCGAAGATAATCTGAGACTCGTGTATGTGACTGATAACCCGGATTCCGCTAATCCGAAATTGATACCGAATGCCGCCACAGTTCAGAACTTTGGTAAATACACAAATAATAAATTCGGTCGTCGAATTGTCACTTTGGGATTGAAGTTTACCTTCTAATCTCAGCGTGATTTTAAATCCTGGAATAGGGCGTTGCTTGTCAGCGCCCTATTTTTTCGTCAGTATAGTGATTTAAACCGCAAACGAAATTAGCAGGAAGTGAAAATGCTAATAAAAATAAAATTAGTCGCGTTGCTGCTGGTGATGACCGCAACGCTTAACGCTCAACCACCAAAATCTGCGACGCCTGCTGACGCAATCTTTGTACGTGCCGTCCAGCTTCATCAGGCCGGCGATCTCGAAAATGCCATTAAGCAATATCAATTATTTTTAGTGCAACGGCCTGAACGCACTGATGCACGTTCAAATTTAGGCGCAGCTTTGGCGAAGCTGGGACGCTTGCAGGAAGCGATTGAACAATACAATCGCGCCTTGTTGCTGGATAAAAATAATCCTGGTATTCGCTTCAATCTGGCAGTTGCGTATTACAAAACCGCGCACGTAGTCGAGGCCGCCAAAGAACTCGAAAAAATAATGGCTGTCCAGCCTGATCAGCCAAATATTATTTTGCTCCTCGCGGATTGTTATTTGCAGATGGGCGAATATCAAAAGGTCATCGCAATGCTTGAGCCGCGTGAGGTAAAAGCTCCACAGGACAAAGGTTTGGCGTATTTGCTTGGCACGGCGTATTTGCGCGAAAAGCAGGTCGGAAAAGGACAGACGCAAATTGAGAAAATTATGCGCGATGGCGACTCCGCCGAAGCGCGAATGATGATTGGCACGACATATTTAATGGTGGCTGATTATGCCAATGCTGCCAAAGAATTTGAAAAAGCCGCGAAGCTCAATCCCAAATTGCCGACAGTGCATGCTTATTATGGTCGGGCGCTCTCGATGACAGGCAATACCGATCAGGCCAGAGAAGAATATCGTCAGGAACTCGCCAATAATCCGAATGATTTTGACGCAAATTTACAAATCGGAACGATTCTCAAACAGGATCAAAACCCTGATGAAGCACTGAAATATTTTCAGCGTGCTTTGCTGGTGCGACCGGGTGAACCGAATGCGCGTTATTACATTGAAACGATTCGCATTGGGCAGGGGAAAATTAACGAAGCGGCGGTTGAGCTTGAAAAACTAACCAAAGAAGCGCCGGATTTTCTGGAAGCGCATGTGATGCTGGCGACGGTGTATTATCGGCTCAAACGCAAAGTTGACGGAGATCGTGAACAGGCCATCGTGAACAAGCTCAATGCCGAACGCCAGGCCAAACAAAAAGATAAACAGGAAACACCACAGAAGTAAAGTGAGGTTTTTATGAGTACTGCAGTTATTGCATCAAACGTTGAGATCGCATGGCAATTCATTGAAGAAATGGGTGCTGGTGAATGTCGTGTTTTGCCTAATGTCAGTTGGGACGAATACGAAGAATTACTAAATGAATTAGGTCCCGGTTATGCGGTGCGTGTGGCCTACACCGAAGGAGATTTGGAGCTTATGTCCCCGCTTTATAAACACGAAGCTTACAAAGATGTCTTGACGATGCTGGTAAGAATCTTAGGCAAGGCTTGTAAACAGCGCGTCCAATCGGCTGGTTCGTTAACGCTCAAGCGTAAAAATTTACGCCGTGGGGCCGAGCCAGATACATGCTTTTACTTACAAAACGCCGCGAAAATTCTTGGTCAGGAAGAGATTGATCTTCGCTATGATCCGCCGCCTGATTTGGTGGTTGAAGTTGACATTACAAGTAAATCTACCAGCAAAATGAAAACATACGCGAAATTTGGTGTCCCCGAATTCTGGCGTTTTGACGGGAAACAAATGCGAATTTATGCGCTGATTGCGGGTGATTATGTAGAGCGTGAACAGAGCCTTTCTTTTCCTATCATTGCCAATACAGATTTAGTTTTATTCCTCAAGCAGAGCACCGAAGAGGGACAAGATGAAGCGTTTGATGCCTTTCAGAATTGGGTCAATGAGCGGAGTAAAAATTCGTGAAGGCTATAAGTACGAAAGTAAGGGGAATAAAATTTTCAATCACAATTTTATTATTGCTGACTGGCACTTCTGCTTTTGCCCAAACGCCACAACGACGCACGGCGCAGGCTGCTTTTGAATCGCTCACCAAACGCGCTGAAGCGGCGCGGCAGGCGGACAAGCTGGACGACGCCATAAAACTTTATCAGCAGGCCGTCATACGAAAACCAACCTGGGTAGAAGGCTGGTGGGTGCTGGGGACAATGTATTATCAGCTTGATCGTTATGGCGAAGGCCGTAATGCCTTTCGTCGTTTAGTCGTACTAGAACCAAAAGGCGGAGTGGGCTGGGCGTTTCTGGGGTTGTGCGAATTTCAGTTGAAAGATTATGCAAATGCCTTGTTACACCTGCAACGAGGACGGGATGCAGGCTTGGGAAGCAATGAAGAAATTGCCAGGGTTGCTCGCTATCACGCGGCAATTTTGCTGACTCGATTTGAGCAATTTGAACTGGCTTTTAGTGTGTTGCAGGAACTGGCAAAGGGACAAAGCGAAAACCCCGCCGTGTTTGAAGCGTGTGGTTTGATGATGCTGCGGCTGGCGTATTTGCCGGGTGAGGCGCCCGCTGAGAAACGCGAAGTCGTGCTGAAAACCGGGCGAGCAGCATTTTATCTGCTGGCAGACCGACGCCAGGAAGCGGCGCAGGAATTTCAGGAACTGGTTGCTGCTTTTCCAAACACGCCCGACGTACATTATGCCTACGGCATTTTTTTTCTGCGGGATTCACCTGACGAAGCGCTGCGCGAATTCAAACAGGAATTGCAGTTTTCCCCACAACACGTTTTTGCGCGGCTGCAAATTGCGTTTGAATCCCTGAAGCGTAACGACGCGGCGACAGGATTGTCCTATGCCGAGGAAGCCGTCAAATTAGCGCCCAATCTGTTCGCCGTACACAATGCACTGGGGCGAATTTTGTTTGAGCTGGGGCAAACAGAACGCGCTATTAAAGAATTGGAAACTGGCGTCAAACAAGCGCCTGACAGCCCTGAAATGTATTTTGCTTTGGCGCGTGCTTATGACAAGGCCGGACGCAAAACAGAAGCAGATCGCGCCCGCGCAGAATTTATGCGTTTGGATAAAATTCGGCGTGCCAGGAAAGAAAGTTTTGTGGGTGACAAGCCCGCGCCGGAAACAAAACCATAATGAATTTTCGGATTGTAAAACTGATGTTAATTGCGTCGTTGTGCGGGGCGGCTTTGTTGCTTGTGAACCCTGGCAAATCATCCAGCCAAAGCAATGGCAAATCATTTGCGCCAACGATGGAATGGCGTCCCACGCATGCGGTTGCAGGCGCAAAATATGTTGGCAATCAGGCCTGCGCACAATGCCACACAGAAACGGAAACACAAAGTACAACGCCGATGGGCAAAGCGTTAGAGCAGGTTGCCGAATGCAAAATTTTAAGCGCGAATCCCAAATTAACATTTAAAAGCGGGCCGTATGTCTACACGATTTTGCGTCAGGAAAAGCAAAGTATTTATTCAGTAACGGATGGCAAAGAAATATTAAGTGTGCCGATTCTTTACGCCTTCGGGCAGGGCAAAGCGGGGCAGACTTACGTGCTGGAACGTGGCGGCAAATATTATGAAAGTCGGGTAAGTTTTTATAACGAAATTGGTGGCCTTGATTACACGCTCGGCTCGCCGCATGCCGCCGCTAAATCACTCGAAGAAGCGTTCGGGCGAGCAATGGATTCGCTGGATACAAAAGACTGCTTTAGCTGTCATGCGACTGCGGCGGTGGGCGAAGGAAAATTACAGCTTGATAAATTAACGCCTGGTGTTACGTGCGAAGGCTGTCACGGCGCGGGCGAAAAACATGTAGCGTTGATGAAGGAAAAACCGAAAGACGGGGCGAAAGGGAGACAAGGCGAAACGGCGATTTTGAATCCGGGGCATTTCGATACCGAAGGGCAGGCACAGTTTTGCGGTGCGTGCCATCGCACCTGGGCGCAGGTGCAATTGATGAAAGCGCAGGGCGTCGTCAATGTGCGCTTTCAACCGTACCGGATTTTTGGCAGCAAATGTTATGACTTTGATGACAAACGCATTAGTTGCACGGCTTGTCATAATCCGCACGAAGCGACGAAACAAGACACGAAATATTACGACGCAAAATGTCTGGCTTGTCATCAAAAAGTTAATGCCACGGCAACACAAAAAGTCGCGGTATTATGCAAAGCCGGAAAGACTACTAACTGCGTGTCGTGTCACATGCCACAATACGAAATTCCCGGTTCGCATCACAAATTTACTGATCATCAGATTCGCATTGTGCGTGCTGGTGAACCATATCCAAATTAGAGATATTTATGCCGCAAATTCTGCATCGTTTACTCATACTGACTTTATCTTTATTGCTTGTTTGCCTGCCATTATGTGCGCAAAATTCACAACCTCCGGCACAGCAAAAACCTAAAGAAGAAGTATTACGCATTGGCGCGGAAGAAGTCCTGCTCGACATTATTGTGCGCGACAAAAAAGGACGCCCTGTTCCTGATCTGAAAGCGGGCGACGTTGAGATTTATGAAGACGGTGTGAAGCAGGAAATTACTTCCTTTCGCAGCGTCAATCGTGCCGGTGAAACAGGCGTTGAGAGCGGCAACACGCTTACACCAAATTCATCAGCAACCAATCCTGGTGCGCCAAAAACGGCTGATCCGTTGCGCCAGATCAATTTGGTTTCGTTTGTGTTTGAGCGCTTAAGTCCCGATGGTCGCCGCAACGCAAAAGCAGCAGCACTGGAATTTTTAAAGGAGAATTACGGCGCAAATGTGATGGTCGCAATTTTTTCTCTGGATCAGCGCATCAATGTCATTCAATCATTCACGAGTGACCGCGAACGGGCGAAAAGTGCGGTGGAACGCGTGACTTCCATGGCCGCTTCTTCGTTTACCGATGACTCCAAAAAAATTCAACAGGAGCTGGAAAATTTTACGCAGGCCGATGCGACAGCGACTGCTGCGACTGCCAACGTTGGCGGACAAGGTGGCTCAAGCACCGTGGATGGCAGCGCGTTTGCTGATGCGAAAGCTGCCGAAGTAACACTGAATATTTTGCGTTTGACCGATGATGCGGCGCGGCAGCAACAGGGCCAGACTTCGCTTTATTCTTTGTTGTCCCTCGTGCAGGGGCAAAAGCGTTTACAAGGTCGCAAAACGGTTGTTTACTTTTCGGAGGGCTTACAAATTCCGACCAGTTTAAAGGAGGCATTCCAGGCCACGATCAGCGCGGCGAATCGTGTGAATGTCAGTTTTTATGCCGTGGACGCACGGGGCTTAAAAACCGAAAGCGATTTCCAGTCAGCGAGAGAATCTCTAAGTGCCGCCGTCGCCGCAAATGAGCGGCAACAACGCTCGCGTGGCGGTCAGGCAACCACAGTGGAACAAATCAAAGCTGCTGATAATGCAGAAAATGCCATCACCAAAAATTCGCAAAATAATCTGGCTGCGCTGGCGGAAAGCACGGGAGGAGTATTTGTTGCCAACACAAATGATTTTCGCACGCCGATGCGCCGCGTCATTTCTGAATTAACGACCTATTACGAAGCTTCTTACATTCCGACCGCCAAAGAATTTGACGGCAAATTTCGTGCGATTACAGTAAAAGCCATGCGCCCTGAGATTGTGATCCAAACCCGGAATGGATATTTTGCCCTGCCGCCGCTGGAAGGCACAGCGCCATTGCTACCCTACGAAATGCCAATGCTGGCGGCGCTGAGCGCTAAACCTATTCCTCGTGATTTTGATTTTCGCCAGCAAATTTTACATTTCACGCCGCGCGTGAATGGCAGACTGGAAATGTTGATTATGGAAGTTCCATTGGCGAATTTGTCTTTTACAACGGATGACAGCAAAAAACTTTATCGCGCCCATTATTCCCTCCTGGCAATACTCAAAAATAGCGATGGTCGCGTCGTGCATAAATTCAGCGAAGATTTTCCGCTCGAAGGTGCAATTACAAAACTTGAAGCACTCAAAAAAGGGAATTTAGTTTTTACCCGCACGTTCGATGTGCAGCCCGGTCGCTACACCCTGGAAACCGTTGCGCACGACCGCGAGACCAACAAAAAAAGTGCCCGCCGCTCCATTGTCATTGTGCCAAACAGCGCCAACAACTTGCGGATGAGCAGCGTCGCTGTCATCAAACGCATTGATCGGATCGAAGCCGAAACCGCCAATGACGAAAATCCTTTTCGTGTCGCCGAAGGCAAAATTATCCCCAATCTGAGTGACCCGATTAATGCGGCTACAGGCGGAGAGTTAGCCTTATACACAGTGATTTATCCGGCGTCAGGCAACACTGAAAAAACGCAATTGATGATTCAAATTTTGCAGGACGGCCAATCACTGGCAAAAGGACAACTGGAATTGCCTGCGCCTGATAAGCAGGGGAAAATTCCGTACATTGCACGCTTACCGCTGAAAGATTTCAAAGCCGGAAATTACGAAGTACGTGCCGTAGCGATCCAGGGACAACAGGCCGCCGAAGAACATGCTTTCTTTATTGTGGCACAATAAGAAACCAGCTACTCGCATTCTCAAAAAATAAAAATGAAAACCCTTCAATTGCTCACCAATCAATTGAGCACAATTCCACTGGCGACTTCGTGGTATCTCGCAGACCTCGGCGAAGCTCGCGGCAAGCAAGAGCTATTCACGAAACAATCGCCGCAAAAACTCAAAGCCCTGCGCGAGCATGCGCTTATCGAAAGCGTTATTTCCTCCAATCGCATTGAAGGCGTAGTCATTGACCAGTCCCGAATTGGCACGGTTGTGTTTGGCAAAGCTCGGTTACGTGACCGGGACGAAGAAGAAATTCGCGGCTATCGCAATGCGCTAAAATTGATTCACGACCAGGCCGGCAAATTGCCCATTTCGGCCCCAACAATTTTGCGGCTTCATAAGCTGAGTCACGCGGGCGCAGGCGATGCCGGGCAATACAAAGAAAAAGATGGCGACATCATTGAAAAATATCCCGATGGTCGTGTGCGCATCCGATTCAAAACTGTCACAGCGAAAAAAACGCCAGCATTTATGAGCGATTTGGTTGAGTTGTGGCAGGACGCTTTAGTTGAACGACGAATTCCACCCTTGATCGCATTGGCAGCAATGAATCTGGATTTTCTCTGCATTCATCCGTTCCGCGATGGCAATGGTCGGGCTTCGCGTTTATTGTTACTGCTCAAAAGTTATCAACTCGGATTTGAAGTCGGTCGTTACATCAGCCTTGAGCGATTGATTGAAGAGAATAAAGATCGTTACTACGAAACGCTCGAACAAAGCTCACAGGGCTGGCACGAAGGCAAACACGATCCCTGGCCGTACATCAATTTCGTCCTGTTCATTCTCAAAGATGCGTACAAGGAATTTGAGCAACGAGTTGGTCAAATCTCTTCACCTCGCGGGGCAAAAGCGGAAATGGTTCTTAATGCCGTTCGCAATCAGCAGGGTGAGTTCCGCCTGACAGACATCGAGCGTGCTTGTCCTGGTGTTGGGCGCGAATGGATTCGGACATTAATGCTGAATCTTAAGCAGGAAGGTGAATTAACCTGTCATGGTAAAGGCCCAGCCGCACGTTGGGTTTATCAACCGAACCCAAAATTGAAAAATAGAAGTGAGGGTATTAACTCTTAGTCAGGGTATTAGTGAAGGTATTGAATGGCATCTTTCTCATTAGAGCATTTGATTAAGGGGACAAAAATAAAACGCCGACCGGGGTGTTCTCTCTTCGACATCAATGATTTTGAGAATAAAACGGGGTTTGCCCTGCCTGCTGAGTTGCGTGAA
The DNA here is from genome assembly GCA_043719385.1 of Blastocatellia bacterium. GTDB lineage: Bacteria > Acidobacteriota > Blastocatellia > RBC074 > RBC074 > JAFDVL01. Next base: position 611 of record JAYSTY010000107.1, on the reverse strand, counting down.
TTTTACCTGCAAACCGATGGGATATTTTATGAACGACCTGCTCAGAAAAAAAGAAGTGTTCCGCTTGTCTTGTCGCTTGCTCGCCAGGGGGAAGATTACCAGGAATTGGTTGAGATGAATGATTATTACGTTGGTCTCATTGGCGTAAATATTGCTGATTTTGGAATTCTCCCAATAACACCATTAATTGACGCGGATCCATTCTGTGTAATTTGTAAGGGAAAGTTTTTAGGCAAAATCATTCGGTTATGGCACGATGATACTCCAACACTGGAGTTTGGAGGGATCAATTCTTTTCTGCTTTCTTTATTTGAAATCGGTGAAGCTGGTGAATGGGAGATTGATAATATCCGTTCAGAACTTGGCAGAGTCAGAATAAATATTGAATAGGTAATGATTTTCCATCAATGTAAAATTGTCAGAGATATAAATCAGACGCGCTAGGAGGCTAAACTATTGCAGCGATTTCAGTGATGAGGGTAAGTTTTATGGAAGTCAATTATGAACAAATCCGTGCGCAGGTACAGCAGCAGTTTGCGCAGCTTCAACCAGCAGACCGTAAGCGATTGTTAACTGATTTGCTGAAGGAAGAACAGCCTGTCGTAAGTGTG
>JAYSTY010000106.1:0-9370 GCA_043719385.1 Blastocatellia bacterium | reverse complement strand
GGGGAACGGGCCTCGCTTGATTTGCTCAGAACCGGAGAGAGCAGGGCAGTTGTCGAAGGCGTCTTCGAGATTGAAGGCAATAATCCGTTACAGGCTTTCCTGCGCGAATCAGGCATTGAAGTTTTGGAAGAGGATTTAATTATTAAGCGTGAAATCGTTGCCAATGGTCGGGGCAAGGTTTTTGTTAATAATCAGTCTGCGACTATCAATTTACTCAAGACAATTCAACCACACATTATTGATGTCCACGGTCAGGGCGAACAGCAAAGTCTACTATCAACCGGAGTCCAGACGAGCATGCTTGACGCTTACAGTAAATCCGAGTCCCTGCGAAAAAAAGTTGAAGCACGGTTTGAGGCGGTCGCGCAACTGGTCGCTGAATTGGAATCGCTGAAAAAATCTGATTCAGAGCGCCTGCAAATGCTGGATTTGATTGATTACCAGATTAATGAAATTGACCGCGTGCAACCTAAGCTGGAGGAGGATGCAGAATTAGCAACTGAGCGAAAGCTCTTAACGAATGCTGAAAAACTAACGACCCTTTGCACTGAAATTACCAGCTTCCTGTATGATGACGATGAATCAGTTATTGCCCGTCTGAGCCAGTCAGCGCGTCGCCTGGATGAGTTAGCGACCATTGATAGCCAGTTCAGTGTCCAAAGCGAGCAATTGGCCACTGCCAAATATACTATCGAGGACGCGGTCTTTATTATCCGTGATTATGCCGATAAGATAACTTATTCAGCTACCCGCCTCCATTCGATTGAAGAACGGCTGGAAGCATTGGAGCGGTTGAAGCGAAAATATGGCGGAACGCTCACCGAGGTTCTGGCTCATTATGAAAAAATGAACGTCCGGCAGGACGAATTACGAAACAGCGAAAATCACGAAAAGTCCCTGGTTAACTCATTGTCGGAAATGGTTCAGGGCTACCGGGCAGAGGCGCTGAAATTAACCGAAACCAGAAATAAAGCAGCGCACGAACTGGAAAAGAAATTAAAGAAAGACCTTTCAGAAGTTGCATTAGAGAAGTCACAGTTCAGAATTAACTTTAATGCTCCATTAGGTGGAATTAATTTTTCTCAAATCCGGCAATGGTTTAGCAGTGAGACTGAACATTTGATCTTAAATCGGTTAGGTCAGGAATATGGAGAGTTTTATTTTTCTGCGAATAAAGGCGAAGAGCTTCGTCCGATGAGTGCAGTGGCTTCGGGTGGAGAATTATCCCGTCTGATGCTGATTCTAAAATCCAACATTGCCCCCACGCCTTACCCCAGAACTTTAGTTTTTGATGAAATAGACACAGGAATTGGTGGTCGGGTCGCAGACGCAGTTGGCGTTAGATTAAAACGCCTGGCTAAGTCAAATCAGGTGATTTGCGTGACGCATCAGGCACAGATTGCCAGATATGCAGATGTTCACCTGCAGGTGGTAAAAACTGTCCAGGGACAACGGACGCTGACAACGCTAAATCGGCTGGAAGCAGAAGGGCGAGTGAATGAAATAGCTCGCATGATGGCGGGCGCAAATGTGACAGACATCTCAATCAAATATGCCAGACAACTGCTTAATAATGAATAATATAGCGTGCTTATGTTAAGGTAGAGAGAAAGATAGAGGTAGAAAGTTCAAGTACTTCCTTCAAAATGTTGCACGTGAAATACTTCTGCTGAATATGGTTGATGTTTATGAAAAAAGTTTATATTGAAACGCATGGTTGCCAAATGAATGCGCATGACAGCGAAAAGGCTGCTTTTGCCATGACAGGGGCGGGGTATGAAACAACGCTTGTTCCCGCTGAAGCCGATCTGGTTTTGTTGAATACCTGTATGGTACGGGATAAGCCGGAGCAGAAAGTTTTCCGCCGGATTGAAAACTTAAAGCAGGAGATCAAAAAACAAACCGGGAAATTTGTTACGTTTGGCGTGATGGGATGTGTGGCGCAGGCAGAAGCGGAACGTGTTTTTGCGCGCAACCCGGCAGTAAAATTAGTGGTTGGCACACAATCTATTGGAAAACTTCCTGAATTAATTGGACAACTTGAACAAGGTTTTCCGCGTGCGATAGATGTCCAGTTGACTAAAGATGCCGATATTTACGAGTTGCCAGCCGCAGCCCGGCAAACTGCGCAGATGGCATATATCTCGATTATCGAAGGCTGCAACAAGTTCTGCTCTTACTGCATTGTCCCTTACACCAGAGGGCGTGAACGGAGCCGTCCGGCGGAACGAATTTTAGCCGAGGCAAAAAGTCTGGCGCAGCAGGGCTATCAGGAAATTCATTTAATCGGGCAGAATGTGAATAGTTATGGAGCAAGCGGGCGGTATCGTGGCAATATTTCTAACTCAATATCAGAGGGGCAAGGAGGGGAATTAACCTTTGCGCAATTACTGAAGTTACTCGCTGAGAAAAGTGGAATTCCCCGGATCAAATACATGACTTCTTATCCCCGCGATTTCGATCAGGAAATTATCAGGGTGATGGACAATTACGATAGTCTCTGCGAATGGGTTCATCTGCCGGCGCAATCAGGTAGTGATCGTATTTTGAAAAAAATGCGGCGCGGTTATACCAGTCGGGAATATCTTGCTAAGATTGATTTTATTAAGCAGGGGAAAAAAGATTACGCTATCACGGGAGATATTATCGTTGGATTTCCAGGCGAAACTGAAGAAGATTTTCTTGCTACTCTGCACTTAGTAGCCGAAGTTGAATATGACGGTTTATTTATTTTTCAATATTCGGCCCGACCAAAAACAGCGGCTCTGGCTTACGAAGATACAATTTCTGAAGCGGTCAAGACTGAGCGCCTGATGAAACTTCAGGCGTTGCAGGATCGCATTCAAAAGCGACGCTTTGAAAGATATACAGGTCGCGTGGTTGAGGTCCTCGTGGAAGGGGTAAGTGCAAGGAGTACGGATGAGTATATGGGGCACACGAGGTGCCATAAAACTGTCAATTTTCCTAAGAATAACAGTAAGTTAGGTGATGTTGTTAAAGTTCAGGTTACGCGATCCGGGAAAAATAGTCTTTATGGCGAAATTATTTAAGTTGATACTCTAACTAAGAGCATCTAATTAATTGAAAGCAGGTATAATATGGAAATAGAAATGAGAATCCGTGGCCTCCTGATGGACCCCACAACAAATTCGCCAATAGTTATTTTAAAAGACATTAATAGTGAGGCGATGCTGCCAATCTGGGTCGGCCCATACGAGGCCAATTCAATCGCCAATGAAATTGAGAAAGTCGCCCCACAGCGCCCAATGACGCATGATTTACTGAGAAATTTGATTAATCAATTTGGCGCCGAGGTGACACGGATCATTGTCACTGAGTTAAAGGATAATACTTTTTATGCAGTCATCGAATTAGCCTGGAATGGAGAACTTGTCCTGCTTGATTCTCGCCCCAGCGATGCGATTGCGCTGGCCTTACGAGCGGACTGCCCGATCTTTGTCAGAGAAGAGGTTTTACAATCATCACGAAATTCAGAATTTACCGAAGCTGATGAAATAGCTTCGTTTGATGATACTGATGATGAAGAGATTGAATGGCCGGAAGAGCTGGGGGATTTAACTGATTACAAAATGTAAAAAACAAGCCAATAAACGATGTACAGAAAACGAGCAATTCTATCCCTGAAATTGCTCGTTTTCTGTTTTTCAGGGTGAAAGTTCATAAACTGGCAGGCTGAATACTATTCGTGTAGTTGACAAGCTCAACTGTCTTGCATAGGATGCCCAGAGATTAACAAACGAAATTTCACAAGCTTACATAACCGAGGGATACATCATTGCAAGGGATAGCGATTGCCATCGCCAATCAAAAAGGTGGAGTCGGCAAGACCACAACTGCCATTAACTTAGCGGCTGGAATGGCCCGCAAGGGGAAAAAAGTGCTATTGGTGGACTTGGATCCCCAGGCCAACAGCTCAATATCTTTCCTTGATTTACAGGAGGTCACTCTTTCCGGGTATGATTTTATGACTGAAAATCATATTACCTGGCAGGAAATCATTAAGCCCAGCACCGTCGAAAACCTGGATATTTTACCGGCGCGGATTAGCCTGGCTAAATTGGAAGGGAAGCTGGTGGGGGAACTGGATGCGCCCTTTCGTCTGAAAGATCGGCTGGATAATGCCCGGCGTAAATATGACGTCATCATCTTTGATACCCCGCCTACGCTCGGACTGATCACCGTCAATGCGTTAGTGGCTGCGACCCATTTAATTATTCCCATTCAATCTTCCTTTTTTGCCCTGGAGGGGACAGACGATTTACTGGAAACTGTCCAAAGGATTAAAGCACGTCCCAATCCGCATCTGGAGGTATTGGGAGTCTTAATCACCTTACATGATCGCCGGACAACTTTATCGCGGGATATTTTCGAGCAGATTCATCAGGTTTTTGGGAGCAAGGTTTTTGAAACGACAATTTCCCGCTCTGTGCGGCTGGAAGAAAGCCCTGCTTACCGCGAATCAATTTTCACTTTTGCGCCCGGTTCCAGCGGGGCAATTGAGTATTCCAAACTGTGTGACGAGGTACTCCAACGTGTCAACTAAAAGAGGACTGCCCAGTACTATCAAAATGCGCCATGATCGGCATTATGTCGAGGAACTGGCCTTGCGTAGTGGAGCGCCCATCGGTCGCATGATTGCGATTGATCGCCTCGAACCAAATCCCAATCAACCGCGCATTGAAATTGGTGATCTGACCGATCTGGTGGCCTCAATTTCTGAGAAGGGGGTGCTTGAACCTTTACTGGTCAGACCCTCGGAAGTTGGCGGACGTTTCATGATCATTTCGGGGGAGCGCCGCTACCGCGCCGCCCGTGAAGCTGGCTTACGAGAACTGCCCTGTATTGAGATGGATGTTGATGACCGGGCGGTAGCGGAAATTGCCCTGATCGAAAACCTCCAGCGCAAAGACCTGACAGCCTTTGAAGAGGCGGATGGATTAGTTGTGCTGGTAGAAAGATTCGGCTACACGCACGAAGAGGTCTCGAAGAAGATCGGGAAATCCCGCTCTTCCGTGACCGAGGCGTTGGCCATCGCGGCCTTACCTCTGGATATTCGAGAGCTTTGTCGGCGTGCCGACATCACCTCTAAATCATTGTTATTACAGGTAGTAAGACAGCCGGATAAAGAGGCGATGGTGAATTTTGTGCGGCGGATTGCCGAACAGGGGCTGACCCGTGATGAAGCGCGTAAAGTCAGGTCAAATAAGCAGGGGCGTTCGCAACCATTCATTTTCAGGCATCAGGCGCCGGGCCGCGAATTTACCTTTGAAGTCAAGTTCCGACGCTCTCAAGTTGAGAAGGATGAACTGATTCAGGTGTTGGAATCAGTGCTGGAAATGGTTCGCAGTAGCAAGCCTGAGTGATCTTTTATTTTTTGGCTTTTTTCTGCTCCGCCTCGTATCTGGTGCGGAGTTTCTTTGACCACTTTTCCAAAAAGGGCTGTAAAGGCTTGAAAGCCTTCGCCCGCCAGCCTGCATTTTTATTTCTCCAAACTCCAAAATATTTCTCCATATAGGCCCGCACGACTCCCTCGAATTGATGCTTTTTTATCCCGTGAGAAAGATTCAAATGATAGTGCTGCGCCTGGAGGGAAAAAATCAATCCAACCAGATTGGCTTTGTAGTTTAATTTTGCAGCCACCTTTTTAAAAAAACTATCCGCCGCAGGAATTAAGACACCTAACGCGATTTCAAAATAAGGCTGCTCATTTCCCTGGCGCGGATGGTAAAGGCCGGGTAATTCAGAGACATTGGCCATTTGGATTCTCTGATGGGGCGAAATGAAATCAACCAGCATCACGCGATTTAGGCCGCGCAGATGTTCACGGGGAATGACCTCAAAGGCCCCCTGAATAATATCCTCTGTCTTGACGGGGATTTTAATGGTTGAACGATTATCAATTTTAATTGCCATGATTAGGGGAATCTCCTGTATCTTTATTTTTATTAATAATTTCCTGAATTTGTTTTTTTAACGCACGAATTTCCTGTTGCAAGCGCGGGAGCTGATTGAAGATAACTGAAGATTTTAACCAGCTTCGATTATCAATGGCCGGATACCCTGAAATAATTTTCCCGGCTGCGACCGAATTTGGAATGCCTGTTTGCGCGGTGGCGATCACTCCATCACCAATTGTCAGATGCCCGGCTGCTCCAACCTGACCGCTCAGGATAACTCGTTCACCAACTTTGGTGCTTCCGGCTAAGCCAACCTGTGCGCAGAGGAGCGTGTCTTTGCCAATGATACAGGCATGACCAATCTGCACCAGGTTGTCTATTTTAACGCCTTCTTTAATAACTGTTGCGCCAATGGTTGCACGATCAACGGTTGAGCCAGCGCCAATTTCCACGTTATCTTCAATAATAACAATTCCTGTCTGAGGGATTTTATGCCACGATTTGTCTTCGCGCTGGGCATAGCCGAACCCGTCACTGCCAATGACAACTCCGTTCTGAAGGATGACATTTTCCCCGATGCGACATTTTTCCCGGACGACACAGTGCGAATGAATAAATGAACCCTGTCCGATGATGACTTCAGGATAGATAACACAATGGGAGCCAATGGTAACATTATCCTCGATAACTGCTCCGCTTTCGACAACGGTATATGGTCCAATTGTAACATTCCTGCCTGAAATTACACTGGCAGCTACGACAGCAGTTGCGTGAATTCCTTCAGTCTGATAACGTTGAGGGTGGAATATTTGCAAAGCATAGGCAAAAGTCAGATAAGGATTGGATGAAACAAGTGCGGTTTTTCCTTCCGGGAGCATTTTTACATCGGAGAGGATGATCGCTGCGGCCTTCGTTTGCAGAAGCTGCTTACTGTATTTCGGATTGGAAAGAAAAGTGAGTTCATCTTCATGTGCCTCCTCAAGCGTGGCAATCCCTTTGATGAGAATTTCACCATCACCTGCAAACTGACAATTAAGCTGTTGCGCAATTTCCTTTAGTTTCATTTTTTTCATTGAGTTACCATAGGAATGTAATGAGACAATTTTATCAGGTCAAGCGCTGACAGGAAATATCTGGATATGGAAAAGACTGACAATTATTTTAGCGATTATTTGGCCTACCTGAGAGTTGAACGAGGGTTGGCTGAAAATACTTTAATGGCCTATCACCGTGATCTGCAAAAACTGTTAATACATACCTCGAAAATGGAGAAAAACCTGCTCGTGCTGGAACGTCCTGATCTGGTTGAAATCCTGACCGTGTTCAAGCAAAACGGTGATTCAGAGGCTACCATCTCAAGATTCATCTCCGTCCTGAAAGGATTCTATAAATTTCTCTTACGTGAAAGGGTTTCTAAACTTGATCCAACTGTTTATCTTGAAGCACGTAAATCGTGGCAATCATTGCCTAAATTTCTTTCACTTGCAGAAGTGGATGTGCTTTTGGAGCAGCCGGATTTAGCCACCGAAACAGGTAGCCGCGACAGGGCGATGCTGGAGGTTTTATATGCTTCCGGCTTGCGAGTATCTGAGCTTTTGAATTTAAAGCTGGCTGATATTGATTGGGAAGCTGGAATTCTGACTTGTTTTGGCAAGGGAAGTAAGCAGCGCAAAGTCCCGCTTGGGCGTTCAGCCATCGAATATGTCACGCGCTATATGCCTGCCCGGCAAAGATTATTAAAGGGTCATTCATCACATCGCTTATTCATCGAAAAAGGTGGGCGAGCTTTAACGCGGCAGAAAATCTGGCTGCTCGTTAAGGGATACGGCAAGCAGGCGGGAATTGATTATATTACGCCGCACTTGCTACGGCACAGCTTTGCGACCGTTCTGCTGGAGCACGGTGCTGATTTGCGTTCCGTCCAGATATTATTGGGCCATTCCGATATTGGAACGACGCAGATATACACGCATGTAACTGACGACAAGGTGCGAGAGTCGTACCGGAAATTCCATCCGCGCCAATGAACCCGGCGACAGGCGCGAGAAATAGTTGACATCAAAATACGCGTGTGCGATTCTCCCTCTTTTCAATAACCTCGCGCCTGACCGTAAGGTTTAGACAGTGTAAGAAACTAAAGCAACCAGCGACTAAAGGTGAGTTCAACCTCACCAGTTTCTTGCCGGACACCTCAACAAATCCTCGCTGGAGGAAAGCATGAATACCTTAAGGAGAATACAGCATGAAATCACAGGGTAGTTACCTGTTTACCTCGGAATCAGTGACCGAAGGTCATCCTGATAAAATCGCCGATCAAATATCGGATTCTGTTCTGGACGAAGTTCTGCGGCAAGACCCAAAGGGACGCGTTGCCTGCGAAACCTTTATCACGACGGGTTTAATTGTTATTGGGGGAGAAATCACGACCAATGCGACGCTTGATTATTCCAAACTGGCCAGAGAAACGGTGAATGAGATTGGCTACAATCGAGCGAAGTATGGGTTTGACGCCGAAACCTGCTCCGTGATGTGTACCATTGATCGTCAGTCACCTGATATTGCCATGGGCGTTGATACGGGTGGCGCAGGTGATCAGGGCTTAATGTTTGGTTATGCCTCGAACGAAACCAAAGAGTTGATGCCGCTGCCAATTCAACTGGCACATCATCTGACGCGAAAATTAAGCAATGTCCGCCGCGATGGAACGCTTGGTTATTTGCGCCCGGATGGCAAATCTCAGGTTACGGTAGAATACAAAGATGCGAAGCCGATTCGGGTTGATGCGGTCGTAATTTCTTCTCAGCACGGGCCGGAAGTCGAAACCGAGCAACTCCGCGAAGAGATTCTGGATCAGGTGATCAAGCCCACAATTCCCGTTGAATTGCTTGATGCGAATACAAAATATTATGTAAATCCGACCGGTCGCTTTGTCGTGGGTGGCCCGATGGGAGATACCGGATTAACCGGCAGAAAAATCATCGTGGATACTTATGGTGGGGCAGCACCGCATGGTGGGGGAGCGTTTTCCGGCAAAGACCCGACAAAGGTTGACCGTTCGGCTTGTTATATGGCGCGTTATATTGCCAAAAATATTGTTGCCGCAGGGATTGCAGATCGTTGTCAGGTGCAGCTTGCCTATGCCATTGGCGTGGCTGATCCGGTTTCCGTTTATGTGGATTGTTACGGCACGGCAAAAATTGATGAAGAGAAGCTGGCTGACATTGTCCGCGCCAATTTCCAATTGACGCCAAAAGGGATCATTGAATCGCTTGATCTGCGGCGTCCGATTTATCAAAGGACTGCGGCTTTTGGTCACTTTGGACGAGAAGAAGACGGCTTTTCCTGGGAAATCGCCAATAAAGCCGCCCAACTCCGTAGCGATGCTGGTCTGTAGCTTCTAACTAAAAATTAGTGTGGATGAGGCTGCCGGGCTAAAAATGACCGACAACTTG
>JAYSTY010000105.1:0-9376 GCA_043719385.1 Blastocatellia bacterium | reverse complement strand
CGATCATTTTTTTAGACGGAGAATCACTCATGCCAGAATTTAATATGCGATCAATCACTCACCAATTCTCACGCGGGCTGGCGCTCAGCCTGATCGCGCTCATCGTCAGCGCAACTTTTATTATCTCGGCGCGCGGAGCTAAATCCGATCTTCCTTCCGGCGGCTATGAAGGCGATGTTTCGTCCCGCACCGAAGCCGGAAAAGGCTCCGTCGGCATTGCTGACTGGGTGTTAATTGGACGTTTTCTGGCAGGCGATGACACGGCTCAAAACGGCGGCGAATTCCAACGCGCCGATTGCGCTCCGAAAGCAACCAAAGGTGATGGTCTCATCACAATGGCGGACTGGGTACAGGCGGGCAGATATGCCACAGGTGTTGATCCGTTAGTCGCAGCAGGCGGCCCAAAATCTCCGGCTGATATAAGAACCACGAAGCCTGAGGCGGTCGGCGATCTCAAAATCATCAATACAAATCAGACCGCAACTTCTGTCACCTTATCCATCGAGTACGAAGCCAAAGGAACGGAATCCGCCTTCGGATTAAGTCTGGCGTATGATCAGACGATCCTTGATACTCCGGTTTTAGGGGATGGAAGCGGAGCAGTCGGAGCGTCGCTGATTCCCAACACAACGCAGGCCGGGAAAATCGGTATTATTCTGGGCTACCTCGGCAATCAAACATTTGCAGCGGGTGTGCGCCAGCTTTTTACCGTCACTTTCAATATCAAAAAAATTGGCGTGACGACGCAGGTGGCGTTCGGCAATAGCCCCGTCCCGGCAAGTGTAGTTGATGGTGGCGAAGAAACCCCACTTACGATTTCAGGAACTGGCTCCTCCGTCATCATCGCGGTCAACAATCCATTGCCCACGCTGACCAGCATCAGCCCGACTTCAATGTTTGCCACGACCGCCGCCTTCACGCTCACGGTGAATGGCACAAATTTTAATAACAATTCCCTTGTGCGCTGGAATGGCACTGACCGCGTGACGACGTTTTTGAGCGCGACACAATTGCAGGCGGCGATCACCGCCGCCGACATTCTCAGCGCAGGCTCAGCCGCCGTGACAGTTTTCAATCCGCTTCCAGGTGGTGGCACAACTTCGACCGCAACCTTCACGATTATTCCGCCGAATCCGGTTCCAGTCGCAACCAGTCTGGCCCCCAGTTCCATTGCTTCCGGCAGCAGCCAGTTTACGCTGGCAGTGATCGGCAGCAGCTTTGTCAACGGCGCAGTCATTCGCTGGAATGGCGCAGATCGCCTCACAACGTTTGTTTCGGCAACGCAGGTCACAGCGATAATTCCTGCCACGGATGTCGTGAATGCCGGGACAGCGAAAGTCAGAGTTTTCAATCCTGCGGTGGGTGGCGGATTATCAGCCGAACTGGATTTTACAATCATCCAAACCAACCCGTTTCCAACCCTGACCAGCATCAATCCCGCGCCAGTAATTGTCGGCGGCGCAGCCTTTACCGTAATGGTCAACGGGACGAATTTTGTCGGCGCGTCAAAAGTCAGGCTCAACGGTGCTGATCGCGTCACAACTTTTGTTTCCGGCACGCAGTTGAATGCGGCGATCACGGCGGCTGACATCGCCAATGTTGGCACGGCGGACATCACAGTTTTCTCGCCAACTCCGGGTGGCGGCACAACCAACACTATTCCATTAGCGATTCAAAATCCGGCTCCTGTTCTCACTACACTTAATCCGGCTTCGTTGCTCGTAGGCGCAAATACATTGACGCTGAATTTGACGGGCAGCAGCTTCCGCCCAAATTCTGTGGTCAGAGTCAACGGCGCGGATCGTGTCACAACTTTTGTTTCCGGCACACAGTTGTCCGCAACTTTATTTGCCGCTGACGTAGCCGCAGCAGGCATTTTGAAAATCACAGTTTTCACCCCGACTCCCGGCGGCGGATTATCGTCCGAAGCCTCGTTGACGGTGAACAATCCCGTGCCTGTCATCGCCAGTCTCAATCCGACTTCGACCTTCAATACGTTGCCAGCCTTTACGCTGATGGTGAATGGCAGCAATTTTATCAACGGCTCCATCGTCCGCTGGAATGGCACAGATCGCGTCACAACCTTTGTTTCCAGCACAAAATTAACTGCCGCCATCACCGCCGCCGACATTGCGAATGTCGCCACCGCCGCAGTTACAGTTTTCAATCCAACGCCGGGCGGAGGCACTTCAAACACGGTCAATTTTGTCATTGAAAAATTGACGGGCTACGAAGCCGATGTCGCGCCACGCCCAACTGGAACCAACGATGGCACAGTCAGCGTTGCTGACTGGGTGCAGGTCGGCAGATTTTTCATTGGCCTGGATACGTTCACGAATGCCAGCGAATTTCAACGGGCGGATTGCGCTCCGAAAGCAACCAAAGGCGACGGACAAATTTCCATCACCGATTGGGTGCAGGCAGGCAGATATGCGGCGGGACTCGATGCCGTAGTTGTAGCAGGCGGCCCAACCGGCCCGGTTCCAGCGCAACCAACCCAGGCGCCAGAACTGGCGACACGCGAAGCCCAACCGCGCACGTTACGCGCAGTGAATGCCAACTTCCAGCGCGATCAACTCGGTACTTTACAAATTGAACTGGATGGCCAGGGCAATGAAAATGCCTTTGCCTTCAGTTTGAATTTTGATCCCCAGGTGATGAGTTTCGCTGACGCGGTTGCAGGCAATGATGCCAATGGTGCAGCCCTGACTATCAATCGCACCGAAGCCGCCAATGGTCGCATCGGAATTGCCTTCGCCATGCCTGTCGGAAATACTATCGCCGCCGGAACACGGTCGGTTTTGAGTGTGCGCTTTATTCCAAAGCCAGGCGCAGGCGAAACAACTTCACTGGTAAGTTTTAGCGATGCTTTGATCAATCGTCAGATGTCAGACGCGGCGGCAAATTTATTGGCAACCGCGTCATACACCAACTCCACGGTCAATATTTCCGGTCGTGCCGTAGCCAATGTCATCGCGGCAAGTTATGTCGGCGGCGAACTGGCAGCCGATTCAATTGCGTCAGCTTTTGGCTCAAGTCTGGCGACTACCACTGAAGCGATTACCTCCGCGACTTTGTTGCCGACAACGTTGGGTGGCACGAACATCAAAGTTTTGGACAGCAAAGGCGTCGAACGTGCGGCATCATTATTTTTCGTTTCGCCGAGTCAGGTGAATTATCAAATTCCCGCTGACACCGCTACAGGCCTTGCCACCATCACCATTACCAATCGTGACGGCGTGACAACGCGCGGTTTGCTCAACGTCGCCAGAGTCGCGCCGGGCATATTCTCCGCCGATTCCACTGGCAGCGGTATAGCCGCCGCCAATATTGTTTACGTCAAATCTGACGGCCAACAAATCTGGGATGCCGTAGCGCATTACGACACCGCGCAAAGCCGTTTCGTCGCCAATCCAATTGATGTCAGCGCCGCTCCCGCCTTCCTGATTTTGTACGGAACCGGCATCAAAAATCGCAGCGCGTTAGCCACTGCCAAAATCACCGTAGACGGCCTCGAACTCCCCGTCGAATATGCCGGAGCGCAGGGCTTTTTTGCCGGACTGGATCAAGTCAATGTAAAATTGCCAGCCATTCTAAAAGGACGTGGTGAAGTGAATATTGAATTGCTGATAGATGGCAAATTGGCGAATGTAGTCAGGGTGGCGATCAGATGAGAGAAGCGCAGGCAAAGTAAAGTTTGAATGCCCGTAGTCTCTGAAAAGCACGGCGCGTGTGGAGTGCGGCGGCTTGACGCCGCTTTGCGTTCGTAGCGGAGAGGCTGTGGGTTAACCTTACTGCGCCAACCGCGAACGCCAAAGCTGTGCCAGGCCACAGCACTCCAAAGGCTCCGCCACTTGCAAAAGGGCTTAAATTTATGGCTGCCAGTCAGCGATAAAAATGTTCGTATCACCCTGTTTGGCAGCGTTACGATTTGAGGCGAAGACTAATTTTTTCCCATCGGGTGAAAACATGGGGAAGCCATCAAACGTTTCGTTGAAAGTGATCCGCTCTAAGCCTGAGCCATCTACATTGACAGCATACAAATCAAAGTTACGACCTTTTGGATCATCCATATTCGACGAAAAAATAATGCGTTTACCGTCAGGGAAAAAGAACGGGGCAAAGCTGGCTTTGTTGAAATTTGTGATGCGATGTTTGTTCGATCCATCGGCATTCATCACCCAAAGATCAAGTTTCGTCGGGCGAATCATGTCTTCTTTGAGTAACGCAAGATAATCCGCTTTTTCTTTTTCAGTTTCGGGATGATAGGCGCGATACACAATCTGTTTTCCGTCATAGCTCCAGAATGGCCCGCCGTCGTAACCTAATTCATTCGTCAGCTTTTTGACGTTCTTCCCGTTTTTATCCATCGTGTAAATGTCCAAATCACCGTCGCGGAGGCTGGTAAAAACAATTGTGCCATCTTTGCGAATCGTCGCTTCGGCGTCATAGCGCGGAGAAGTCGTCAGCGGCTTCGCATTCTTACCATCCAGATCGGCGCTAAAAATATCAAACCCGGAAAACAACGACCAGACGTAGCCTTTTGAATAATCAGGCTTCGGCGGACAGGCGGGAGAAGCTTTAAATGTCGAGGCGTAAACAATATGTTTTTTATCAGGCGTGAAATAAGCGCAGGTAGTTTTTCCTTCGCCGTTCGAGAGCATTTTCAACCCAGAGCCATCAATATTCATCGAAAATATTTGATCGCAGCCGTCGGCCTTAACGGCTCTTTGGAAAATTACTTTTTTGCCATCGGGTGAAAAATACGCCTCGGCATTTTCACCTTCATTGGTCAGTTGCCTGATATTTTTCAGATGCTTTTCGCCGGGTACAGGCTGAAGGCTGGCTTGCGGTGAAACGATGACTGGCGCTAAGAATAAAAGGACAGGGACGAGCCAGAACATGGCAGTCATTTTCGGGGCTTGCATATTTTTTACTCCAATATTTTTTTGCTACTTATGAGAACTTAGATCAAGTCGGGATCGACACCTAATGCACGTAATTTAGCTGCCAGCCGTGCGGCGCGTTCGGCTTCGTGGCGTGTTCGGGCGGCTTCACGGAGCAGGGCTTCAGAGCCGGTTAAGACAACCTGCCCTTGTGCGTCGCACCAGCGTAACCAACTGGAATTCTGGCCTTCGTAAGTGCCTTCCCATAAGGTCAGGCCAAGTCCGACTTCCGGCAAAAAGTCATCAGCGCGTCGTTGAAAGCTACCCGCGTGATTTTCAAAAACCCGTAATTCCTCATCGCTCAACTGTCGGGTGGGATCGTAAATCACATAATAACCCACCCCACAACGGGCATAGTCGTGAAGCTTGGATCCGGCTTCATTACCTTTACGATTTGAGACTATTTCAATCACCGCTTCCGGTGGTTTACCAAATTCCCAGAAAAAATAGGAACGGTGACGTTTCTCATACCAATCCTGATGCACTGTGACATCCAGACTGAGAAACATATCGGGAACCAGCGGTGGTTTGTACAACGAAGGAAACATTCCGACATTAGCCGCCGCCAGAAATTTGCGCGGCGCGGCCTGGTCATCAAGAGCAGGGACTGTCCACGAACTATACAGCGGTTCCGTGAGCAGGCGCTGCTGCTTTTCGGAAAACAGATTGTCCATTGGCGTATCATCCTCAGTGATGATGTCCTCAACATTAACAATCAGGTCTTCGACATCAGAATCAATTGTGGCTAATAGCTGTGACATAGCAGTTTGCCTTCCAGTCTTATAAGTTCTGACTGTAGTGTAAGGCAGGCGGGCTGCAACTGGCAACGCTGAAGCCCGCCGCTACTCGCTTACTCTTCGTCTTCCTGAGCAGGCTTCGCTTTCTTCTCATCCATCAGGACAGCCTTACGGCTCAGACGGATTTTATTACCTTCAACGCCGATGCACTTGACCATTATCTGCTGGCCTTCGGTTAATTCATCGCGGACATCACGCACACGATAATCGGCGATTTCCGAAACGTGCAACAAGCCATCCGTGCCAGGAAAGATTTCCACGAACGCGCCGAAATCTACGATGCGGTTGACAGTGCCAAGATAGGTTTTGCCAATCTCCGCTTCCGCCGTCAAATCACGAATAATCTGGAGCGCCTGTTCGCCGGCTTCGCCATTCGCTGTCGCAATCGAAATCCGACCGCTGTCATCCACATCAATCTTCGCGCCGGTGCGTTCGACGATTGATTTGATAACTTTGCCGCCTGGTCCAATCACGTCACGAATCTTGTCGACCGGAATCTGAATCGTCAAAATGCGCGGTGCATATTTACTGATGTCGGCGCGTGGCACGGCCAGAACCTCGTCCATCTTATCTAAAATAAACAGACGACCTTTGCGCGCCTGCTCCATCGCTTCCGCCAGAATTTGCGTATTCAGGCCGGTGATCTTGATGTCCATTTGCAGCGCGGTGATGCCGTTGCGCGTTCCTGCAACTTTAAAGTCCATATCGCCGTAATGATCTTCGGCTCCGGCAATGTCGGACAAGACAGCAAATTTCTTGTCTTCCTTGACCAAGCCCATGGCGACGCCTGCGACCGGGGCTTTGAGCGGAACGCCCGCATCCATCATCGCCAGAATGCCGCCGCAAATTGTCGCCATTGACGATGAACCATTTGATTCCGTGATGTCAGAGACGACACGAATCACGTAAGGGAATTCGGATTCATCCGGCATCACGGCTTCAATCGCACGATGTGCCAAAGCGCCGTGACCGATTTCACGGCGACCGGGTGAACCCGTGCGGCCTGTTTCACCGACTGAGAAGGGCGGGAAATTATAGTTCAGCATGAAACGACGTTTGAATTCACCGGTTTCCAGACTGTCAACATATTGCGCGTCCTGCGAAGTTCCGAGCGTCGTAGTGACCAGCGCCTGCGTTTCGCCCCGCGTAAATAACGATGAACCGTGCGTGCGTGGCAGCACGCCAACTTCAATCGTAATCGGACGAATTTCTGAGAAGCGGCGACCATCAGGACGACGACGATTATTCAGAATGTCGTCACGGAAAAGTCTCTCTTTCAGAACATCAAAAAGCTTCACAGCTTCCGCCTGTTTGGCCGCATCTTCTTCGGCGGCATAGCTTTCTTTCACTTTCGCTTTCAATTCATCAATCGTGTTGTAGCTTTCAATCTTCGTTTTATTTTCGACATTCAAAGCTTCGCGTAATTCGGCTCCGAATTTTCCGTCAAGTTCTTTCACTAGGTCTTCATTAATTACAGGCGAGACATATTCGCGCTTCTTGATGCCGAGTTTTTCAAACATGGCTTTTTGCAGCGCAACCAGTTTACGAATTTCTCCATGCCCGAACATCAGGGCTTCAAGCATGACTTCTTCGCTGACTTCTTTCGCGCCGGCCTCGACCATGACAATCGCGTCTTCGCTGCCGGCCACGATCAAATTCAATTTTGACTCACGTAATTGTTCATAAGTCGGATTCACGACATATTTTTCATCTACCAAACCGACGCGGACGCCAGCAATTGGATTGTGAAAAGGGATGTCGGATAAATACAGCGCCGCCGAAGCTGCAGTAATCGCCAGCACGTCTGGATCGTGATCTTCATCCGCCGACAGCACCATCGAAATGATTTGGGTTTCGTGCAGATAGCCATCGGGAAACAGCGGGCGCAAAGGACGATCAGTCAGGCGACAGGTTAAGATTTCTTTTTCCGTTGGACGACCTTCCCGTTTGAAATAACCGCCCGGAATACGTCCGGCGGCATAACCGTATTCACGATAATCAACGGTCAGCGGGAAAAATCCCTGGCCTTCTTTGGCTTTGCGAGCCGACACAGCCGTCACCAATACGACCGTCTCTCCCTGCTGAATTAAAACAGCGCCATCGGCCTGTTTGGCGATGCGACCTGTTTCAATAGAGATTTCCGAATCTCCTAAATTTACACTTTGTTTCAAAAACATAATTAATTCTCCTCAACAACAACGTAAGTGGCTGGTGAACAAGGGCTGGTGGTCAACCTGAAAGCAGGTAATTCCGACCACGAACGAAGATTCATTAACCACTATCTCAAACAACAAAAGCCTCCGGCACAACAGGCCAGTGGCTCAGAAACAACAACGATGCGGGCAGTAAAAGATTGATAGTTAGATTTTCCGTTCACATAACTGTGCGGAAGTGGCGCGAACTGACGGCGGTCGGAAGGATTCTCTGAGAAAATCAGTGCGAGGGAAAGAGAAAGAGAAATTGAGAGAGGTTGTTCTTCCAGATAATCCTTGCCAGTTAAGTACGTGGAGCCGTTCACCGTCTTAACGCTCACCGGGGGATTTGGCCCATCAATACGGCTTTGGAGAGCTGGCAAGACAGGCCGTCACGTTCGGCCACAAACAAAAGGCGACGGATGATGATCACCCGTCGCCCTGAATTCATCCTATTTACGAAGACCAAGTTTTTCGATCACCTGGTGATAACGTGCGATGTCTTTACGCTTCAAATAATCCAGCATACTCCGGCGTTCACTGACCATTTTCAGCAAACCCCGACGCGAGTGGTTATCTTTTTTATGTGTTCTGAAATGATCGGTTAATTCATTGATGCGTTTGGTTAATAATGCAACCTGAACCTCTGGCGAACCAGTATCCGATTCATGCGTCCGAAATGTCTCTAAAATTGATGCTTTGGCTTCTCTTGCTAATGCCATTCTTACTCCTACATATTATTAAGGTTATGAACCCTGCGTGCGAAGAACGGAGAAGTTACCATAACCATCGTAACGATGTAAAGTTCAGTCTTCCTGCCTCAGCAATGACTGCTTTAAATCTGCGCAAAATCTGGAAACCCTTTTCCTTTCGCTCTATACCATTCCCGCACGATAAGTTTACCGCTCGATAAAAGAAAAAGCTTTTATCAAAAACAGCTATTCACTGAAGATGCCTTCAGGTGAAAGTAAATTTATCGGCCTGTGTATTCAATTTTTAACTCACAACCAGATTCGTTTCTATAAGGAGAAACTCGAATGAAAACCTCACTCATTAGCAAATTCGTTTTGTCGCTGACAGCCCTCATCGGCCTCGCGGCAGTCTCGTTTGGCCAGGGGCCAAATGCCACCAACACCACCGTTGGCAATGCCAGCGCCGACACCAACATCATCGAAGTCAGCGATCAGAAACCCGGCTCCGTGCTGGTGTTTCCGTTCTACAAACACGATGCCCAGAACAAAGTTGACACGCGTCTGACCATCACCAACATTGGCAAATTGGGCATCAACGTCCACTTCCTGTTTATGGATGGGGCGACCTGCGCCGAATTTGACCAGTATGTCTGCTTCACGCCCAATGCCAGCATTGAGTGGAAAGCTTCCCAGTTTGATCCGCAGAACAAAGGCTACGTCATTGCGTTTGTCGTGGACAACATGGGTCG
>JAYSTY010000104.1:0-9385 GCA_043719385.1 Blastocatellia bacterium | reverse complement strand
ACCTTTACGCGAGTCACACAACTTGCCCCTGATAATCTGGAAGCGAATGAATCGTTAGGTCAGCTTTACGCCAAAATGGAGCAGCCACAAAAAGCCGTCGCTCCCTTACAAAAGGCCATTCAAATCGCACCGGGCAGCGCCTCTGCTTATCAGGAATTAGCGCTGGTTTATCGCGCACTGAAACGAAATAAAGAATCAATCGAATTGCTCAAACAACTAACCATCCTCGCACCTGAAGATGCAAAAATCTTTCAGGTGTTGGGATACCTGTTGTTTGCTGATAACAGATTGGACGAAGGCATTGCCGTCTTACAACGTTCGCTCGCCCTGGACCCAAATAACAAAGATGTTCGCAATACTTTGGAATCAGCCATCAAAGCTGTTAACGCGCATCCTGACTTGGCAAAATTGCAACGCGAAATCGCGGAACATCCTAAGAGCGCTTTTGCACATTACAAATTGGCTGATGCTTTCAAAATGCTGAGTCATCCGCAGGAAGCTTTCCAGGAATTTCAAGCGGCATATCATCTGGAGCCAGACAAATTTGAGATTATGCTGGGGTATGCTTTTGCACTGTCCGAGGCTAAAAAATATGAAGAAACGTTGCAGGTCTACTTACAATATTACGATTCCAAACCGAGTTCACAAGAAAAGCATTTTTATTTGGGGCTGTCATATCACGAGCTAAAAAAATATGCCGAAGCCATTCCTCATTTTAAGAAAGTTCTGGAATTCAAGCATGACGCGAATTTTAGTTCCTGGCTGCTGGCATTGTCGTATGAAGCCGAAAAGCAACCCGATGCCGCAATTGCAGCCTTGGAGCATTTATTAAAATACACGCCGGATTTTTCGCAAGCCATAAATGAATTAGCGCTTCTCTATGCCTACAAAGGCGAGCGGGAACGCGCGCTGCAACAATATCAAAAGCTCCTGAAACTCAATCCAGGCCTGGCTGAAAGCCTGAAATATAAATTGGGAATTTAACTTACTCTTCAGCAGGCTGCGCCGTTGGCGGGAAATTTACAGCTTGATAAATTTCGCTCAGCGACAACGTCACACCCAGAGATTTCAATTCGACGCTGCTGTCCAAGCCAATAATATCAGCGCGTAACCATTGATTATCCGCCTGTCGCACATAGCGCGTGACGTGCGGCGTGTCCTGCGCGACCAGCAAATATTCCTGAAAGCTTTCGATGGATTGGTACGCCAGAAACTTTCGATCCTTATCGTAATTTTTCGTAGTCGGAGACAAAACTTCAACCATCAATAACGGATTTACGAGCATCACTTGCCCAAGATATTTTTCCGTAATCGGCTCACCGCAAACCACCGTCACATCGGGATAGCGATAGGGCGAAGCAGTTGGTACTTTGATGCGAATATCACTATTGATAGCGCGGCACTTTTTCCCACTAAGTTTGTTATTAATGGCTCCAGCAATATTCGTCGCAATAATAGCGTGTTCAAGACTCCCACCTGCCATTGAGAAAACTTCGCCATCAAAATACTCGTAGCGTTCTTCAGAGGATTTTTCGAGTTCGATGTATTCTTCGATGGTGTATTTTTGTTTTGGTAATGCGCTCATTCTTTACCTCACGCGTAAGACCGGCTGATCGGGATGCGCGGGATTCGGTAACACTCTGCGATTCGCACAATCTACTAATAAATCCAGCTTTTCCAGGACAGTTTGTCCGATCAGAACATTATCGCCGAGCACCATCGCTTCGTCCGAAGTGTCGCGTCCGAGGATGTCAATAATCAGCGATTCTGTCACGCCCACCGTATCTTTTCTGCCATCGGCGTATTCGGCAACTGTATGCTTGCGAATCCCCAGCCCTAATTTTTCAACGACGTGAATTGGAATAATCGTAGACACTGCGCCCCTATCAATAATTGCTTCGGCATCGTAAGTACGGATGTCTTCTTTCTTCATCAACCCGCGCCGGACTAACGTCTCATCACCTGCATTGGTTAATTTTACTTTTACGAGGAATCCGTCCATAGCTTTTCCGCCCTGTTATAATTTTATCGCTGGCTTAAGCTGTCTGACTTTGAGCAATCATTGCACCGATAACTCGTTGCGCCTCACCACTGGCAAAGATCAATTTCAGCTTTGCCAACAGATCGTCCTCAGACGTTATTTCCATATCCTCAAGGGGACTATCAACAATTCGCAGTGGGTACATTTCAACTGGCTGCTCAATACTAAATAATAGGTACATATAATTACCTAATTCTGGCGCGAGAAGCCAGAATGAATAAGTGATCAAGCCGTTAGTAGATTTACGCATCAATGCCGATATTGCAGCCTCTGCGATGGCATTCTCACCTTTCTGGACTACCGCTTTTACCAAACCTCCGGTTTTTTTCTCAAGTAAGGAAGCTTGTTCACGAAGAATCATAAGTGGCGGATTGATTTTGAACTCTACCACAAACGACTCAGGCCATAGATCAAGATTATTGTTTTGCATAAATGTAGATCCTTTCTTCAAACATTCAAACTAAATAAAATTGGCAGATGATCCGACGCCAGACTATCATCTGGCAATCCACTGACTGACACAAGCGGCATTTCACCATCGTGCGTCAGAATGTTCAGGTTTTCATTCTGAAAATAAGGTAAGAGATCAGGGCGAAGTAAAACCTGATCGAACATATTCCAGAAATAGCTAACGTGTTCAGTGCGATGCTCATAATACGTTCCTGCCGCCCCCTGGGTTAGATCACCAAACCGTCCCCACATTGGATTATAAAAGTATGGATACTCAATCCCTTGAACAATTCGTTGTCGCTTCTCTGCAATTTGCCTGGTCATTACTCCGTGAAGACCTGATGCACCTATAATACCTGACTCAAAGGGATTCATGTTCAGATCGCCAACCAGAAGTGTCCGACTATGGCCAATCTCTTTTTCAGCTTTACGGATAATTGTTGCAAGCCTGCCACATTCCGCTGCCTGGCTTTCTCCTGACCAATGCAATTTGCTCGGAAAATGAGTCGCAGCAACCAATATTTCTGGCAAACCACTTAATGCCAGCCGACGAATTGTTAGCCGCTCAGTTTCCCTGAAAGGAGGAAGAAATTTCTCAGGGAAACTGAGGTAGATTGAAATCTTCTTGCACGCACTGAAGGTCGAGTGAAACATACAGCCTGTTTGTTGATGAAGCGCATCCAGCATTACTTCCGGGCTAATTTCGGATTCTGCTAAAATAACCAGATTCACACTATGTTGAGCAGTCAACCTCGCTATGCTGGACTGTAGAGGCTTTCGATTGATGTTCCAGAACATAAAATTGATCATTTTTTTCATCCCATCCGGTCTGTAATTACGCCTCATAATTCAAATTCGGCGACAACCATCGCTCCACCTCCGCAACCGCAATTCCCTTCCGCTGCGCATACTCTTCCACCTGATCTTTTTCAATCTTGCCAACGGCAAAATATTTCGATTCAGGATGCGCGAAGTATAAGCCGCTGACCGAACTTGCCGGATACATCGCGTAGCTTTCTGTCAATGTTATCCCCGTATTTTTCCCCGCCTGAATCAGGTCAAATAATTTACCTTTTTCCGTATGATCGGGACACGCGGGGTAACCGGGAGCGGGGCGGATGCCACGATATTTTTCTTTGATTAATTCTTCGGCGCTGAAGGTTTCAGACTTGCCGTAGCCGAAAACCTCTCTGGCTTTTTTGTGCAGCAATTCGGCGAAGGCTTCGGCTAAACGATCTGCCAGCGCTTTCGTCATGATCGAATTGTAATCGTCATGGTCGCGCTCAAAGCGTTCGCAGACGGCTTCGATACCGATGCCAGTGGTGACGGCGAAGGCTCCTAAATAATCGGCGCGACCTGATTCTTTCGGCGCAATAAAATCTGACAACGCCTGATTAAATTGTCCTGAACGTTTTTCGTTTTGCTGGCGCAGCGTGTGGAAAGTCGTCAACACTTTTGTCCGTGATTCATCAGTGTAAAGTTCGATGTCGTCGCCGACCGCATTCGCCGGAAAGAATCCGTACACAGCGCGAGCAGTCAATAGTTTATCGCTGACGATATTGGCTAAAAGTTGCTGCGCGTCTTCAAAAAGTTTCGTCGCCTGAACGCCGACCACTGCGTCTTTGAGAATTTTCGGATAGCTGCCCGCCAACTCCCACGTATTAAATAATGGCGTCCAATCAATGAATGGCACAATCTCCGACAACGGGAAATTATCGAACGATTTCACGCCGAGAAATTCCGGCTTCGCAATTTCACTGGTCGCCCAATCAATCGGAGGTTTATTCGCCCGCGCCGCTGCGATGGAAATTCCCTTTTTCTGTTCGCGATTGTTCAGATAAATTTCGCGGTCTTTGTTTTGCTGCGCCTGATTTTCCAGCGCAAAGCCTGCGCGTAAATCCTGGCTGATTAATTTACTGGCGACACCGACAGCCCGCGAAGCATCAAGCACGTGAATTACTGGCGGTTCATAATGATGCGCAATTTTCACGGCAGTATGCACCCGCGAAGTTGTAGCTCCGCCGATCAATAATGGAATCGTAAATCCTTCGCGCTGCATCTCGCGTGCGACGTGCTGCATTTCGTCGAGCGAAGGTGTAATCAATCCAGACAAGCCGATGATGTCTACGTTATGTTCGCGTGCGGCGGCGAGAATTTTGTCGCACGCAACCATCACGCCCATATCAATGACTTCGTAGTTGTTGCAGCCCAACACGACGCCGACAATATTTTTTCCGATGTCATGCACATCGCCTTTCACGGTCGCCATCAGGATTTTCCCCTGTGCCTGATGGTTGCCTGTCGCCAATTTTTCCTCTTCCATGTAAGGCAGCAAATACGCCACCGCTTTTTTCATCACGCGCGCGGATTTGACGACTTGCGGCAGGAACATTTTCCCCGCGCCGAACAAATCGCCTACGACGTTCATGCCAGCCATTAACGGACCTTCGATGACGCTTAACGGTCGGCCTAATTTCTGCCGCGCTTCTTCAGTGTCCTCATCAATAAAATCTACGATGCCCTTGACCAGCGCGTGTGAGAGGCGTTCTTCGACTGTGCCATCGCGCCAGACATCGGCGACGACTTCGGCTTTGCCGGCCTGCTTGACGGTTTCCGCGAAGGTGACTAAACGCTCCGTCGAATCAGGGCGGCGATTGAGCAAAACGTCTTCGACGAGTTCCAATAAATCTTTTGGAATATCGTCATAGACGGCAAGCTGTCCGGCGTTGACGATGCCCATATCCATTCCGGCTTTGATCGCGTGATACAGGAACGCGGAGTGCATCGCTTCGCGCACGGCGTTATTGCCGCGAAACGAAAATGAAATATTGCTGACGCCGCCGCTAACTTTTGCGCCGGGCAAATTTTCTTTGATCCAGTGCGTCGCCTTGATGAAATCTACGGCGTAGTTGTTGTGCTCTTCGATGCCCGTCGCCACCGTCAAAATATTTGGATCAAAGATAATATCCTGCGGCGGAAAACCAACTTCAGTCACCAGCAAATTGTAAGCGCGTGAACAAATCTCGACACGCCGTTCGTAGTTGTCCGCCTGCCCTTTTTCATCAAACGCCATCACGATCACGGCTGCGCCATAACGTCGAATTAATTTCGCCTGTTCGATGAATTTCTCTTCGCCTTCCTTCATCGAAATCGAATTAACGACGGACTTGCCCTGCACGCATTTCAAACCCGCTTCGATGACTGACCATTTGGACGAATCAATCACAATCGGGACGCGAGAAATGTCAGGCTCGGAAGCGATGAGGTTCAGAAAATGCACCATCGCTTTTTCTGAATCCAGCATGCCTTCGTCCATGTTCACGTCAATCATTTGTGCGCCGTTTTCGACCTGTTGACGCGCTACGGCCAGGGCTTCTTCGTACTGACCATTCAAAATTAATTTGGAAAATTTCGGCGAACCAGTAACGTTAGTACGCTCGCCAATATTGACGAAATTGGTCTCAGGACGAACCGTCAACGCTTCAAGCCCGCTCAAGCGCAAATAAGGTTCAGGCGTAGCAACTTTACGCGGCGCTAATCCTTTCACCGCTTTCGCAATCTCCCGAATATGATCCGGCGTAGTCCCGCAGCAGCCGCCAACGAAATTCAAAAATCCACGCTCCGCCCATTCTCCAAGCTGCGGCGCAAGTGATTCCGCCGTTTCAGGAAAGCCTGTCGGTAACAATGGATTCGGCAATCCGGCGTTTGGGTACGCGCTGACATAAATCGGCGCGATAGTGGAAAGTTCTTCGATGTACGGGCGCATTTCTTTTGGCCCCAACGCGCAGTTGATGCCAATGCTGAGGATCGGCGCATTAATTGTAGCGTTGAGATACGCTTCGACCGTCTGACCGCTCATGGTGCGACCGCTATTATCAACAATCGTGAACGAGAGCATCAGCGGCATCACATTGCCTGTCTCATCAAAATATTTCTGGACAGCAAACAACGCAGCGCGTGAATTCAGCGAATCGAAAACAGTCTCAACAATCAACAAGTCTGACCCACCATCTACCAAACCTTTTGCCTGTTCGTAATACGCATCAACCAACGCCGCGTAGGTCACATTTCGCGCCGCTGGATCATTAACGTCGGGGGAGAAAGATGCAGATTTCGTCGTTGGCCCCAGCGCACCCGCGACAAAAGCTACACGGTCAGGATTTTCGGCGAGGAATTTGTTTACCGCCGCACGCGCAACTTTGGCAGAAGCAAAATTAATGTCGTAAGCGAGGTGCTCCATCCCGAAATCATCCAGCGTGACGGATTGCGAATTGAACGTATTCGTTTCGATGATCTCTGCGCCGGCTTCGAGATATTGGCGATGAATGCCTTCGATGATATGCGGCTGCGTAATCGAAAGTAGGTCGTTGTTATTTTTTAAGTCTTTATGCCAATCCTTAAATTGCTCGCCGCGATAATCGCTTTCTTCAAGCTTGTGCCGCTGAATCATCGTCCCCATCGCACCGTCAATGATGAGGATGCGTTCGGAGAGAAGTTTTTTAAGAGTGGTAAGAGTGTCTTGATTATTACTGCTCACTATTATTTATTAACCTTTCAAATCCTTATTCACCTGCTTGTTTCTTCAGCAAGTCAATTACATTATCCGAAATCCAAAGTCCGGCGTTAATAACTTCATTCAGGGCTTCATTCACAGAAGGAATAAAACCTAATCGTTTTGCTTTGACAAGAAATCCACCAGTCCCAATGAACTGAAGTCCCAAAGTTTTTGCACAAGCACGGGCAGCGGCATCATCCAGCATTACGCGATAATTTTGTAATGAGGATGCCAGATTCAATACCGAAGATTCTCCTGCGCCTAAATTCCAGTCTGTTACAACCTGATTAGCGACCTCTACCTCTCGCTTATTGAGCCAGTCAAGTGTAGGAATAATTTGTGCTGCGCGGTCAGATGCGCCGCCTGCGAGTACTTCGTCCCACACTGGAGAAGGAACAATAATTTCCTCATAAACCTGCGGCAATAAATCCTGCAAGCCGCTTTTGCACAAAAATATTAATGGAGAGGCATTGATAATTAAGCGCATCAAGTTTATCCCGCCAATTCTTCTGTTAATTCTTCTTCGCTATATTGCCAAGCCGAGACTTTGAATCGAGCCAGCGCACTAATAAAATCTGCGCGTGTTAGACCTGCGATTTCTGCGGCTTTTCCTTGAGAGAGAATTCCTAGTTCAAACCATTTCACGGCTGCTGCCAGTCGCATTTCAGCGGCAAATTCATTTGGCGTTTTGCGCAACGCCGCAAAAGCGGCATCAGGTAAGTCAATGGATACTGTTTGCATAGATTTTATTCTCAACCTGTAGGCAACATAAATTACTCGCGTAAGAAGCTGAACGACGCTTCAGGAATCTGGCTCAGCTAACGCGAGACTCCTTCAATTTATAGGAAGCTTCATAAGAATCAGAATCTCTATCTTTCTCAAAGTCACATCCAAGGGATGTTTGTTTGTCAGTTTGACTGGGCGTAAAAGAGAACGTTATTGCAATTTTGTCACCTAGATTGAGGTGAGGAAGGCAGCCGATATTGTTAAACTGCCAGATAACACTACCTGTCCCTGCAATTTCGATCTCTTTTTCTCCAGTTTTAATCCTATCCGCTGAAGACAGGCATTGAATGATAGGAGTGCTCTTGACTTCCTCACCTGTTCCTACTTGATATGTAAGCGAACATCGGTGAAATGGAATAGTAATTGGCTGATCGTCAAGATGGGTAATGTATGTGTCTAACCTCATGCTAAGGGACCAAGCATCACCTCCCTCAAGTTCCGCACTCCTGATTTCAAAAGCAGGTTGCTTTCGTAACGGAACCAGAATTTTCAGTAAGTCTGCCCGCGTCGCGCTTCGTGTTGAAGTTCCATCACGCCAAGGGACTTCAAGAGAAACTGGGCCACCATCTTTTTTTCCATGAACTGGATTTTGAACTACATACGGTGATTGGTCAGTTTCAAAAACAAGCGCGGCAACGGTTTCCCCGTCAATATGTATATTACAGTCGTAACAGCGTGGAGCATGCTCGCTCTCGAATTGACTTTTTACTTTGGATAACCAACTTGCAAATTCAACGTGATCCGCACCTTTTATGCCATCTTTCTCGTCCACTCCAATCAGCCACAAAATACTTTCCCCGCGCGCAGCGTTCGCATGTGCGCCTATTTGACGTGCTACTTTTGCAAAGTCTTTTGGCCACTCTGCCTTGAGTTCTTCCTTTGAGTCTTCAACATTTTGCCGTTTTTTTACACGGTCAATTACCTGTAATGCCCATTCTTGAATTTCGCTGTTTTTCATATAACGAAGTTTCTTTATTTACTTACAACACGGCATATCTCGACAGGAATGCCTATGCTTGTAAAAAATTCGTGCCAGCTTAATTGATGATCCATGATTTCTTCTTGAGGCTGTTTTACTTCAACAAGTTGAATCTTATTATTCCGCGTCAGAAATAAGTCCGGGAATCCCTTAGTATTAGTGCCAGGATCACGGAGTATCCGGTCGCAAATTGGAATCAATTGCTCGATTGATAGCAAGCGGAGTATTTCTATATGCTGATCAAAAGGGGTCGGATTGAATACATTGGTTTGAGGAAAACGAATCAGAAAATCCTTCCAGGCTTCTGTGAATTGCTTTACGATCCCTGAGTCACTGTCAGATGCGATTTGCCGTAATTGCTGATGTCTAGTTGTGATTAGAGAACTACGTCGGTTGTAAAATATTTTTGAGTGATAATCTGGCGGGACATTTATAAGGGTTTCAGTTCTCCTTCTAGCAAGATAGTCTTGCACATATGGGATATTAGCATAGATAACCTCCCAATATAGACAATGACAAATCACCCACCAACACCTATTTTCCAAATGAATCCCTTTGAACCCTTTATTTCGAT
>JAYSTY010000103.1:0-9433 GCA_043719385.1 Blastocatellia bacterium | reverse complement strand
CGGCAACAATTAACTCGCCAGAGTAAAGGTGGAGAACTTGCAGGTGCATTGGATCAGGCGATTAAAGAAATGCAGAAATTGCAAAATCAACAATTCGGTGATGACCAGCAAACTGCCCAGCGCTTAAAAGCCGAAGTGATCGAGCCGCTGCGTTCCATCGAACTCGAACTCAGCAAACGCTTACAGGCAAAATTGGGCAAAGGCAATTTACGTTTGGCTGACGAAGGCGCTGCGCCGGAACGCTACCGCAAACTGGTTGACGAATATTATAAAAAATTATCGCAGCGTAATTCTTTAGTGCCATAGCTTCACAAAGCTGCACGAAGTTTTTTCGACAGGATTTACAGGATTGACAAGATGGACTATTTTTTGCGTAAATAAATCCTGTTCATCCTGTCAATCCTGTCTGATTTCTTCTTCGTGCGCTTTCGTGTGCCTTCGTGGATGAGAAACTGCTCTAACTCATTATTTTTACTCATTCTCTTATTATCGCCCCAGCTATGAATTTCCCCTTTACCCTTGCTGAAAATCGCAAATTTGATGTCGTCGGCTTTGGCCTCAACGCCGTAGATCATCTGGTCACTGTCCCGCGCTACCCCGCCTTCAATACCAAAACTCGAATGGTTGAGCATCGGCAATTGCCTGGCGGTCAGGTTTCTTCCGCGATGGTTGGTGTCCAGCGTCTGGGTTTGCCGGCGAGTTATGTTGGCAAAGTTGGCAACGACCACGAAGGCAAAATATTGATTGATTCGTTGCGTGATGAAGGCGTTGATTTCAGTAATGTCATCATCGCCCACGGAGCGCGCACGCAAAGCGGTGTCATTATCATCGAACAGCTTTCCGGCGAACGAACGATCATGAATCATTACGACGAAAAGACAGGCGTCGTCCCCAATGAAATTAAACCAGCGACCATCGCGGCGGCGCGGATTCTGCATATTGATGGTTACGATACCAAAGCGGCGGCGCAGGCGGCGCAATGGGCACACGAAGCGGGAATGCCTGTCACGATGGATTTGGATACTGTTTACAAAGACCTCGACGAATTATTGCCGCATGTAGATTGCCTGATTACTTCGCAAAGTCTGGCAGGCGAATTGTCGGGCTTTTATGACGAACGCGAAGGCCTGAAACGGTTGCACGAACGCTTTGGTTGTTGTCTGGTAGCGATGACGCAGGGCGCACGCGGTTCGCTGGCATACGTTGATGGACAATATCTTGCGACCTCGGCCTTTCGTCCGCCGGTGTGCAAAGACACGACAGGGGCAGGCGATGCCTTTCGCGCCGGATTTATTTATGGCCTCGCCAAAGGGCTGAGTATCGAAGAAACTTTGCGCTGTGCGAATGCAGTCGCAGCGCTGAGCTGTCGTGAATTGGGAGCGCGTGCTGGTCTACCCAGTGAGAATGAATTAAAATTATTTATCCAATAATGTATGTTGAAAAAAATAGAGATGAAGAGGTTAAATGGACGAAAAAGAATTAGAATTATTATTAGACGACATTGAATCAGACCGCATTGAGCGTAAAGCGGCAGACTCCGATAGAGATAAAATAAGACAAGCCATCTGCGCATTTGCAAACGATTTGCCAAATCATAAAAAAGTGGGAGTGATTTTCGTCGGGGTTCATGATGATGGTAGATGTAATCCAGATTGGTCTGTTACCGACGAGCGATTGCGTACTCTGGCTGACATGCGGTCAGATGGTAATATTTTGCCATTTCCTGTCCTGACAGTTCAGAAGCGAGTTGTCAAAGGTTGCGAAGTGGCAGTGATTATAGTTGAGCCTTCTGAGGCTCCTCCCGTTCGTTATAACGGACGCGTTTGGATTCGCGTTGGCCCGCGCCGCGCAACTGCGACGGCTGAAGAAGAAAGACGATTGTCCGAGAAGCGACGCGCAGGCGACCTTCCCTTTGATTTACGGCCATTATCTTCAGCAACAGTTGATGATCTTGATGTTGAGCTTTTTCGGCGTGAATATTTACCCTTTGCTTTGCCTCCCGATGTGCTGGCTGAAAATCAACGCTCAATTTACCAGCAATTAGCTGCGCTGCGTTTTATCGCTTCCATGAGTTCTGCTCTGCCAACCATCCTGGGAATATTGGTAGTAGGAAAATCTCCCCTTGATTTCGTCCCTGGCGCATATCTTCAATTCCTCAGAATTGACGGTACTGAGCTAACTGATCCAATTAAAGATCAAAAAGACATTAGCGGTTCTTTAGCCAGCATCCTCAGACGATTAGATGAGCTTTTACCAATTAACATTTCAACCGCAACAGACATTGCCGCTCAGCCAATTGAAATTAGGCGGCCAGATTATCCCATAGTGGCGTTGCAACAGCTTACTAGAAATGCCATTTTACATCGTAATTACGATGCGACAAATGCGCCTGTTCGGATTACATGGTTTAGTGACCGCATCGAAATTCAAAATCCCGGTGGCCCCTTTGGGCAGGTCACGAAAGAAAATTTTGGACAACCGGGGATAACAGATTATCGCAATCCTCATCTGGCAGAGGCGATGAAAAATCTTGGCTATGTGCAAAAATTTGGGCTTGGAATACAACTAGCTCGACAGGAACTTCAGAAAAATGGCAACCCTCCTTTGGAACTGGTTCCCGAAGATTCGCGCTTGCTCGCTATTGTAAGGAGAAAATGATGAGTACACCCGTCGTGGCATTTTTCAACAATAAAGGAGGCGTAGGAAAAACATCACTGGTTTATCATCTGGCCTGGATGTACGCCGGTCTTGGCGTTAGAGTTGTAGCCGTAGATTTTGATCCACAAGCAAATTTATCTGCGGCTTTTCTCGACGAAGAACGCCTGGCCACACTTTGGTCGGAAAACAATGGGCGGAATACTGTTTGGGGTGCAATCGAACCTTTGTTGCGCGGCACAGGAGACGTTCAGGAACCATACTTGGAGCCAATAGATGAACGCCTGGGTTTGCTGGTCGGTGATTTAGCGCTCTCCGGCTTTGAAGATCAATTATCCGAAGTTTGGCCCAAATGCCTTGATGGTGATGAACGGTCTTTCCGGGTGATTTCAGCTTTTTGGCGCGTTATGCAGCAGGCGGCAGCGGCACACAACGCAGAGATTATCTTAATGGACTTAGGGCCTAATTTAGGCGCAATAAATCGTGCGGCGTTAATCTCCAGCGATTTTGTGGTTGTTCCGCTTTCGCCGGATTTGTTTTCGTTACAAGGATTGCGAAACTTAGGCCCGCGATTGCGGCGCTGGCGCGAGGAATGGCAGCAACGTTTACAGAAAAACCCAGTCGCCGATTTAAGCTTGCCGGCAGGAGTAATCGCACCGATTGGATATATTGTTTTACAGCCTTCCGTTCGTCTGGATCGTCCAGTAAAAGCCTATCAACGCTGGATCGCACAAATGCCTTCAATTTATCAAAATGAAGTCTTGCATGAATTTCCATCTACTTACGAAAGCATTGCAAGCGATACCAACAACTTAGCTCTCATGAAACACTACCAAGGCTTAATGCCGTTAGCCCAAGAAGCACATAAACCTATCTTTCATTTGAAACCAGCCGATGGTGCAAGTGGAGCACATACTTACGCGGTACAAAAAGTTTATGACGACTTTAAAGGACTCGCGATGAAGATTGCCCAAAGGGTAAATCTTGAGTCTTTCCCTTTATTAAAACAGTGAGCGAGGAGTTGACTCGGTTTGTCGGAGCAGTCCTGAATCGTTCTGATCCTGAAGTTAGTTCGCTGAAAAAGTATTGCAGAATAAAGCGACCAGACAACTGAATTGCGCGTCTAAGCTTAATCAATCAGAACTATCAGGAGATTAAGTTTATGCCGCAGACCCGCAGAATTCCGCTCGCGCTTCTTTGCCTCATCACCGCCTTCGCCAGTGCCTTCGCCCAGGAAACTCTCAAAGTTGATACGACGCTCGTCAGCGTTCCGGTGATTGTCAGTGATCGGCAGGGGCGTTATGTCGGCGAATTAAAAGAAAAAGATTTCTCGCTTTTTCAGGATGGAAACAAACAGCCAATTTCTTTTTTCGCCGCCACCGAGGAACCTTTCAACGTCGCGTTATTACTCGACACGAGCCACAGCACCTTCGCCGTAATCAATGACATCAAACACTCGGCGAAAGATTTCGTGAAACGCCTTCGTGCCCAGGATCGCGCGATGATTGTCACCTTCGATCACGAAATTCGTGTGCTGACAGAACTGACTTCGGATCATCACGGCCTGGAAAAGGCCATCGAGTCAGCCGAGATTGGCGAACGCGCCGGAACCGTGCTGCGCGATGCCATAGACAATGTGATCGAGAAAAATCTGAAGCCGATAAAAGGGCGCAAAGCCATTGTGCTGTTGACCGATGGCAAGGATCACGGCAGCTACATTTCAGAGCGGGATTTGTTGGATCAAACGGCAGAAGCTGAGGTGCTGATTTACCCGATCTTTTTTCAAAACTTCCCGCCAATGGCGCAGAATCGTGCGCCACGAATGGGGCGTGGAGGGTTCGGAGGAATCGGAATGGGAAGACGCGGAGGAATTATGCTGCCCCGCGCTCCACGTCCAAACCAGGAACGCAAACGCGAAGAAAGACGCCAAAAAATTGAGCAGCGAAACGAAAGTGTAATTGATTATCTGGTGGAACTGGCCGAAGGTTCAGCCGGACGTTTTTATCGCAGCGATGTGGCTGATCTGAAAAAAACTTTCGCGCAGATTGCCGATGAATTGCGGCATCAGTATCGGCTCGGTTTCTATCCGCCCGATGAGCCAGAGGCGGGAAAATTGCACACGCTAAAAGTTGCAGTAGCAAAATCTGACGTAGTGGTGAGAGCGCGGCGGAATTATCGGCTTGAGCAGAAAAAGTAACATCTATGGAGTGCGGCGACTCGGCGCCGCTTTTCGTTCGTAGCGGAGCGGCTGCGGGTTAACCTTACAGCGCCAACCGCAAACGCCAAAGCTGTGCGAGGTCTCAGCACTCCAAAGGCTCCGCCGCTTGGATGTACTACGCTTTTCTCACCTGATCGCCACCCTGACTACATTCGCCAATTTTCCATCCACGAGCAATTCAATCTTCACCTCGCCGCGTCCCATCAAACTGCGCGGTAATTTCACATTGATCTGATCCAGTCCCGCAAAAAAGCCCTGCGCTCCGGCATATTCGACGGACGCATCTACACCGCCGATTTTTACTTTGACATTGGTCAGATCGCTCCGGTTTTTGCAGCCTGTGCCGTACAAAGTCAAATACACCTGATCGCCGGAACTGCCTAAATCTATTGGCTGAGCGATGAATTTCCCGCTGGCTGCATCATACCGCGCCAGAGTATTTTCTGTCCTTGTGCCATCGGCTCGCACCAGCAGGGCGCTGCCTGTCGCAACGCCTGTACCCGAAGCATCCGCCGAAAATAAGGCCGGCGCGACTTTGCCAATTGTCACCAGCCCGGTTGAAGTCGTGCCTGCGCCGCTGAAAATAGTCAAAGTCGCTACGCCCTCGGCAGTGCCAGCCGGAAGCTGGAAATTGATTTGCGTTGGCGAAGCATAAAACAGCGGCGCAAATCGTTCGACGCCTTTGCTGTCTTTGACAATCACCTGCGAACCACCGAGCGAAATCGGCAAAGGCAAGCTGGCTGCCGCCTGCGCGAACGCCGCCAACTGTGAACCAAACGCCGAGACAATAGATTCTGCCGCCTGCTCACCACCAACATAATTTGCCGCCGACACCGTAGCCACTGCCTTGCCCGCAATCGTGATCGTAGCGCCCGCATAACTCACGCTCGCCAAGACGTCCGCATTCACATCCGCGACTTCACGCGGCAACAGTTGGTCAGAAAAGCTGACATTCGTAATTACATCACCATCGCCGCCATTGGGAATAAAGCGCAGATTGAGCAACGCACGAGTCCCCGCCGCAAGCTGTTGTCCGGCAGGCAACGCCACTGCCAAGCCGATACGCCCGTTCGCAGTTTGTGATTGATTGATCTGTAAGGCAGCGCCATTTGCGCCATCGCCTACGGTCGCATCCAAAAATCGCATGACTTTTGGATCAAAGTTTATGCTGAATGATGCAGCATTTTCGTTGCCCTGCGCATCTAGTGCAATTTGCAACGAACCAATTTGCCCACGCTGGAAAGCCGTGTTGAGCGTACGAACGGTGCGTGGCAAATCCGCTTCGGCCTGCGGCGCAATTTGAGCACTGGCAAAGGCCGTCGCCCCAGTTGGCCCACCCGCCGCAACTACGGCATCAAGCCCCGCCGCATAGCGTCCCGCCTGCACCCAGTCACTAAGCGTAATCTTGCCGTCGCCTAACGTCGCTCGCGGCGCACAATCTGCCCGCTGAAATTCACTGCCAGCTACAGGCGTATCAAGTGCTGCTGCAAAGCGCCCTGCCTGTACCCAATCCGCAATCGTGACAGCCCCGTTACCGTTGCCATTTGGACGTGGCGCAACATCCGCTTCATACGCGGCTCCCGGTGCGTTGACCAGCAGTGTGAAGCTCTTCTGCACTGTCGCGCCACAGCTATCGGTGACCGTTATGGTGATTGTGTACGTCCCTGCGGGCCCGGCATTATTGATTGTCAGTGCACCAGTCGCAGTATTGCCGTTGAAGGAGCCAGTGAATGTGTTGGGTAAAGCTGACGCTGAAACGCTCACAATAGAACCGTTATCGGTAGGCGCAACTGCCGGCGTAACGATAAGGTTGTTGCCGGCTAATACTGTCGAATTGACGTAGTTGCCGACAGTCGGTGCAGGATTTGCGGAGACGTTAACAGTTAGATCGGCGGTCGCTGAGGCTCCTGCATTATCTATAACCTGTAATCTGACAGTACCACTCGTGGCATCACAACTGGCGTTAGCGATAGCTGTGATGGTTCCGGCTGTATTCGTGATCGTGCCAAAATTGATGCCCGTCGCCGTGCCACCCGCAACGACTGTAATCATTAGTGAACCGGTTTCGGCGGCAGCGCCCAGTTCATTTACTGTGGCAACCGTCACAGCCGCCCCGGCACTGCTGCCGTTCTGAACTGCAAGCGAGGCAGCAGCCATGATCGTCGGTTGTTTGGTGATGATGAGGCTGTAGGCGAGGCTGCCGGGACATCCATCTGACCCATTGACTGTCACGGTAAAATTATATAAACCTGCAACGGTTGGCGTTCCGGTGAGGGCGCCGCCGTTGGATAAAGCCAGGCCGAGCGGCAAATTCCCACTGGTTACGGCAAAGCTGTAAGGTGCGGCACCGCCGCTGGCTGTCAGCGTTTGGTTATAGCTTGTACCTGCCTGCACATTTGCCAGCGTTACAGGTGTGAGCGAGATTACCTGGCAGGCAGGCTGAATCTCCCAGATGCCGCGTCCATGTGTGGCGGCCCGTAACACGTGTGAGAAGGTCGCATTCGCAGCTCCCTGAAATGCCAGATCGAAGACCGGCACACGCGGCAGCCCCAGGCTGAAAGCCGTCCAGGTGGTGCCGCTGTCGGTTGAATTATAAATACCGATGTCTGTGCCCACGTAAAGCTTAGCGGAATCGGTCGGGTCAATTACGAAAGCATTGGCTGGTATGTCAGGGAGGCCGGAACCAGAGGCCGCCCAGATCGGTGAAGCCGCCAGAAAGTTAGTTGACTTCCACACTGCTTGACCGACTATGCCCGTGAAACCAGCAAGGGTAATGTAGGCGATATTATTATTGGTTTTATCAATGATGATGCGGGAGATGTATTTGCCACCTGGAATTGTGCCTGTCACATCAGTTAAGGGGAACGAGCCATCAATGGTGCGAAAAACTTTGCCATTGGTCAAACCGACAGCGCGGACATTGTCATTATTAGCGGCAATTCCAATCGCGGAAATCGCCACCCCACTCACAATCGGTGACTGGCTGACAATAGTATGATTCGTTCCATTGCTGCTGGAACGATATAAGCGATCAGTCCCGAAATAGATCGAATTAGGGTTGCCCGGCCCCGCAACGAGCGGCGCATAAAACAGTACCTTACTATCATCACAATTGATGTCATTGGCTGCGGTTCCATTACACCCACGAAAATTCCATGCGCCGCTCGTGTTGGCCGCAGTGGTGTACCCGACAATTTTTGATGTGGTCGAGTTGAAATACGTGTGATACATCCGCACGCTGGTTGTGTCGGTGGCATTTTGATCAATAATCGCATAGCCACCGTCGCCGTTATCCGCACGCGTCCAGGTGCCATCGGGCTTTTTGAAATTGGTTCCGTTGTCCTGTGTGCCGCCGATCATAAATTCGCGGTCGGTCGGATGGGTAGCGAGACTTTCAAACTGTGTGGCATTGAAGCCGGAATTATTCAGGCTCATCCACGTTGCCCCACTGTCAATAGATTTAAAGATGCCGCCGTCGTTGCCGAAATAAATGACGGCAGGATTGGAGGGCGCGATAGCGATAGCATGCGCATCGGCATGCAAGCCGTTAGCGCTTTCGGTAAAAGTGCTGCCATCGGTTGCACGGGCAAAAATGCGCGTACTGGTGCCGCTGGTTTGTCCCCCGATGTAAATTTTATTAGCGTCGTTTGGGTCGAGCGCCGCCGTCAGATCATAAGAGCATTGACCACCGCAAAATCCATTAGCAGTTGTTAGCGTGGAAGTGAAGGTAGCTCCACCATCAGTGGATTTTAAGACTGTCCCATTGGCGGTGGCGGTCGCTGCAATCACAGTCACGGTCGCACCGACTTTGTTGATAGCCAGACTTGAATTGAGCCTGGCAGTAAGGCTGCTGGTGATACTAAAGGTCGGTGCTACGTTTCCCGCTACTGCGGCGGTATTAGCATTGGTCGTGCGATAAATCCCCGAAGCAATCCCACTATTTCCATTATTACGGTCAATCACGGATAAGAGCATGTTGCTGGAACTGCCCGGCTCAAAAACAATGTCTTTCACTGCAAAGTTGCCGCTCCCAACCCCTGCTACGCGAGAAAATGTCGGAGTTGCCCCCTGCGCATTCTCACTCAGATACAGGCCGATGAAACCGTTAGGGCCGGGATTCTGGACAAAACCTATCCCAGCAAAACCGATTTCATTGCCGATGAACATGCGGTTATTATTGTTCGGATCGAAGGCAATTTTAGTTATCGCCGTATTGAGAAATGCGTTACCAGTGCTGGCTCCCGTCTCCGTACCCGCAACTCTGGTTTGAAACGGCCCTTGTAACTCAGGGGCCGCCGATTCTGCATTCATGATGCGATAAATCCCGACCCCGTAAAAGCTATCGCCTGAGAGATTTCCTTCGCCAGTGCCGACCCACACTGTGGTGTTCGTGAGGGGATCAATTGTGATCGCACCGATGGCGAGCGATTGCGCCGTATCCATCAACGCCGTCCAGGTGGTGCCGCTATCTAGGCTGCGATAAAGTCCACCGTTGGCTGTACCAACATAAACTTTATTGGGATCGGTAGGGTGAACTGCAATAGAAATTACGCGCCCGCT
>JAYSTY010000102.1:0-9446 GCA_043719385.1 Blastocatellia bacterium | reverse complement strand
GCTTCTTCAGCAAGCAGTTTGGTAGCGGACTCAGCATCCATGGGGCGATTAATAAAATAGCCCTGGCCGAAATCACAGCCCAGTTCCTTGAGCTGTTTGACCTGCGCTGACGTTTCAACTCCTTCGGCAACAACTTCCATTTTCAGATTATGCGCCAGCATCAAAATCGTCCGCACAATTTCGGCGCTGTCAGGGGAAGTGTCCATCCGGCTCACAAAGGCACGATCAATTTTCAGCGTATCAATCGGAAATTTATGCAGGTGGCTGAAGGATGAATAACCCGTGCCGAAATCATCAATCGCTAAATGGCTGCCCAGCGCTTTGAGTTCATTCAACATTTTCGCCGCCAGTTCAGCATTTTCCATAATCACGCTTTCAGTGATTTCCAGCTTCAGGGATGAAGCCGATAAGCCGGTGTCCTGCAAGGTCGCAGCAATCTCTTCGATCAGATTTAGTTGTGAAAATTGGCGGGCGGAAATATTGACATTGATCGTCAGGGGCGGATATTGCGGATATTGTGTTTGCCAAACCTGCAACTGACGGCAGGATTCGTACAAAACCCAGCGACCGATAGGATTGATCAGCCCATTGTCTTCGGCGAGGGGAATAAATTCGCCTGGATAAATGACTCCATTTTTGGGATGATTCCAGCGAATCAAAGATTCAAATCCGGTCAACCTGCCACTTTGAAAAGAAATGATCGGTTGATAATGCAAAATGAATTCCTGATTGCTCAGGGCGTGGCGCATATCCGTTTCCATTTGCATGAGTTGAATCGCGTGTTCACGCATCAGCGGATCAAAAATTTCAAAGCAGGCTTTGCCTTTTCCCTTCGCACGGTACATCGCCGTGTCTGCATCCCGTAACAAGTCTTCAGCCGAATTACTGAACGCCGAACTCAAAGTAATACCAATACTGGCGGTAGTAAAAACCTCACGTTCATCCAGCGTAAAAGAGGCAGCCAGGAGTTTCAGAATTCGCTCAGCAATATATGCGGCATCGCTTGCCTCGTCTAAATGGTCAAGCAGAATAACAAACTCATCCCCCCCTAACCGCGCCACCATATCGCTGGGGCGCAGCGATAATTCCAACCGGCGCGCAATTTCAACGAGTAATTGATCCCCAAGCTGATGCCCCAAACTATCATTGATAATCTTAAAACGATCCAGATCAAGAAAGAGGACGGCAAAAACATAATCACTTCCTAACCGTACTCGATCAAGCGAACGCCGCAAACGTTCCATAAACGCCTGGCGATTGGGCAGGCCTGTCAAACCATCGTGAAACGCATCGTAGACGAGCTTCTCTTCTGCCTGCCGGCGATCCGTAATGTCAGTTTGAGAACCAACCATGCGATAAGCTTGACCGGATAAATCCCGGACGGCAATCCCACGACTCAGTATCCAGCTATAATCTCCATCCTGATGCAACATCCGGTGTTCATGCTGAAAGTGTGGTGTATGCCCTTCCAAATGAGCCGTCAGTTCTCTTTTCAGGCTCTCGCAATCTTCAGGATGTACCCGGCTGAACCAGTCTTCACAACTATTGCCGATTTCTTCTTCGGCATATCCCAGCATGGATTTCCAGCGTGAGGAAAAATAAGTTTCATCGCCTCTCAAATCCCAATCCCATAACCCATCGTTGGCTCCGAGCGCCGCTAAAGCATAGCGTTCTTCGCTTGCTCGCAAAGCTGCGAGCGTTTGACTATCCTTGATGGCATAACGAATGGAACGTTCCAACAGCGAACTGGTTAATTGTGCTTTCACTAAATAATCCGCTGCCCCGGCCTTCATCGCTTCAAAATCAACTTCGCGGTCGCCCTGACCAGTCAGCAAAATAATTGGTGTGATAACGCCCTGAAGTCTGGCGGCGCTTAATAATTCCAGGCCTGTTTGTTTGCCCAGCCGATAATCAACCAGACAAACTTCAAACCGCTGCTCCTGCATGGCAGCCAGAGCATCTTCGTAACTGGATTTCCAGGTTAAGTTGAAGGCACCCCGGTCACTGTCCATCAATAGCTCACGAGTGACAACAAAATCATCTTCGTCGTCGTCCACCAGTAACACCTTCACCGGACTGTCATGCATAAATTAGTAGCTCCTTCGCGCCGGTAACTCCACCACTTCAAACCAGTACTTACCTAAAGCCTGCATCACCTCAACCAACCCTTCAAAGCTCACGGGTTTGGTGATGAAGGAGCTAACCCCCAGATCATAAGTGCGAAAAATGTCTTCTTCTGCTTTTGAGGTGGTCAAAACGACAACGGGAATTTGCCGTAAATCCGGGTCAGCCTTAATTTCTTTTAGTGCTTCACGCCCATCTTTGCGGGGCATATTCAGGTCAAGCAAAATCAATCCGGGCCGAGAATCACTGGTCAGGTTAGAATAGTTTCCGCGCCGATATAAATAATCCATCAACTCTTCGCCATCCGTGACGAACTGTAAATCATTCGCCAGCCGACTTTCTTCTAAAGCATCACGCATAAACATGCGGTCATCGGGATCATCATCTGCGACCATGATCTTGATTGAATTTCTGGCGCTGGACATAAATAGCCTTCAATTTTTCCGCTTAATTTAATTTGTGTGCGGCAAAAGCCAGGGTATTTTCCGTGGCCTGATCAAGTGCAATAGCTGCATATTTCCGGTCCCACTTATTCCAGATTAAGGGAAACAACATGAGACCTGAGTGTGGGCCGATTCTTCAATATTTCGGGTCTGAATTTTTTGTCCTTACCAGACCCGAACTGCCACAAGCAAAAATGCGATCAGGCCAATCCCAATCGTCAGTCGCGTTGAAACTTCAGGGCGCGCAGAAAAAGTATGACTAAAGCGCCATTCCGTTTCCGCCGCCGCAGGCAGGATCAGGGGATTACAGTTTGAGATGTGGTGAGAATTAATAGATTTGTGCACAGATACTCCTAAGTATTTTTCAATGGGGGACACTTAGTCTCAATCGGGAATTGTGGGCTAGCGTGAGTTTTCAAGGCAATCTACGAGGCTGAGAGAGAATAGCCAGACTGCCATTGAAGATCAAGTAAAAAAGATATTTATCAATTTCTTGCAACACTTTACCTCAGATAAATTTAATTAAGTCGGTCAGGTTTTGGTTGATGAGATGGCAGGGCAACGATAAAAGTGGTGCCTTGTTGCGGCTGGCTTTTCGCGGTGATCGTCCCGCCGTGCCGCTCCGCTATTTTGCGACAGACTGCCAGGCCAACGCCTGTCCCCTCATATTCGCTCCGCCCATGTAACCGTTGGAAAATCGTAAAGATTCGATCCAGATACTTTTCATCGAAGCCGATGCCATTATCAGTAATCATAATTTCACAGACGCCGGCATTGCCATTTACCAGACTGCCAATGACTCGCACCACTGGAGCTTCATCCGGCTTATGAAACTTCAGGGCATTACCAATCAGATTCTGGAACAACTGCCGTATCTGCACCGGATCAGCATCTATGATGGGTAAGGCTTCAATCTCAACTCGTCCGCTGGTTTGCTCAATGCGGATTTCGAGATCGGAAACAACTTCCTGGGCAATGCGTTCGAGGTCAATTGGCTCAAATGGTTTGGCCCTGGTTGTAACGCGCGAAAACGAAAGTAAATCATTGATCAGCGTTTGCATCCGCGACGCGGCATTTTGCATCCGCGCCAGGTAATCAAGCCCGGTTTCGCCTAGCTGGGCACTATATTTTGTTTGCAACCGGTCACCAAAAGCCTGGATTTTTCGGAGTGGCTCCTGCAAATCGTGCGAGGCAACCGAGGCGAAATCCTGCAACTCGCGGTTGCTTTGTTCTAACCTTGCGGTGAAAGCGCGCAACTCTGCTTCCGTTTTTTTTCTTGCGGTAATATCGCGGACGGTTCCGATGATGCCAATAATTTCACCATCAGCATTGCGAAGCGGCGCATAAGTGGCCGACCGCCAGGCAGTTTTCCCATTTGGTAGTTCTGCGAATAAGTCATGACTGGTAATCATTTCACCGCTCAATGCGCGGCGATGATATTCGTCTATCCCCTGGTCTAACAAAAAAGGAAAAAGCTCATAAGCATATTTCCCCTGCACATCCTTCACCTCCACCCCCAGGCTTTCCGCCATCAATTTATTCAGCATCTTAAATTTCATTTCACGATCATAAACAACGATGCCCTCGCCGGCGTGGGAAATTACGGCTTCTGTAAAATTAATGGCTTCCCGTAACTGTTCGGCTTTTCTCCGCACTGCCGCCAGCATCCGCCGCTGAAGCGTGAGGATTATCACCCCTGCCAGAATCAGGGTCAGACAGAGAACCACTATCATCCTGATAAAAGAATAGCGTGCCGAGTTGGCATCTGCGGTAATTTGCAACTGCGCTTCTGACTTGTACTGTGCCTTGATTTTTTTCAGGTCGTCACACGCCCGTGCAAACAGTGGTGCGCCCGTGCGCAAATCACGTTTGACCGCCGCCTGATTCTCACCTTTCAAAATAAGGGCGATTACTTCGTTGCGGGTAGTGAGATATTGCTGCCAGTCCTGCGCGAGCTGGCGCACCGGCTGTTGGTCTGTTTTGGCGGCAACAGATTTCAGGTACTCTGCGATGAGGTGTGCGACCGGAACCTCAGCGTTACGTGCGGCATCGGCATATTTAGCCTGTTGCTGAAGATCATTAGTCGTCAGTGAATAAAGCATCAGACGCCGCGCTTCCTGCGTCTGGTATTGCAATTCACCCAATAAATCCAGATCGCGCACCGAAGCAGCATACTTCTGCCGGGTAATTTCATTGGCACGACGAAGATCGAGCATCACCCACCAGCCGATGCAGATAATCGCTGCCCCGATCAACGTCATACCGATGGCAAAACTATGTCGCTGGTAAAGCCTGCTGATATAATCAATGCCAATCATTAGTAAGCAGTATTTTCCTTATTTATCGGGGTAGGGTTATTGCGAAGATTGGTGACGGCAGGGCTACTTGCCAGAAGCAAATCTGTGCGCCACAATAGCTTTATCCACACACCAGAGCAAGCAAAATATTAAGTAGCTGCCGACGGTACACACAAAATCAAAAGCTGAGTGCAGGCAGCCCAGGTGATGATTTTCCCAGCCGGAACAGACTTCTTCTTCCGGTTCTTTTCCCCTGCCGTTTTCACCGTGTTACACTTGATTATTATGAGCAAAGCACGAGTTTTAATTGTGGATGATGAACCTGCCGCACGCGCCGGGTTAAGTGAATTGGCGTCCGATTGGGGTTATGAAACACAGGTCGCCGCCGATGGCGAAGAAGCCCTGACAATTGCGGCGGACTTCTTACCGGCAGCGGTCATCAGCGATATTTTCATGCCGCGGCTGAACGGCTTTGGGCTGCTCACTAAATTGCGCGAATTATATCCTGATACGGCGGTAATCCTCCTGACAGGTCAGGCCAGTATCGAAGACGCGATGCGGGCAGTGATGGAAGAAGGCGCGTTTTATTATTTCGAGAAACCCATCAATACGCGCCAACTCCATATTGTCCTGCAACGCGCTATTGAACGTTCCTCAGTGCAAAGAGAAAACACTCAGCTTCGGCGCCAACTCAGTGAACATGGGGTTTTCGGTAAATTAGTCGGTTCCTCGCTCGCCATGCGCCAGCTTTACACGACTATCGAACAGGTAGCAAATTCCTCCGTTTCAGTTTTGATTACCGGCGAATCAGGCACGGGCAAAGACATCGTCGCGCAAACAATTCATCAACTCAGTTCACGGGCCGCCAATGCTTACA
The DNA here is from genome assembly GCA_043719385.1 of Blastocatellia bacterium. Taxonomy (GTDB): domain Bacteria; phylum Acidobacteriota; class Blastocatellia; order RBC074; family RBC074; genus JAFDVL01. The sequence continues at coordinate 3,705 of JAYSTY010000102.1, read as the reverse complement.
TCCCCATCAATTGTTCGGCAATTCCTGAAACTTTAATGGAGTCAGAATTATTCGGACACGAGAAAGGTGCTTTCACCGGAGCCATTGCACGGCGCGAAGGTTGTTTTGAACTCGCCAATAATGGCACGTTATTTTTGGATGAAATCGCCGAAATGCCGATCACTTTGCAAGCAAAATTGCTGCGCGTTCTGGAAGATAGAAAATTGCGCCGCCTGGGTGGCTCGAAAGAAGTAACCATTGACACCAGAGTGTTAGCCGCCACCAATAAAGACCCGCACAAAGCCGTCCGCGATAATATGCTCCGCGAAGATTTGCTCTATCGCCTGAATGTCATTCACATGGAATTGCCACCTTTGCGTGACCGCCGCGACGATATTCCCTTGCTGGTTCAGCACATGGTTGACACTTTGCGCGAACGGCATGGACGTACCGCACGACTGGTTTCACCCGAAGTACTGGAAATTTTTTCGCGCTACCCCTGGCCTGGCAATGTCCGTGAATTGCGGAATGTAGTCGAACACGCCGTCGTCGTTTGCGATGGCGTCAAAATCGAAAAACAGCATTTACCCCCTCAGCTTTTTGATGGACGCTCGTTGCGCGACGAAGATTCAATCACATTGCCAATCCCAATTCCGCTGGATGAAGCCGAGCGCCAATTGATCCTGAAAACATTACTTAAAACCAGCAACAACAAAACCCGTGCGGCGGATGTGCTAAAAATCAGCCTCAAAACCCTGCACAATAAATTAAAGATTTATCGGGATGATGAGTAAGGAGTGATTGGTGGTTAGTAATTAGGGGGAACGTCAGACCTCTTCGCCGCGTAGTGGCGGCTGACTTTAGACGTGGGTTTCAACGCACGGTTGGCGAGATATTTTTATTGTGTCGCGTCAGTGACACCTGAATTCAACCGTCGCTGACGCGACAGGAAAACTCTCTCCCTGTGTTCCGTGGGTTGAAATCCACGGCTACAATCAAATGCCGCTACGCGGCAGGGGAGGCTGAACAGTTAGCTTAATAACTATAGAAACCGACCACCGACCACCGACCACCGACCACTAATCACTTACCACCGACCACCGCTCCCCATTTTTTTATTGCCCAACTCCCTCACTCGTTCTAATATCCTGCCGTCCGATCCCCGAACTTAGTTCTTTGCCGTTTAGAAACTTTATTTGCCCCGTTAACCGATTTAGCCTTCGGAGGACGATGATGACTATTTCTCGCCATATTTTTCAGCCGCTGTTGTCAATAATTTTTATTACCCTTTTTACTGCTGCCGTTGCGTTTGCAGGCGATGATTGGAAACCAATTGATCCGGCCCACTTGTCAATGAAAACGCCAATGGTCGAAAAGGATGCCGACGCCGAAGCAATTTTCTGGGAAGTCAAAGTTGCCGATGAGTTTCAGGGCTACGGCGAACCGCAAACTGTCTTTACGCATTACCTGCGCATCAAAATCTTTACCGAACGGGGCAAAGAAAAGAAAAGCACAATTGATTTGCCCTTCTGGGGAAAGACGCGGATTGCCGACATTCAGGGACGCACGATTAAACCGGATGGCAGCATCCTTGAGCTAAAAAAAGATGCGATCTTTGAACGCACTATCGTCAAATTTGGCAAATTAAAAGTAAACGCCAAATCATTTGCGATGCCAGGCGTTGAGCCGGGAGCCATCATCGAATATCGTTACCGCGAATTACGCCCGACCTCTTATCACACGCGCCTTGAATTCCAGCAGGACGTTCCCGTCCAGATTGTCAAGTATTACATCAAGCCGCTGCCCAGCAACATTTATCAAATGCGCGCAATGCAATTTCATTGCAACCCGACGGCACTGGTCAAAGAGCAGGGATTTCAGATGACTTCGCTGAGCAATGTCCCGGCCTTCAAAGAAGAGCCGCGCATGATTCCTGCCAATGAAGTACGCGCCTGGATGTTGTTGTTTTATTCAGAAGATACAAAACGTGAGCCGGAAAAATACTGGAAAGAATTAGGGAAGAAGGCATTTAATGATTACAAATCCGCGATGAAGGTCAATGATGACATTCGCAAATCCGCGACTGAAACAATTGCTGAGGCCACTGACCCCAATCAAAAACTGGAACGGCTCCTGAATTATTGTCGCAGCAAAATTAAATATACCTACGATGACGCTTCGACCTTCACGGATGAAGATCGCAAAAACATGAAGGAAAATAAATCTCCGGCGGACACGCTCAAACACGGTTATGGAGGCAAAGCAGACATAGATTTGCTATTCGCTTCACTGGCAACGGCGGCTGGATTTGAGGCGCGTGTCGTACGAACTTCTGACCGGAGCGATGTCTTCTTCAATCAGAGTTTTGCGGATGATTATTTTCTGGATGACCATTTGATTGCGATCAAGGTTAATGACGATTGGAAATTCTTTTCTCCCTCTGCCACTTATGTTCCGTATGGCATGGTTCCCTGGCAACATGAAGGGATCAAAGGTTTGATTACTGATCCAAAAGAACCACTCTTTGTCCAATTGCCACTTTCAGCGGCAGAAAAATCGGTCGAAAAAACTGCCGGCAAATTCAAACTCAACGAAGACGGCTCCATAGAAGGCGATGCCACCATCGAATTTACCGGACACCTCGCTGCCATAATAAAAGAGGAGAACGATCAGGACTCCCAGCAAAAACGTGAAGAAACATTAAAAAATATGATCAAAAGACATCTCGGCGCGGCGGAAATCACTAACATCAAAATTGAAAATGTGACCGATCCCATCAAACCTTTCATTTACACTTTTCACCTAAAAGTTGCTAATTACGCGACCCGCACGGGCAAACGGCTCTTCTTGCAACCAGCCTTTTTCCAGTTTGGCGAACCGGCAATGTTTACAAACAACGAACGGAAGTATCCGGTTTATTTCGAGTATCCTTACGCCGAAAACAGTGCCGTAGAAATTGATCTGCCTGATGGTTTTGAATTAGATAATGCCGAGTCGCCGGCCTCATTCAATGCCAATGACATCGTCAAATATAAAGTTTCGCTGAGCATCTCGACCGACAAGAAAGCGCTCATTTACAAACGCAACCTGCAAGTCAATGGCATGGTATTTCCGCTGGAAAGTTACGCGTCGCTCAAGCAAATTTTTGATACCATGCACACGCAGGACAACCATCAGGTAACCCTGAAATTCAATGCCGCAAGTGCCGCCAATGGTGCAAAATAATTTACCCGGTGGGCTTCCTGCCACCTGAATATTTTTTATTACTACTATGCGGAACAAAGCTTTCACCTTCCACGCGCTCTTTCTTTTGGTTTTCGCAATTCCAGGGCTGGCTGGCGATGACGCTCCGGCCTGGTTACGCCAGGCAGCGGCGCTCAGCGTTCCAACCTACGATAAAGAAGTCAAAGTCGTCACCGTTAACGACGATCAAAAAATCACGGTGGAAGAAAGCGGACGAGTGCTAACTACCACCACTCACGCTGTCCGCATTCTTTCCCGCGACGGAGCCAAAAGCGCACTGGCACGGACGGTTTACAACACCGAATCGGAAAAGGTTAAAGAGATGAAAGCCTGGATGATTCGCCCCTCCGGGCAGGTCATCAAATACGGCAAAGAGCAGATGATGGATAGCGTGCTGGACGATAGCGATGTCTATGACGAAGCACGGTTCAAGGCAATTTCCGGCAAGGATGATGCTGAACCCGGCGCAGTTTTTGGATATGA
>JAYSTY010000101.1:0-3881 GCA_043719385.1 Blastocatellia bacterium | reverse complement strand
GCCAGGATAATTTCGCGGGTTTACAGGTTTTCTATCCGCGCTATTTTTCAATTCCGGCCATGCTTAAACCACTTGATGGATTTTTTTTACTGCTTTCTGTGTGGTGGACGGCGCACAAAATTCGCCGTAATTTTGCCTTTGATGTACTTGATACGCATCTGGCTTTTCCTGATGGCTTTGCCGGAGTTTTGCTGGCGCGATGGTGGAAAAAACCTGTTTCCATCACGCTGCGCGGACACGATATTAATGTCCTGCCGACTGATCAATTCCCTGTGCGCAAAAAACAAATTCAGTACGCGCTACGCAAGGCGGATTTAGTCATTGGAGTGGCCGATGCCTTACGACGTGCGGCAATTGCGCTCGGCGCTGATCCGGCTCGCTCGACAACGATTGCCAACGGCGTGGACACCACGAAATTTTTCTCTGTCCCCAAAACCGCCGCCCGGCAAAAATTGGGTTTGCCGCTTGATCGTCAAATCGTGCTTTCTGTGGGGCGCATCGTCGAAAACAAAGGCTATCATTTGATCGTTGAAGCACTTTATTTGCTGCAACAGGCGGGAAAGAAAATCCCGTATCTTGTGATCGTTGGCGGCGCAGCGGATGAAGCGCTGTATCCCGCCAAACTTCACGCCACAATTGCGCGGCTCAAAATGCATGACCATGTTTTGCTCGCAGGTGCGCAACCCAACGAGACTTTGCGTGACTGGTACAGTGCCGCCGATGTCTATTGCCTGGCCAGCGAAACGGAAGGCTGGGCCAATGTGTTGCTGGAAGCGCTGGCCTGCGGAACACCAGTTGTAGCGACGAATGTTTGGGGAACACCGGAAGTTATCAACAGTGATGAATACGGTTTACTGGTAGAAAGATCGGCTGAAAAAATTGCCGCCGGATTGGAGGCGGCGCTCAACAAAAATTGGAAACCAGAAGTTATGATTGAATATGCGGCAGCCCAAACGTGGGGAAAAGTAGCGCGGCAAATAAGTGAAAATTTTGCGCGAATACTTGCTCGCTGAAGGCTGGGGCTAACTCTTCGGCTAGCTGGGATCGGGCTATTCGCTTGCGTCGGATAGCCGCAAACATTACGCCCTTGCAATGATTTCGAGTTGCCCAATATGATTCAGGTCGTGAGCAGCCACAATGTTGATAAGGTCCTGCACAACACCTGTGCCTAATTCTGGATGAATAATCGGCAGTTGTTTCTCAGCCTCACTCAGATGATTCAGCCAATTCAAATTCAAAGTCCGCAGTGCAAGAACTGTTTGCAACGAATCCGCAAAGTTCATCAGCGGTTCGTGTGCCATCCAATCGTCCTGCTCGAAGGGCTGTAATTGATAGTTGGGGATTGTCACGGCCTGGCGATAACGCGTGCCAAACATCATTTCACCTTGCGCTAAATGCAACATGATTTGGGCCGCGCTCCACTTCCCTTCCGCAAAAGAAAGTTGTGATTTATGCGCCGCAATGATTTGCGCCCCAAGTGCCTGGAAGCGAGCGAGCGCCGCATTTTGCGCGGCTAACGCGTCTTTGCCTGCGAGATATTTTGCGTATGGGTTTTCCATGAAAATTAACCTTCCTTATTTTTGGGGAATCGCGGACTTGCAACCCGCGCTCCGTTAGCGAAACCGATGTGACGGATAGCCGATGTGAATATGCGCTCCGGTCGCGTTCCCTGGAATGGGGCCGCGAAAAGCTGTAAACGGAATGCCCTGATTGCGTAAATAACTCATTAACGTTTGCGCTTCGCCGGTGTCAGGATGCAGCGCAACATCAAATGAATTGCTGTGATCGAAGCCCAGTCTGTTATGTGTCTCTGATTGTCCAAACGCGCTGACCGGCAATGCATGTCTGAAATTTGCCTGAAAAAATCCTTCGACTCTGCCGTAATCCCGCAGCGACCAGCGCACGGTTCCGGTATAGCGAATGTAGCGCAAATTATCGAAATACATGCCCGGCGCCTGATATTTACGATTGGCCTGATCTTTCGCCATTTGTTCGAGGCTCATGATTTCAACGATGAATTGATCGGCCTGGGTCAGGCTTTTTTTCGTGTCGGCAATTTTACTCTGGATGGCTTTCAACTCAATTTCGACCGGCTCAATTTCACGTTTGGCAATCAGCCCCTGCTCAACCATTTGCCGTTTTGTGGCCAAAGAATCCGTCACGATTTTTTCGCGTTCGCCAAGCGGCAGCAGGAGTTTTTCCAAACTATCTTTGTAAGTTTTCGTCGCCTCAATCAAATTTGTACGTGAAGCTGCCGCCTTTTTCGCCAGCGTTTTTTGCTCTTCAGCACTTTTTTTGGGATTATATTTTGGTTTGGGAGCTTTACGTTGTGCCAGCGTCAGGGGCACAACGGAGAAAAGAAAAATAATTGTAAGAATCGTTCGTGTCACAAAGAAAATAACGAATAAAGATGTGGCATGGATGCAAAAAAATTGCCGCCAGCATTACGAGGTAAATTTCATTATACACGAACGATTGAACGACTGGAGCGCAAGCGTTCCCTAACGCTCCAGAAGAGATGGCCAACAAACTAAAGTTTGTTGGCCTTATTTCACAGTGTACTCAACCCGCTGACACGGCAACAACTCAATGGGAGCATTTGCGGCCTCAGCCTGCCTGCGCAAATTGGCACGCGCGTTCGTCTCCCAAGCCATCGGACGCAACGATCTTTCATTCGCCTCTGCTGCCGTCAAAGGGGCAGAAAATAGCCAGTACTTACCCGGAGCCACATTTTTAAAATTATATTTCCCGTCCCGTGAAACGAGTTCATAAAACCGCAAAACCTGATCCGCCGCCTGCGGCTCAGCCGGAACCAGATGCACACGCATTTTTGCTGACACTTTCTTTCCTTCTTCACTCGCCAGTGTCCCCTGGATTGCTGCCGCACCTTCGCTCAGAATGATGACCAGACCGGAAACATTTTCACTGACATTTACATGCAAGCCCTGACGCGCAACATCAAGGCTGGCTGCTCTGGACGAAGTTTTGTTCGGCAGGGAGATTGCTTTCGCATACCAGTGATCGCTGGGCAATTGCAGGGTCAACCGATAATTGCCCGCCTCAGTTGCAGGAAATAAAACTTCGCCCTTTTCATCCGGCGAACGGGCAATAATTCCCGCCACAAGACCGGGCAATAGCTGGCGCTCAGGGTCAGTATTGGTAAGAGAAACGAGGGTTTCAGCAAAAAATCCCTGCCGCGTAATTTTGCAGGTATTCTGACTGTCGCTGAATTTTTCCAGGGTCACGCGCCCCTTGATTGATCCGAGCGGAATCATTTTCAAATTGACGCCTGACACATCGGCACCACGCACGACAATTTTTTGCGGCGCTGAACGCGCAGAATTTAATCCGGCTGTGTTGTCGAAGTTGGTGAAGGACGCACGAAGTTCATACTCGCCATCCGGTAATCCGTAAATTGCAAAGCTGTTGCCTGGTGTGTTCGGTTGCATAAAGGAATTCGAGACTATAGCTTTGCTGGCGGCTGAAAGCACACTCAGGCTAATTCCATTGCGTGAACCAGTTTCCAGCACACCGGAAACTACTCCGCTCACGGAATGACCGTTTTCTTCGCGGTGACGAATATCAATCGCGGACATTTCGGCCCCGGCCTGAACAGTAATTTCCTGGGCCGTATCACGCGTCGCTGCCGGATAATAAGTCGGTAATTCGTTATCGGTTCTCGACCCTGTAAATGGCGCAGAACGAGCCGCCGAAACAATATAATTTCCCGCCTGTAAGCCGTAGAGACGATAAATTCCGCGATCATCCGTCATCGCCGGACGCCCACCAAAAGCACTGGGTAAAGGTTTACCTTCCTCATCGCCAACTCGCATCGGAGTGACACTCCCGCCCACGACCGGCTCGCCTGTGGCATTGGTTAC
>JAYSTY010000011.1:0-27149 GCA_043719385.1 Blastocatellia bacterium | reverse complement strand
TCAACCTGTTCAAGTTGATTGGGATTGGCTTGAATGTAAATCAGATGCTCACAGTTTAGACTCTGAAAGTCGCCCGCCCAGGATTCAGCAATGATTACAGGAATACAATCGTAGCCGTTATTTTGTGCGACACTGACAGATTTGAAAATATCACGCGTGAATAAATTAGCGTGGCCTCCGCCCATTGTTTCGCGTGTCTTCACTGGGATCAAAATCTTTTTTTGCCCCGCTTCGACCTGAACATCATAAGTCTCATCGCTGATTGTAATTTGCTTGTGACCAACTTTCAGGTCAAGCCCCTGCTGAAAAAATATCTCGGTCAAAATACGCCTGACGATGATCTCAAACCGAGTTCCTTTCAAAGCTCGTCGGCTTCCCTCGAGTCTTGCCAACATTATTTCTGACACAACTGGCCACGACCATTTTTCAGAGTCAGGAAATAAAGGTCCGACAAATTCACGCAAACGATTCAGTAAGATGGCCTTTTTCTCTTCCAGCGTAGTTCCATTAATTGAGCGCAAGACTGGTTCAAGTCGTTGAGCGGGTGCATCACGTAAGACCCAAGCCAGAAAATACCATTTAGCTTTACCATTGATGTAAGGTCGTCCTACTCCGTCAAATAGTGTCGCTTTCGACGGCGTTGCCAGATAGGACTCAATAACAGCCTTAGCTTTTGAAGTATCTGTTTCATGGATAAAACTGGCGACTTCTTCGTATCCAAATTCTCCGATAAATAACAAAAATGCGTCGTAAAAAGGCTTATTTTGCTCGACGATATGCGACAACTCTTTCAAGCGCAAATTATCAACTACGAACTTTGATATGTTTTCGTCGGTCATAATTTAATTCGGGAAGTCAAAATGTAAATTCACTCGCTGATTTTTTCGATTGCTGAAATTTTTTGACCTATCGTTTGTGCTGAGTGCTTAGCCCATTGTTCATCGTTGCGTGTGGGGAAGTCGGCGCGGAAATGACCGCCGCGTGATTCTTCGCGCCAGAGGGCTGCTTCTGCCATCAGCTTCGCCAGCGTAGCGAAATTCTTTGTTCGTTGATTGACGTTTTCTGCCAACAACACTTCGCATTCGGTGATCGCTATTTTTAAATCAGCGGCGCGGCGAATGAGGCCGACTTTCTTCCACATCAATTCCTGCACGCGGCTTTTGGTGCGGGGATCAAGGCGCCATTTCGACAAATCAAAATCTACGGGTTCGGCTTCGGGCTTTTCGCTAAGTGAGAAATTGTCTTCGAGTGCGGCGGCTCCGGCTCGTGCACCAAACACCAAACCTTCCAACAATGAATTGCTCGCCAAACGATTTGCGCCGTGGACTCCGGTGCAGGTTACTTCGCCTGCGCCGTACAAACCGGGCAGCGTAGTGCGTCCGTGCGTGTCGCTGCGGACGCCGCCCATCACGTAATGTACGGCAGGCGAAACGGGCAATTGATCTTTCGTCATATCCAGGCCGTAGCGCAGACAGGTCTCGAAAATTTTCGGGAAGCGTTCGCGCACAAACGTCGGTTTCAGGTGCGTCAAATCAAGGTACATCCAACGCGTGTGCGTGAGTTCCATTTCGGCGACGATGGCGCGAGCTACGATGTCGCGCGGCGCGAGTTCAGCGCGGTCGTCATAATTTTTGGCGAACGCTTTGCCGTCGTGATTGCGTAAAATCGCGCCTTCACCGCGCAGGGCTTCGCTGAGCAAAAATCTTGGCGCTTCCGGCAAGGCCAAAGCGGTCGGGTGAAATTGCACAAATTCCAAATCGCACATCATCGCTTCGGCGGCGTAGGCCATCGCCATGCCATCGCCTGTGGCTACGCTGGGGTTGGTGGTTTGCGAAAAGATTTGCCCCGCGCCGCCTGTGGCGAGGATGACAGCACGCGCACGCATTTCGCACAGCATACTTTCGTTCGGGTGAATGTAGCGCACGCCGACGCAGCGCCCGTCTTCTACCATCAAATCAATCGTCGCTGCGTGCGCCTGCAACGTGATGTTCGGATTTTTCTTAGCGTAGGCAATCAATGCGCGGACAAATTCACGCCCCGTCGAATCGCCTTTCGCGTGAATGATGCGGCGACGCGAATGCGCGGCTTCCTGCGTGAAAGAAAGTTCGCCGTCCTCTTTGTCGAACTGCGCGCCGAATTCAATTAATTCGGTGATATATTTCGGGCCTTCTTCGACGAGAACGTGAACCGCTTTTTCATCGCAGAGACCAGCGCCCGCGACGAGCGTGTCTTCGTAATGCAAAGCAATTTCGTCGTCGTCAGAAAGCGCTACGGCGACGCCTCCCTGCGCGTATTCCGTGTTGGATTCGTCGAGGCGTTCTTTGGTGAGGACTGTAACGCGCCCGGTTTTGGCAAGTTCAATTGCGGCACGGAGTCCTGCGACGCCGGAGCCGATAACAATGTAATCAGGAGATGAAGTCATAAAATTTTGAATCGTGTTTCTTCTTAAACGTTAGGTAAGCCAAGCGAAAGATGTTTTTCATTATTTGCGGAAAGGGACTTGGCCGCTGCTGAAATTAACAATCCAGTAATTAATCCCGTTGAAGTCCAGAAAGTCAGGCTCTCTGTCAAAGTTAATTGAACATAATTACCGCATAAGACAATTGCCTCAGAATCTACTATTTCGCCTTCATAAATATAAGTATAGAAGCCACCAATCACACCAAGAAAAGTAGTTACAAATGTGATTAGAAAATATTTCATTGCTTCACCAGCCTTACAAAAACTATTTCAAATACTTTACTTGTCAGAAGTCGTAATTATTTATTTGCCTGTACCCACGTGCGAAACCCGCGTTTGATGGCGTTCATCCCTTTTCCTTCTGCTGGTGTAAGAAATTGTGTCAGCACCTGCGCAGGGAGGAAAGGAAAGCACACACTATAAGAAACTTCCTGATATTCATTTTCGGTCAAATGGTAAAAATGAATTTCGCTCCCATCGTGTTGCCAAATTTCCGGTACTCCCAATGCGGCGTAGATAGAAAATTTGCTGGAAGAATCGTGATAAATATCAACTTCGATGACCAGATCAGGCGGCGGGTCATTTTCAAGATTGATTTCGTCTTTGTCGGCAACGCGGGGAAAATTCTGAATATAAAAACATTCATCGGCTTCAGTGCCTTTAGCTTTTGGTTTGCGCCGCCAGGTCATGGCGCCGAAACTGACATATTCCAGATTTAGCTCTTCTGTCAACACATCAACGAGGCGGCTGATTAAGCCTTTGTACAATTCGTGCTTTCTCGATGGGGACATAATTTCCAGCTTTCCGTTGTCATAACTAATTCGTGCATTGCTGTCATCGCCGACTTCCGCTAACAGGTTTTCGTATTCGTCCCAGCTAACATCACGGCAAATCAACGTGCTGCCTGCGGGGAGATTTTGAAGAAATTGAAATTGCATAATACTTATTTCTTACTGCGTTAGGTTTTGACGCAACCATTGTTTCAATTCCTGCCGTGTCATGGTTTGGCTGTTGGCGAGAAAATTTTCGATTTTTTCTGCTGTCAATGTCGGGAAAATGCGGCTGAACTTTTGTTCGTCATAAGCTCCTTCAACCAAATGATAAATGTAAATACTAGCTCCATCGTAACGCCAGATTTCAGAAATCCCAAATTGTGCAAAGATCGAAAGTTTATTCAATGAACCGTGCGAAATATCAATTTCGATGACCAGTTCAGGGGCGGGATCAATGCGTAAATCAATTCGTTTTTTCCCGCGCATTTGTGTTGCCTGAGCGAAATAAAAAGACGAATCCGGCTCAAAGCCGCGTTCAATATCGGCGCGCTTGAAAGTTGCTGAGCCTACGGGATGCACATCTTTTCCTGATTCATCCACCAGTAAATCAATCAGGCTGGAGAGATAACGATTGATAGATTCGTGTTCAGGCGTCAGCGTCATAATTTCCAGCACTCCCTGGTCGTAAGTTAAATGAACCCCGCTTTGCTCATCCAAATCCGCCAGCAAATTTTCGTAGGTTTGCCAGGTAATGCTGCGGAGCGTGAGCAGCGGTTGCGTAATAACACTAAGATTGGTTTGTGTAATGAATGCCATTGAAAACTCCAATCTGATTAAATCAGTTAACAGAGAACAGTTAGCAGTTAACAGCAGGAAATTAGTGAAACAGCGTATGGAGTGGAGCGGTAAATTGTTCAGCGCTTTCTGTTAACTATTAACTGTTCTCTGTTAACTACTGCTTTTCTTCCCCGCAAGTTTAATTCGCAAGGCGCTTAGCATTTTTCTTAGCTCAAGAATTAAGCCAAAGGCTTCTTGCGCGTGTTCATTCAATACAAAGCCAAGGTCAATTGCGACGATGAGTTGCGTGTCAAGTTCAGCAGCAGAACCTTCTGAATAGGAAATAAAATGAATAAATTCGGCAACCGAATTACGGGCTTGACCTTCTGCAAGGTTGGAAGGAATCGAAACCGCAGCGCGGCGCATCTGTGAAATCAATCCAAACTTTTCTTCTGCCGGAAATTTGCCCGTGAGCTGATAGATACATCGAACCAACCGAATTCCTTTTTGCCATACAATCAAATCTTTGTAATCACCATATCCTGAGTCACTCATTTTTATCTCCTGAAAGTTAACAGTTAACAGTGAATAGTTAACAGCAAATCGGGTTCTTCACTTCTTCCTTCTCTGTTAACTATTCACTGTTAACTGTTAACTGCTCACGGTTAACTCCATCAACTATTTCCTCGCTGCAAGTTGTCCGCACGCCGCCGAAATATCCTGCCCACGCGGACGCCGAATAAATGTTTCAATCTTATGGTTCATCAGAATTTTCTGAAAACTCAAAATCCGTTCCAGCGGTGAAGCATTAAATGGAATTTCCGGTGCGGGATTGTGCGGAATCAGATTCACCATCGCGTGCAGGCTGTAACTGTGAATTAATTTCACGAGCCGTTGCGCGTCTTCGTCGCTGTCGTTTACCCCGTCTAACATCACGTATTCAAACGTAACTTTTTCGCGTCGCCCCAACGTATAATTTTGCAGCGCGGTCATTAGCTCTTCGATGCCGTAACGTTTATTGAGCGGAATTAATTTTGTACGCTGTTCGTCGGTCGTCCCTGACAGCGAAACGGCTAAACGTGGTCGGACTTCTTCCTGGGCGAATTCGTTGATTTTGGGAATGATGCCCGAAGTCGAAACGGTGATTCGTTTTGGATGAATGTTCATGCCTTTTTCATCGCTGAGCAGGCGAATGGATTTCATCACTTCGTCGTAATTTAAAAAGCTCTCGCCCATCCCCATAAAAACCAGGTTCGTGCGATGCGGAGGTTTTTCGCCTGCGCCATAAACCTCGTTGAGGACGAGCAGGACTTGCGAGACGATTTCGCCTGCTGTCATATTGCGCTTGATGCCAAGTTGCGCGGTCATACAGAAAGTACAGCCAACGGCACAGCCGACCTGACAGCTAATGCAAATGGTGTTGCGATTTTCTTCGGGGATGAAAACGGCTTCGACCTCTTTGCCGTCACCAAGCTCTAGCAAATAACGGCGTGTGCCATCGGTCGAATAAAATACGTTGGCGATTGTTGTTGCAGTAATAGAGATATTTTCTTTGAGCTTTTCACGCAACGGCTTTGATAATTCGGTGAGGGCTTCAAGCTCAAGCATCCGACGAGCATAAATTGATTGATAAAGCTGTTTGCCGCGAAATGGCTTTTCGCCGACAGCTTGCGCAAACTCTACTAATTCAACTGCGGTTTTTCCTAATAATAAATTCACGCCTGTGATTTTAACGTAGTGGAGTTGAAAGCTGTAGTGGAGTCGCTCTCACGACAAAATTAAAACCTTCCAGGTTATTACCCCGACTGATGATTATTCGCCCAATTGACACTTTAACTACAGCCACGTATTTTGGTTGGGCAGAATTGCGGCTTCAAATCCAGGGAATATTTTACGAATCAAATTACGAAACTTATATGATTTCATCAAAAACAGAGACTAAGTTGCTGGACGCGCTAAACGAAGTAATCGCGATGGAATATGGAGCCGTGATTCAATACGCCCAGCATAGTTTTTCAGTAAGTGGTCAGGACCGAATGCAATATGCCCCTTTCTTTGATGCCAACAGCAAAGAAGCACATTTACACGCCCTCAATCTTGGAAACAAAATCGTGGCCCTCGGCGGTGTACCAATAACGCAACCCGCACCAGTGCAGCAGGCTTCGACTTTAGGCGAAATGCTCATGCAGGACCTGCAAATGGAACGCTCTGCCTTAGCCGCATATGTCAAAGTCTGGGAGCTGGCGGAAAATAATCAAATGCTGCGATTCTGGGTCGAGGATATTATTCGGCTGGAACAACTCCACGTTGAAGAGTTAGAACGGATGACCGCCAATCAGGAACGCCAGGAATCTTTACGCACACAAACCAACCCATAAAGAACACGCTACGCCTTAACGATAGCGAGTAATTTTCCCACTGAAAATTACTTTCATAGCGCTTGACAGGGCAGAAAGATATGAATATTATATCCTTTCATTTTGAAAACGACTTTCAAAATCGTGTCAAAAAAAACAAAGAGGTATTCAATGATTTACAAACTCTTGCGTCGAAGCAAAAAAGATAAATGCTGTAAGCGTTACAAGAAAAAAGGTAAGGATTGCTGTAAACGCTGCCCTTTGTTTGATTAATTCTTAGCAAAGCCCCTGATGTTCGCGCATCAGAGGCTTCTTGTTGCAATCATCCCACTCTGTCCTGGAAAACATCACCGGTGATTTGCGGGGAATATCCTGGCACAATTACCTGGCTATGTACACTTATTGTCAGGAGATTCTCTTATGCCAACTACTACCCATCGCGTACTTATCACGCTACTCTTCTCTTTCATCCTTACATCATTCACGCTCGCACAAACTGAATTAACCGGAGCTGTGCGCGGCACGGTCAAAGAACAAAGCGGCGGGATCATTCCGAATGCGCAGGTCACGATCAAAAATGATGCTTTGAATTATCATCGAACGACGACGACTAATAAAGACGGGGCATTTATCGTGATGGGTTTGCCGCCGGATAACGCTTACCAAATCGTGATTCAGGCGAGTAGTTTTCAACCCGTCAATCGTAGCCTGAAAGTTATTTCATCTGGGGATTCTTTAACGCAGGATTTTACTTTAGAAGTAGCGAGCCTGACCGAGACTGTCAATATTGTCGCCGACACGCCAGCGCTTGTTTCCAATGCGCCGGAAGTTTCCCAAGTAGTAGATGCTCGCCGCGTCACTGAATTGCCTTCTGCCCGACGCAGTGTCAACGCTTTCGCTTTGCTTGATCCACACGTGCGAAACACGGCGGGACAGGGCAGCGACGGTGCAGGCGCAACACGTTTGTCAATTAATGCCAGTTCATTCCGCCATACGAATTATCAGCTTGATGGCAACACGAATTACGAATCCGTCTACGCCAATTCGCCGCAACAACAAATTTCGCTGACCGCCGTGCAGGAATTAAAAGTGCTGACCAATCAGTATTCTGCTGAATACGGCGGCTCGACCGCAGGCATCATCAGCACGACGACCAAAGGCGGCACTGACAATTGGCACGGTGAAGCTTTCACGTTTCTGCGACCTTCCGGTATTCAGGCGCGTCCAGTTGTTTCTTCTTTGCGTGTACCCAATGAAAACTGGCAATTCGGCGGCGCACTCAGCGGCCCAATCATCAAAGAGAAGCTAAGTTTTTTCGCCAACTACGAACGTGCGCAACAGAATCGCGGAGCATTTATTCAATCGCCTGCGCCCGCAATTTTCGTCGGACATTTCCGCGACAATCTCGCGCTGGTACGCACCGACTATCGCATCAGCGACACGCATAATCTCAGCGTGCGACTGAATGGCAATCGCAATACGAACGACAACACCAACGATGCCGTAAGCGGATTTAATCAACCCAGCACAGCGCGTAACAGCTATGTGCAAAATGCCACCGGGCAAATCACCGACCGTAAAACCTGGGGCGTAGTCATGAATGAAGCGCGTTTCAGTTATACCAATACCGTCCCCAATGGCAGTCGTCCGCTAGGCGAAGCCGCAGTCACCACTACGCGTCCGAATTACAGCACAGAAGGCACGTCGAGTTATTCCTTTACACGCACCCAGAATTATCAACTGGCTGACCAACTCGCGTGGCAATGGGGCAAGCATGAATTGCGCTTTGGTGGGGATTTCAAGCGGCAGAAAGTAGTTGACGATTCATTCTCGCTTTTTGGCACGTACACATTCGCATCAGGCGCACCGCAGACAACTGAAAAACCTGTGCAATACGCGCAGACTTTTGGACGACAATTACTACATTACGGACAGACTTCGATCTCTGGTTTTGCGCAGGATAACTGGCGTGTAGGTTCGCGGCTGACGCTGAATCTGGGGCTGCGCTACGAAATGCAAACGCTTACGGCTGAGCGCAATAATTTTGCGCCGCGTGTTGGTTTTGCGTGGGATGTCAAAGGCGATGGTTCGACGGTGATTCGCGGCGGCGGTGGACTCTTTTACGATCAATACTACATGTATATCACGCGCCGCTTTTTGTATCAGGGGCCATATTCCTATCAGGCAACAGTCACGTTGAAACCAACGGATGCGGGCTTTCCAACGTTTCCAAATTCGCTGACGACTGCACCGGGCGGACTCGCCGCCACCAAGCGCGATATTTACCTCGCGCCTGAACGCATCGTGAATCCTTACAGCACGCAATTTTCTTTCGGTATTCAACAAAAACTTTTCGGTGGATTAGCGTTAACAGTTGACGGCATCGCGCAGCATTCCGTGCGACAAATGCGGGCGATTGATTTGAATGCGCCGAAAGCCTTCCCGCGCACGGCGGCGGGACTGATTCGCACTGGCGCAGCAGCCGATGCAACACGCCCGTTCACGACGTATCTGGGCGTCCCCGTCAAGAATGTTGTCCTGATTGAAAACTCAGGAATGAGCAATTACGACGCGCTGGATGTCGGTCTCGTCAAATCATTCTCACGCCGTTTTCAGCTCGAAGGGCATTATCTTTATAGCAATGCGACCACCGATTCGATGTTCTTCGGCGAACCGAATACAGGCGTGCCAAATGACTGGAACGGCAACTTACGGCTTGAGCATGCCGCGAGTGATTTTCATCAACGGCATCGCTTCGTCAGTCACGGATTAATCGAAATGCCGTGGAAAACCCAGGCTTCATTTGTGATGACGCTGGCTTCCGGTTTGCCTGTTGATCCGCGCACTGGCGTAGACAACAACGGCGACAGCAACATCGTAGATCGTCCGTTCAATCCGGCGACTGGCGCCATCTTTGCGCGCAATTCTTTCAGAACTCCCAAGCAATTCAGCTTTGATTTATCGTTGGCGAAACGAATTGCAGTCAGCGAAAAGCTCAAGCTGGAATTACGCGCCGAAGGCTTCAATCTCACCAATCATTCCAACCTGATTCGCGTGAATACGGCTTATGGAAATGCGGCTGACGGCAAAGCGCTGGCGACGTTTCGTGCGCCAATTGCCGGCGTCAGCAATAGTGATCCGGCACGACAATTTCAGGCTGGGCTGCGATTAATTTTCTAACTACATTTTAGGAACTACGACCCATGAAACTATTTCGCAAAATTATCTTCTGGTGTCATCTGGCCATCGGAGTTATCGCAGGCATCATCATTCTCGTGATGTCAGTAACAGGCGTTCTATTGACTTACGAAAAACAAATCACGACTTGGGCTGATTTGCGTAATTACCGATTGACCGTACCAGCGACTCCGCGCTTACCAATGGAAACGCTAATTGCGAAAGCAGGTGCGCCACCACCGACAATCACCCTACGCGCTGACACTTCTGCGCCAGTGGCTTTTGGGCTGACTGGACGCACCATCTTCGTCAATCCTTATACTGGCGACGTGCTGGGTGAAGGTTCAAAAGGGACGCATGATTTTTTTCGTTTCATCACTGACTGGCATCGCTGGTTGGGAGCGAATGGAGAAAATCGCGCAACGGCAAAAGCGGTGACAGGCGCGTGTAATCTGGGCTTCCTGTTCATTGTCGTCAGTGGATTTTATCTCTGGTGGCCGCGTTCGCTGACGTGGGCACACTTCAAAAATATTCTCTGGTTTCGGCGTGGACTTCCCGGCAAAGCACGTGATTTCAACTGGCATAATGTGATTGGATTCTGGTCGCTGGTTCCGTTGTTTCTGGTGGTAATTTCCGGCGTAGTCATTTCGTATCAATGGGCGGGCAATCTGGTTTATCGTGTCGCCGGAGAAACACCTCCGCCGCGCCAAACACCGCCGCCAGCCGGAAACAACAATTCTCAACCTGTTGCGCCGGATGGATTAAATCAACTGTGGTCTCGTGCCGAACAGCAGTTGCCCGGTTGGAATACCATCAGCCTGCGGATGCCGACCTCTGCCGACGCACCTGTCGCGTTCACGATAGATCAGGGAAGGGGTGGACAACCGCAAAAACGGGCGACGCTCACACTGGATCGCAAAACAGGCGACGTAGCGAAATGGGAACCGTTCTCAACCTTATCAACCGGACGGCAACTGCGTTCACTCATGCGCTTCACACATACCGGCGAAGTCGGTGGTATCGCCGGACAAACGATTGCCGGAATTGTTTCATTCGGGGCAGTGGTATTGGTCTGGACGGGATTAGCCTTAGCGTGGCGACGATTACGCGTCTGGCTGGGAAAACGATCCCGAACATTGGCAGCACAACCAGAGGTCACCGCTTAAAATGAGCTAACCAGATTGTTACCAAATAACAAAGCCTCCGGTGCGCTAACACCAAAGGCTTTTATCACAAAAACCCGATCTGTCTTGGAAAACTTTACAGGTAATGTGCGGGAGTCATCCTACACACGCCTGCCTAATTAAGCAACTCATGCTTTATCAAAGGAGACTCTCAATGATTACCCTTAAAAATCTCTTCCAACCTGCACAGCTTAGCACTGTCAGGGCAGCTTGGAACTGTCAGAGATTACAAAACTTTACGACCTTCTTACTTCTGATTTTTTGCTGCTCACTTTTTTCTTTCGCACAAATAAATGACGCCTTGCGTGGACGTGTCAGTGATGCCAATGATGCCGCTTTGTCCGGGGCGACCATCACGCTTAGTAATCTGGGGACAGGACTCGAACGCGCCATCACTGCCGATGCGAGTGGCAGCTTTGCGCTGGCTGGCCTACGCAACGGACGCTACAAATTAACCGTCAGCGTCAATGGCTTCGCCACTGCTTCACAGGTCATTGAACTTCCGAATCAAGGTGTGCTCAAGTTCGTTCTGGAACCCGCCAGATTAATGGAAAATGTAGTCGTACTTTCCGGTTCGCGGCAGGAAGAATTGCGTGAATCGCTCAACACGAAAGTTGATGTTGTCGGACGGAATCGCATTCGTGATACCGGCTACGAGTCCGTCGCCGAAGTGTTGCAGGAAATGCCCGGAGTCCTGACGCGGCGCGGCACAGCTTCAGGAAATTCAGGCAGCGGCGGCGAACAAATTCAAGGCATTGATTCGCGGCAGGTCTTAGTTTTATTCGATGGACAACCCGTCATCGGCGCACGCGGTATTAAGAGTGGTGTCCTGAATCTTGATCGGCAATCCGTCGGCAATCTGGAAAGCATCGAAGTCGTCAAAGGAGCTTCGTCTGCGCTGTATGACTCAGATGCCATCGGCGGAGTCATCAATCAAATTTCGCGCGACCCCAAAGCCCCGATTGAACTGAATCTGACAGCTTCCGGCGGGTCGCAGGGACGCGCTGATTATCGTGGCGATGCAGGTTTCGGCGGCGAAAAATTCACTGCGTTTTTCAGCGGTGAACGACACAAACAAAACCCCTTCGACCTGACTCCCACGACATACGATACTACGGGGGCAGGCTATGGGCGCACGGATGCTTACGCCAAATTAAAATATAAATTCTCACCGAATTTTTCTCTGAGTGGTTCGGGTAGAAGCTACTGGAATCAGTCTCGTGGACGTTCACGCGGCGAACTCGGTAATCAGGAATCCATCACCGACGAAGATTCACAAAGCTACAATTTGCAGGGTGATTGGACGATCAATAATCGCGTCTCAGCACAGGCACGCGGCTATCTTTCACGCTACGATGAAATCGGCAAAAGCACCTTGTCTGCGCCGACAATTTTATACCCGAACGGCAAATTACCTGATGGCAATTTGTTTGAGCGCTACGGCAAAGTGGACGGTTCCGTCAACGCTGTTCTCGGCGAACATCAACTCTTGCAGGCAGGCGCGGAATGGACGACGGATCGCTATCGCGGCTTCAATCGTTTAGCTGACGACAGCGGACATCAGGTCAATACGGCAGCCTTTTTCGTGCAGGATAAAATCAGCTTTGGCAATCGCGTCACGGCAACATTAGGCGGACGCTTCGATCACAATTCAATTTTCGGTAACGCTTTTTCGCCGAAAGCTGGAGTGAATGTGCGCGTCCATGATTTATTCCGGGCACGTTTCAGTTACGGACGAGGTTTTCGTGCACCCGATCTGGGACAGCTTTATTTTCGCTTTCTGAATCCCACAAATTCTTATCAGGTTATCGGCAATCCCAGCCTCAAACCTGAGCACGCTAATTCTTATCAACTTGGTGGTGAATTCAATTCACGCCATCGCAGAGCGCGATTAGGCGTCAACGTTTTTCTGAATGAAGTCAAAGACCTGATTGATTCCGTCTCGCTCGGCTTCATCTCGACGCCGACCCAGCTTCAAACCGTAGCGGATCAGGAAGGCATTGATTTGACGCGCTTTCGTCCGGCACTTGGACGCTTACTGTTTCTGTATAAAAACATCGCGGAAGCTCGTACCGACGGCGTCGAAGTAGACGGCGATGTGCAACTCGGCAAAGGCTTCAATTTCGGCGGCGCGTATACCAATCTCACGGCTCGCAATGTGAAGGCACAGCAGCCCTTAACCGGACGCCACAAACATCAGGGCAACATTCGTCTCGCGTGGGAGAGCAATCAACGCCTCGGTTTGCGTTGGAATTTGCGCGGTACATTTTACAGCCAGTGGATTAATTCCATCGGAACGCCTCCAGCGCTGGATGTTATCCCGCCAGGATTTTCGCAGTGGGATTTTTATGTAGCCAAGAAATTCTATCGCGGTCTGGAAATGTTTACTGCTGTAGATAATTTCACCAATAGCCGTGATCCGAATCTTGGAAAGTTTTCAGCAACAGGAACTCCACTGGCACTTTATCGCACCGAACTGGGGCGAACCGTGCGCGTCGGCATGCGTTATACGTGGGCAGGCGAACGCAAATAATTTCAGGAGCGGACACAGTGAAAAACGCCATCATCGAATTATTAGTGGGCGTGTGGTTGATTGCCTTAGCCCTGTTATGGCTGACGGTGTGGATTGAAAGACGCAAGGAGTAATTGTCAGCGTTTTCACTGTGTCCGAACAAGCAGGTAGCTGATTTTATGAACAACTATTTGAATTAGGAAAAAATTGAGCACTACTCAAAATAATCAACCCTAAATCTAAAGGAGATTTCTATGAAAACTGAAACGATCAAATTATTTTTGCTGAATTTACTGGCTCCCGCTATTTTGCTGGCACTTCTGGTCTTTGACGTACAAGCACAAAATGCCGCAGCCCTGCCGCCCAAAGCCGACCCCGAAGCTTGGAGGCTGCTCAAAGCTGCCCGCGAAACTCGTGAAGTTTTACCTCGTACCGTCAAGGAAGTTTCGGCGCAACTCGTCTTCAACGACAACGGTGAAATCAAAACCGGAACTGTCACTTACGATGTCAACAGTCAAGCCATCATCAAAATGGACGGGTTGAATGACGAAGCCAAAGCCTGGGTGAACGATCAGGTCAACAGTGTGCTGGCACATCGCCGCGACGGTGATTTTAGTAAAAGTGACGGACGACACCCCATCACTTTTGCCGTAGACGACCAAGCAGATAAAAGTCCGCTGGGCAGGCGCGTGGAACTGCACGACTCAATGAAATCAAGCTACCGCATCAAGCACAATCAAGTCGTCGAAGTTGATCGCACAATGGCGGACGATCATTTTGTGATTACTGTTCTGGAGACTACGCCAACCGCGAATGGAAAATTTTTGCCGCGTAATTTTGTGGTGAATTACTTCGATGCTAAAACAGGCATCATCAAACGGAGTGAAGCTTTCACAGATGAATATCAGAAAATTGAAGGCGTCTGGTTGCCAGCTTCGCGGCGGATTGTCAAAGCTGCCGAAGGTAAATTAACCACGCGGGTACTCGAATTTCGTCAGGCACAAGTTAAAACCGGAGAACAACAGGCAACCAAGTAATCAGCTCAAAAGACAAAGGCAAAATGTAGCAGCAGAAATTGCTGCTAACATTTTGCCTTTCATGTTTTCCAAACAAAAATTATTCCACAGCTTTGACACAGCGAAACCCAATGCCCGGTTTGCCAGTATCGGGCGGAGCAAAACCTCGATAGGTTGTTGTTGCTCGTTCTTTGGGGGCATAAAATGCGCCCCCGCGAATGACTTTGCCCGGCGCGAGGGCAATGGTTGGGTCTTTGTAACTAATGACATCGCTCGCCGTCCATTCCCAAACATTTCCAGTCAGATCAAACGCGCCAAAGGGGCTGACTGAATTAAGATTGCTGCCTGCTTCAACCGGATGATTTAATTTGTTCTCGCTCGTATTGGCCAGCGCGTCATTCCACTCCGATCCCCAGGGATAGCGCCTGCCATCCGTCGAGCGAGCCGCAAATTCCCACTCGGCTTCAGTTGGCAACCGCTTCCCGGCCCACTTTGCATACTCATTCGCATCCTGCCACGAAACGTTAACAACTGGCATTTTCCCTGCCCCTTTTGCATATTTACCACCCTGCCAGTCAGCCGGCGCAGGATGATGGGCAGCCTTAACAAAAGCTTCGTATTGCTCCTTTGTAACTTCGGTGCGATCCATGAAAAACGGGGCAACCTTTACTTCGTGAGCCGGCGATTCATAAGAATCACCATTCTCAACTCCCATCTTAAAAACGCCAGCCGGAATATAAACCATGCCCTCTGGAGCCTTGATATTATTGGCCGAACTGGTCGGAGCAGAGTTTGGCTTCGCGTCAGTAAGCGCTTGAGAATTGGCTGGCCTGGAAGCAGGTTTCTGGTACAAATCCTGAATTTTGACGCCTGAGACAATGAGCGCCGAAAACAATAGAATCAGCCCAATCAATAAGGCAATCAGGTTGATCAGCTTTTTGTCCAGGGGAGGAGGCGCTCCGCCGCGTGGTTTACTGATGAATCTGACTGTTTGCACCGGAGCAATGGTTGATTTGGCCTCCTCAATTAATGGCGAAGAGGCTAATTTCGACTCGACTTGCGGCAGTAAAAGCGGAGTTTCCGGGTCAGTGGTTTGCGTCAGGGTCGGTGACGAAATATTTTCTTCCGCCGGGGACTCCACCCGAGTTTCTGGCTTAGAGATTGGTGCTGAAACATTTTCGGTTGGAGCGGACTCAGGTTCGTGTGTTTTTGCCTCCAGGTCTTTACCTGAAGTTGGCGGATCAGCCAGATCATCAACAACCGAGGGGGCCTCTAAATCCGAAGGATAGTCGCTGTCCGAAGGGGAAAGATAAAAAGCATTTTGCGCTTTCTTCATTTCCCCAAAACTGGTATCAAAATCACCATTGGCGAACATTTTTTCAACGACTTCATTTTCGCTCAGAAATAAATTTTCATCACGCTCGAATGAATGCGTAGTGCTGAACGAATCCGCTTCCTGATGTGCAAACCAGGCGTCCGGCTGCTCGGCAAGTTCGCTCCCTGGATCATGCCGATAATACTGCGTTGTGGCGGCGCTCACTGAAGAGGCCTGAGCGGGCGAAAAATTTACCGGAATGGGCGTCGTCGAATCAACTAATCCATTTTCACGGGCGACCCCGCAAGTCCGGCAATAAAGCCAGGTGTTGCGCCACAACACACCGCAATTACGACAAGTCCCAATGCCTGTTTCACTGGTTCTAAAATTCTTTTTCAAGCCACAGCTTTGGCACAGGGCGCTGCCTTCGATTTCACGAGCACCGCAATAAGTACAATGATTAAATTCTGTCGCTTGCACGGCGATGGCAAGATACACTGGCGCTCCACAATTTTCACAGTAATCGTGGGAGCCTGATAATTCATAATTACACGCAGGGCACATCATATTCCTGATAACTCCTCGTCACCGCACGTGGCGTTGGTCGGAGCCATGTATAAAGTGTTAATGAAGCTTCCTTTTTGAAGTCAGCTAAGGGCATTCACTCCCAGCCTCTATTAAATAGGAACTCACGCACAGGCTTCAGTATTCGTGGAAGTGATATGTGAATAGGTGATAATAACGAGCGAAACAGGACAGTGCAAGGAATCTGGCGAAAGCGGTAAAATTATTGATTTAAAAGGTTTTAAGGCGAATATGAGAGGGGTATTGTAGCGGTTTGCAATGGTAGTCGGGGAGACGGTTAGAAACGCCATCCGCTACGCTTCCTGTTAACGGTCGGCTGTTCGCACTTGATCTTTTCCTGACTCCCGACGACTTCTTTCTTTCTGCTAACCAACTCACGGCTGGTTTAATCGTGAACCGTTCAGCCTCTTCCTTCCCAGCCAATTTGCTTCAACTTACCATCTTCGACAATGACCGGGACAGTTGGATCGTGGTCAGAAAAAGTGAACATCTCAGCCCGATAAGCACGATTGTCCTGCGCATTTTTTTCGGTGAAGGCGATGCCCTGTTCGTTGTACCAGGTTTTGGCTTTCGCACAATGAGGACAGCCAGGTTTGGTATACATCACAACGTTGCTCATAGTTGCTACCTGTTTTCAAGCGCTACATATTCAACCGAAGGCAGCGCACCCGTATAATCCGCACGCGGGCGAATCAGGCGATTATTGTTGTATTGTTCCATCACATGCGCCGTCCAGCCGGAAATGCGACTAATCGCAAAAATCGGCGTAAAGAGGTCAATCGGAATACCCAGCATGTGATACGTCGAGGCGGAATAAAAATCTACGTTCGCACGAATTTTCTTGCCCTTGCGATCCATCTCGTCAATCACCAGTTCTTCGATGCGTTTGGACATATCAAACCATTTGGTATCGCCCTGTCGTTTGGCAGTGGCTTCCGACATCTCTCGCAGGTGTGTCGCGCGCGGGTCTTCGGTATGATAAACGCGATGCCCAAAGCCCATGATTTTTTTGCCCGTCGCAAAAGCATCCGCCATATATTCGTCTACTTTATCGGGCGCACCAATTTCCAGGAGCATTTTCATCACGGCTTCATTCGCGCCCCCGTGCAGCGGGCCAGCCAGTGTGCCAATAGCCGAAGTAATCGCCGAATACATATCCGTCAAAGTCGCCACCGTCACTCGCGCTGCAAATGTCGAAGCATTAAATTCATGGTCGGCGTGCAGGATCAACGCAATGTCGAGTGCTTTGGTTTCGACTTCGCTTGGCTCAACGCCATTCAGCAACCAGAGAAAACTTCCGGCGTGACTCAATGTTGTTTTTGGTTCCAGCGGCTCCAATCCCTGACGAATCCGCTGAAACGCCGCCACAACGGTCGCCAGTTGCGAAGTAACGCGGACGGCCTTGCGCCAATTTGCTTCGATGGAATTGTCAGCCGTTTCAGGATCGTAAATCCCCAGCGCCGAAATCGCGGTACGCAAGACATCCATCGGCTTGGCGGTGGTTGGAAACGATTTCAGGAGCGCCACAATCTTGGCTGGAATCGCACGATTTTCGGCCAGGCTGTGCGCGAGTTCAGCCAGTTCGGACTTGTTCGGCATACGCCCATGCCAGAGCAAATAAATCACTTCCTCAAAGTTGGATTTTTCCGCCAGATCATGAATATTGTAGCCGCCATAAGCAAGAATTCCCTGCTCGCCATCAATAAAGCAAATACGGCTCGGCGCGGCAACGACATCTTGAAGTCCGGCAGGAGTAGCAGTTGTTTGGCTCATAGTTTGTAAATTCCTAACTTTCCTGAATAAATTTGGAGCGCTGATCGGGGAGAGCGCCGATAAAGAGCAGATAAAGAACAAGCAAAAATAAATGTTCGCTCAACAGCGATTATCCTGACTTCCTGATGCAATTACGGGTGCGGGAAAAACTGACTCTGATCGAATCAAACTTAAAGATAACAAACGACGTTCGGCACTGTCAATTTATGGCCGCTGAAGCAGCAAGATTACTTCCCTGCGCTTAGTTTTGCAAAAATGGATTGAGCCTGCGCTCTCGCCCAATCGTCGTATTCGGCCCGTGGCCGGGAACCACAATGGTTTCGTCCGATAAGGTGACAATTCTTGTTTTCAACGAATCAATAATTTGCTCGTAATCGCCGCCCCATAAATCGGTGCGTCCGATGCTGCCCAAAAATAATGTGTCTCCGGCATACAGGCGCGAGTTATCCGGCGTATGAAAACAAATGCTGCCGGGCGTGTGACCTGGCGTGTGCAGGACTTCGAGTTTAAGCTCGCCCGTGCCCAGTTCATCCCCCTGCTCCAGATAAGCGTCTATTTCCGTGGCTGGGGGTTCAATAATTCCCAGCAATTTCGCCTGCATAGGCAGGGCTTCATACAAAAACACGTCACCACGATGAAGATAAACCGGTGCGCCGGTTGCATCTTTCAAGGCCTTAAATCCACCCACATGATCAATATGCGCGTGGGTTGCAATAATATATTTTGCCGTGAGATTATTTTTCTTCAGGCGTGCAAGCACTACGTCAATCTCATCGCCTGGGTCAATAACAATCGCCTCGCGGGTTTGTTCAGAACCTAAAATTGTGCAGTTGCATTGCAATAATCCGACCGGAAAACTTTCGATAATCATGGTTTTATCTCCATTAATATTTCGGGAACACTCTGGCTTTCAAGCGTGTGTCGCATTACAGCACACCGCTCATCAACTTGTCACTTAAAGCCGACCAATTGAAAACCTGCTAACCAGGCAGCAATTAAAATTAGCACCTGATGAAAAAGCACCTTCGTTGTTAAAAAAGCTGTAACTCATTAAAAATAAAAGCTTTACTGCCTCGCCCAATCTTTCACCGCCATAACCTCTTACTAATCAGCAACTTACAAGCCTTAACTTAGTTTTTTACTCGAAGTATACCTGATTCATTTTGCGGACAGAAATTTTCTCTATTTTTTTTGTGCGCTTAACTCTTTTGCGTGATTTAGTTTACGCAATTTCTTAAGCGATAGCCACAAGATACTGTGTTGACAATCCCTACCCCCTACTATAGACTGCGCCTCCGTTGCAGATGGAAGTCACGCAACAGACAGTCATTCAAAGACAATTATTGTCGGCTTCAGCTTGGTTTTAAACCTGCTAACCCCGACAGAAAAAGAGAATTTCTCACGTTTCTCTCTTGCTTCGATTTGAGGCCGAAATTTCGAAGCATTTGGCGTTCATTTTCACTTTTTCCTATGCTCGAAAGACTGCCTTACAGCTTATTGTAAGAATATCTGTATCCAGTGCTTTTTGACTCAAGCCCAGGAAGTTAAACAAGAATCTGATCAGACACCCGACTCTATAGTGAGTTATCTGGTGAGAATTTGATGATTGAGAGGAGCAACCCTTGGAACCCTTTGACACGAACGCATTCACCCCTGAAAATAGCCCGACGACATATACAAGTGTAAGCTCAGGTGTAAGTATGGCAACCCAAAGAACTGTAGCAGCCTATGCAAAACCCGTGGCACCTCCGATTGAGGATGGCACACAAGCGCCACCAACGATGATGCGAGTCAGAAAACGGAATGGCTCTTTTGAGCCAGTTGACCTTAATAAAATTGTGCGTGCGGTGGGACGGTGCTGTGTGGGATTGACGCAGGTTGATTCGCTGCGCGTCGCAACCAAAACCATCAGCGGTCTCTATGACGGCGCGACCACCCAGGAATTGGATAAACTTTCCATCCAAACCGCCGCCGCCTTAATTGTTGAAGAACCGGAATACTCCAAACTCGCCGCCCGCTTGCTTTCAACTTATATTGAGAAAGAAGTCGCCAATCAGGAGATTCACTCGTTCTCGCAATCAATTGCCATCGGCTTCAAACAAGGATTAATCAATGACCGCGTAGCCAGTTTCGTTGCGGCAAATAGCCGTAAGCTGAACAGTGCAATTGAAACTTCGCGGAATGAATTGTTTGAGTTTTTTGGCCTGCGCACAGTGTATGATCGTTACCTGCTGAAAAACCGGACGACGCGTGATGTTGTCGAGACGCCGCAATATTTCTGGCTGCGCGTGGCTTGCGGTTTGTCCGAAAGCGTGACCGAAGCAATTAAGCTTTACACCCTTTTTTCTTCGCTCGAATACGTTCCCAGCACGCCCACGCTGTTCAATTCCGGCACGCAGCACGAACAACTTTCTTCATGCTTCCTGCTGGATTCACCGCCGGACAGTCTGGAAGGAATTTATCGCCGCTATACGGATGTGGCAATGCTCTCAAAATACTCTGGCGGGATTGGCATTGCCTATCATCGCGTTCGTTCGCAAGGCTCATTAATTATGGGCACGAACGGGAAGTCAAATGGCATCGTTCCCTGGCTTAAAACGCTTGATGCTTCCGTTGCAGCAGTTAATCAGGGTGGACGCCGCAAGGGTGCGTGTTGCGTCTATTTGGAAACGTGGCATGCGGACATCGAAGACTTCCTTGAACTCCGCGAAAATACTGGCGATGAAGCGCGACGGACACATAACCTGAATCTCGCCAACTGGGTTTCAGACTTATTTATGCGACGTGTTTCTGAAGACGGAACCTGGTCGTTGTTTGATCCGAAAAATACTCCGCAACTGACTGATCTTTTCGGCACAGAATTTGAGCAGGCTTATGTCAAAGCCGAAGAAGAAAAGCTTTTCACCAAGCAAGTCAAAGCGCGTGATTTGTATGCGCGGATGATGCGGACACTGGCACAAACCGGCAATGGCTGGATGACCTTTAAAGATGCCAGCAACAAAAAATGTAATCAAACCGGCGCGAGCGGCATGACCGTCCATCTGTCCAATCTTTGCACCGAAATTATCGAAGTCACGAACGAAGATGAAACCGCCGTGTGCAACCTGGGATCAATTAATCTGTCGCGTTATGTGGTTAAGGGTGAGTTCAATTTTGAGAAATTATCCCATAATGTCCGTTGGGCAATTCGCCAACTGGATCGCGTGATTGATTTGAACTTTTATCCGATTGCCAGCACGAAAGCATCCAATCATCGCTGGCGTAACGTCGGGCTTGGGTTGATGGGATTGCAGGATGTGTTTTTCCAAATGAGCCTGCCCTTCGATGCCCCCGAAGCGCGTCAGGTTTCAGCTAAAATTCAGGAAGAAATTTATTACGCCTCGCTCCAGGCTTCGTGCGAACTGGCGCAGGAACGCGGTCAGCATCCGGCTTTTGCCGAAACCCGTGCCGCTCAGGGCGATTTACAATTTGATCTCTGGGGCGTCGAACCCGAAGACCAGGATCGCTGGAATCTGTTGCGCACAAAAATCAAAAAACATGGCTTGCGTAACAGCCTGATGATTGCGATTGCGCCGACGGCGACGATTGCTTCGATTGCCGGTTGTTACGAATGTATTGAGCCGCAGATTTCCAATCTCTTCAAACGCGAAACACTGTCGGGAGATTTCCTGCAAGTGAATCGTTACCTCGTGCTGGAACTGAAAAAACTTGGCCTGTGGAACGAAAATATTCGCGCCAAAATCAAACTGGCGGAAGGTTCAATTCAGGACATCGCCGAATTGCCTGCCGACCTGAAAGAAATTTACCGCACAGCGTGGGAAGTCCCGATGCGGTCATTGATTGATATGGCGGCGGATCGTGGTGCATTTATTGACCAGAGCCAGTCGCTTAACCTATTCGTCGAGAGTCCGAATATCGGAAAATTGTCTTCGATGTACATGTATGCCTGGCAAAAAGGGCTGAAGACGACGTATTATTTGCGTTCGCGTCCGGCTACGCGAATCGCCCAAACCAGCTTTTCGGCTGCGCCCACCGCCGCTGTTATCGAAGCGCCCAAGAAAATGTATACTGATGAAGAGGCGCTGGTTTGCTCGCTTGAAAATCCTGAAGCCTGCGAAGCTTGTACTTAATATTGAGAGATAGAGAAAGAATTTATGTTGTTGGACCCTGGCTTTAATTTAACGTTGCGCCCGATGAAATATCCGTCTTTTTATGAGATGTATCGCAACGCCATCAAAAACACCTGGACCGTTGAAGAAGTTGATTTTTCAACCGACGTGACAGATTTGCGTTCGCAGATGAACGCTGCCGAGTGTCACCTGATCAGTCGCCTTGTCGCCTTTTTCGCTACCGGTGATTCGATTGTCTCAAACAATCTGGTGCTGAATTTGTACAAGCACATCAACGCACCGGAAGCGCGGATGTACCTGTCGCGCCAGCTTTACGAAGAAGCGTTGCACGTCCAGTTTTATTTGACGTTGCTGGACACTTACATCCCGGACATCAAAGAGCGCGAGCAGGCGTTCGCTGCCATTCATAACATTCCTTCGATTAGCAAAAAGGCGGAATTCTGTTTGCGGTGGATTGATTCGATTAACGGACTTGACAGTTTGCAAACCAAAGATGATCGCCGTCGTTTTCTGCTGAATATGATTTGCTTTGCGTCCTGCATTGAAGGGTTGTTTTTCTTCGCCGCTTTTGCGTATGTGTATTTCCTGCGCTCGCGGGGCTTGTTGCATGGTCTGGCGGGCGGAACGAACTGGGTCTTCCGCGACGAAAGCGCACACATGACGTTTGCCTTTGAAGTGGTGAATACAGTGCGCCGCGAAGAGCCGGAATTATTCGATGGGCAGATGACATTACAAATCATCGAAATGCTGGAAGAAGCTGTTGATTGTGAGATGCAATTTGCCGAAGACCTGTTGAGCGGTGGCGTCGCGGGTTTATCAGTTTCCGATATGCGGCAATATTTAGAATTTGTTGCCGACCAGCGTTTGATGATGCTGGGCATTACGCCCCGTTACGGCGCAAAAAATCCATTTTCATTTATGGATTTGCAAGATGTCCAGGAACTTGCTAATTTCTTTGAGCGTCGCGTTTCCGCTTATCAGGTTGGAGTCCAGGGCGAAGTCGCTTTTGACGCAGATTTTTAACGAGTTGAGTTGCAATGTGAGGTTGTAACCAAAGCCTTCGGAGTTGAAATATTCCGAGGGCTTTTTTTATCTGGCGATAACCCTGTCAGGGCAAAGGACACGGAATTTCTCGCCACTCACCGACTGGCAATTCACCCAATTCCCAGTCGCCAATTTTTTCCCGAATCAGGCGCAGCGTTGGATGCCCAACCGCCGCCGTCATCCTTCGCACCTGCCGATTGCGTCCTTCAGTAATCGTCATTCTCAACCACGCATCCGGCACACTTTTACGCACCCGAATTGGCGGCACGCGTTCCCACACATTCGGCGCTGCAATCAATTCCACTTTTGCCGGACGCGTCATGCCATCGTTGAGCAGTACGCCTTTGGCTAACTGCCTGAGCGCGTTTTCATCCGGCACTTTTTCAACCTGCACGAGATAAGTTTTCGGGAGCTTATGACGAGGATCAGAAATAATATGCTGCAACCAACCGGCATTGGTCAGGACGACTAACCCTTCGCTGTCAAAATCAAGCCGACCTGCAGCATAAACGTCAGGGATTTTTACAAAATCTGCGAGCGTGGCCCGTCCAGTGTCATCGGTAAACTGGCACATTACCTGAAACGGTTTATTGAAAAGAATTAGGCGATTCATCGGCTTAATCATTTCGCAGTTTTCCACGCAGTGTCAATTCCTAATTTTGTGTGACGCAGGAGAAATTTTTCATCGCCTTGCATCAAGTTCAAAGAAAGAGCTAAATTGTTTTCGCGCTTCTGTCACGGTGCGCTAAAAGTAAAACCATAGAAAATGCTCATCAACATGAAGACGAAATCACGACTTAAATTTTTATTGCTGGTGATCCTAGCTTCAGGATCGGGCTGGTTGTTTGAAGCTGTCACTCACGGTCAGCAAAATGTCAGCCCTGCTCGCGTGGATTTCAACCGCGATATTCGCCCGATTCTTTCGGACAAATGCTGGGCGTGTCATGGGCCGGATGCGCCAAACAAGAAAATCACATTGCGCCTGGATTCGGAAGCTGGCATGAAAGCCGCACTGAGCGGTGGCAAACACGCCATAGTCGCCAATCACCCGGAACAGAGCGAGATGATTGTGCGCATCACGGCACAGGATAAAGATGAGCGGATGCCGCCCACCTATTCCGGCAAATCTTTGACGCCGCGAGAAATTGAAGTGCTGACCGAATGGATCAAACAGGGCGCAGTCTGGCAATCACACTGGTCATTCAACAAACCTGCCAAACCCGAAATCCCAACGGTCAAAAATCAAGCCTGGATCAAAAATCCGATTGATAATTTTATTCTGGCGAAGCTGGAACGCGAAGGCCTGGAGCCTGCGCCGGAAGCGGATCGCGCTCCGTTATTACGGCGTGTCTCATTTGATTTGACAGGCCTGCCGCCAACGCTGACAGAGCTTGATAATTTTATTAATGACAAGTCTCCGCAGGCTTATGAAAAGGTCGTGGATCGGTTACTGGCATCACCGCGTTATGGCGAGCGAATGGCTTTCAAATGGTTGGATGCGGCGCGTTATGCCGATACAAACGGCTATCAGATTGACGGCGACCGCAACGCGTGGCGTTGGCGCGACTGGGTGATTGAGGCCTTCAATGCCAATAAGTCTTTCGATCAATTTACGATTGAACAATTAGCCGGAGATTTGTTACCGAATCCGACCCTCGAACAAAAAATCGCTACGGCATTTAATCGTAATCACCGCATCAATGCTGAGGGCGGCGTCGTGCCGGAAGAATATCGCGTTGAGTATGTCGTTGATCGTGTGGACACAACTTCAACTGTGTTTATGGGCTTAACGCTGGGGTGTGCGCGTTGCCACAATCACAAATTCGATCCGTTCACACAAAAGGAATATTACCAGCTTAATGCTTACTTCAATAACATTCCTGAAGACGGTCACGCCTTCGATTACGGCAATTCCCCGCCCTGGATCGTCGCGCCGACACGTGCGCAACAGCAACAGCTACAACTGCTCAATCAACAAATTGCGCAAGCCGAAAAGCAATACAAATCTTTGGCGGAAAAATCATTGCACCAGCAAAGCGACTGGGAAAAATTGCAACTGAATCAACCTGCCAATCGGCATTGGTTTCCGACAGAAAAATTGTTAACGCAATTTTCATTGGACGAAAACAGCGCCCCTGTTTTTAATCAACCCGACCGCGCTTATTACGAAGAATATGGGAAGAAAAAAGAAGACCCCGAAACGAAATTTGAGATCGGCTTCAAAGATGGCAATCCTAGTTTCGTGGCGGCTCCAACCGGACAGGGCGTAGCGTTCGATGGCAAGCTGTTTTTTGACGCCGGCATACACGCCGATTTCCGTTACAAATCAACCTCTAAAGATTACAAAGAACGCTTCACCATTGCGGCCTGGGTTTATCCTGATAATGAACAGAGCGGTTCCATCGTCACCAAAGTCAGCGATAATCCGGCAGAAATTGAAAACGGAATTCCCCGCGCCGAAGGTTACGGGCTTTATTTTCTGAACGGTAAAATTCATTTCAATATGGTTTTCCGCTGGGGCGAAGATACCTTGCGCGTCGAAACTGAAAACACTTTGCCGCTCAAACAATGGCAGCACGTAACAGTTGTTTTTGATGGCTTAAAACAGCGTGATGAACGCATTCACATTTACGTTGACGGGCATGAACAGAAATTAAAATTCAATCAGCGCAGTTTTTATTTACTAATGGGCGGCACCAAAAATACCCTCAAAATTGGCGCTGGTGGTGGCCCGCAATTTCGCTTTAAAGGCGCTCTCGATGAAGTCAGAATTTATAGCCGCGCCCTTGCGGCGGATGAAATCGGTGTGCTGGCCTGCGCTGACTCGCTCAAAAAAATCTTAGCTATTGCGGAAGCAAATCGCACACCTGCGCAAGCGCAAAAACTGCAACTCGCTTTTGTGACCGAGGCTGCGCCCGATGAATTGAAGCAGGCGTACACCCAGATCATCGAACTGAAACAACAAAAGCAAAAATTTACCGATGACCTCCCAACGTTAATGGTAATGGAAGAAATGTCCGAACCGCGTCCCACATTTTTGCTCAAACGTGGAGCCTATGACGCACCCGTAGAAAGAGTCGAGCGGGGAGTTCCTGCCACTCTGCCGCCATTACAATATCCCGACAAACATCTCGCGCCGGGTTCCAATCGGCTTGATTTTGCCAAATGGTTGGTCAGCCCTGAACATCCATTAACAGCCCGTGTACAGGTGAATCGGTTCTGGCAATCATTGTTTGGCATCGGTCTGGTCAAAACGGTCGAGGATTTTGGTTCGCAGGGAGAATTACCGTCGCATCCTGAATTGCTGGACTGGCTGGCGGTGGGATTTAGAGACGGGGCGACGGGGCGACAGGACGACAGGGCGAATCATCCGACCACCGACCACCGACCACCGACTACCTGGAATGTGAAGTCGTTACTCAAGATGATAGTGATGAGCGCAACTTATCGCCAATCTTCTTCACTTCATCCTTCATCGTTCAGCCCTCATCCTTCAGAGCGTGATCCTGACAATCGCTGGCTGGCGCGTGGCGCACGTTTCCGGCTTTCGGCAGAAATGATCCGCGATCAGGCGTTGTTCGCTGCGGGATTATTGGTTGAAAAAATCGGTGGGCCGTCCGTCAAACCATATCAACCAGAGGGGCTTTACAAAGACATGGCTTTTGGCGGATTGACCGGATACAACCAGGAAAAAGGCGATGGGTTATGGCGACGCAGCCTGTACACTTTTTGGAAACGCACGATCCTCGCTCCGAACATGCAGGTCTTCGATGCCACCGCGCGTGAAGCCTGCACGGTGCGCGAAGTCAGAACCAACACGCCGCTCCAGGCTTTGAATATGATGAACGATGTGACTTACGTCGAAGCCGCACGGATGCTGGCAGAACGAATGATGAAAGAAGGTGGCAGGACGCCGGAAGCACGCGTGGTCTGGGCATTTCGGCTGGTCACTTCGCGCTGGCCTGCGCAGCGCGAAAAAGAAATAATGCTTAATAATCTGCAAGCCCAATTAAAGTATTTCCAAGCCAATCCAAAAGAGGTAACTA
>JAYSTY010000002.1:0-27737 GCA_043719385.1 Blastocatellia bacterium | reverse complement strand
CCCGGCTATCGCAATTGGGCTTACGCCCATTTTTCAACGGTTTCGTGTTCCCACATGGCTGGTTTTTGTCGGAGCATTTTGCACGATTATCCCTGATTTCGATGTCATCGGATTCAGGTTTGGTGTCAAATACGAAGACATGCTCGGTCATCGCGGCTTGAGCCATTCGCTGCTTTTTGCTGCCGCCTTAAGCGCGGTTATTAGCTGGGGTTTTTTACGTCATCACGAAGAAGTTTCCCGACCAGCATGTTTTTTATTTTTGTTCCTTTGCACGGCTTCACATGGCGTTTTTGACGCGTTGACAAGTGGCGGCTTAGGCGTCGCTTTTTTTGCACCGTTCGATAATTCGCGGTACTTTTTTCCGTGGCGACCAATCAGGGTTTCGCCGCTCAGCCTGGGACAATTTTTATCAGGTAGAGGCGTCATGGTTTTACTGTCTGAAATTTTCTGGGTTTGGCTGCCTTCACTCGTCATTGCGATCATTGCTTTGGCGATTAATAAGTTCACAAAAAAACAATGAGCGTAAACCATCTTGTTTTGCTGCCGGGATTGTATGGCACGGGGCGAATGTTTGAGCCGCTGCTCAAATTGCTGCCACCGGATTTTACGGCTTCGGTGGTGGCCTATCCGGCTGAGCAAAAATTGTCGTATCAGCAACTCATGCCGTATGTTTTGCAGGCTTGTCCCGCGACCGCGCCATTTATTTTAGTAGCCGAATCTTTCTCTGGTCCGCTGGCGGTTGCGCTGGCAGCAACAAAGCCGAAGAATTTGCAGGCGCTTGTGTTATGTGCCTCATTCGTCAGCAACCCAACTCCGCCGTTGATGCGGTGGATTCAGCCTTTTAATATTCCCTTTTGGTTTCGCTTCAAACCATCACCGTTGTTTGTGCGCCATGTAGCCGCCATGCAGGATTGCGATCCGGCAGTGCTGGAGCGCCTGACCAAAAGTACGATTTCAGTCCCACCCGAAGTGCTTGCATTTCGGGTTGCGCAAGCCCTGAACGTGGACGTGCGGGAACAGCTACAAAACTGTCAGTTGCCAATCCTGTATTTGCGTGGCAAAAGGGATTTGTTGGTTCGACTGAGGAACTGGCGGGAAATTGCGCGACTTAAGCCGGAGGTTCAATATGTAGAAATTGATGCGTCGCATTTTGTGTTACAACACAAGCCGGCGGATTCTTTAGCAGCGATCAAAGCTTTTCTGATCGCGAATTCAGGTCTCTGATTTTTTAGCCAATACTTGCAGTAGCGTACCGGAAAAACACAAAAAGCCTGACTGCCCTCACAACAGTCAAGCTTTTTTTGTGTTACTCACATGCGAACCCAAACTGCGCCTCCGCTCCCTCACAAAGCGGATCGCCTAATCTCACTAACCTCACTTGCTCTTGTAAAACGCCCCGCCCAAAAAAAGGTTCCCAAAAGTTGTAAAGAAAAAAATTAGTAATGATCTGTGGGTGGTCACTAACTGCTCGCTACTATTGTTAAC
The DNA here is from genome assembly GCA_043719385.1 of Blastocatellia bacterium. Taxonomy (GTDB): domain Bacteria; phylum Acidobacteriota; class Blastocatellia; order RBC074; family RBC074; genus JAFDVL01. The sequence continues at coordinate 26,252 of JAYSTY010000002.1, read as the reverse complement.
TTGACGCTCGCGGCTCTGACACCTATCATCGTGACGGAATCGAAAAGAGAGGAATCAGCTTCATGTCAGAGTCACGAATTGCAGTTTTCAGGAAGATGCTGGAGGCCGAGCCAGGGAACGCCGTTGTTCGTTTCGGTTTGGCAAATGAGCTTTTAAAACTCGAACGTTTTGCGGACGCTGCCCAGGAGTTACAAACTTATTTGCAGCAAACCGACGATCAGGGGAATGCTTATGGTAAGCTGGCAATGGCGTTAGACCGCTTAGGCCGAGCCGATGAAGCCCGCGCCGCTTATCAACAAGGCATTGCCGCTGCGAATCGTCACGGACATCCGGGCATGGCGCAGGAATTTCAGTTGGTGCTTGACGAAATGATTTAATCTCTTTACCCGCCCCCTTTACTCACCAGAATTGAACAACCATGCGGAGATTTTTTAATCGAAGAAGTTTTATCATTTGTGCTATCAGCCTGATCTCGTTCATCCTGATACTGGCAGTAACGGTTTTGCTCTGGATCAGTTCAAACTCTTTTGATCAATGGGTGGCCGGGCAAATTAAAACTGCGCTGGCGGAATTTGGGATTCGTGCGGAAATTGGCTCGCTCAAACCTGATTTGCGCGGCTTGAGCGTGGAACTTAAAAATACAAAGTTCTTCGCCAAAGACGATCACGAGCCGTTCGCATCATTTGAAGAATTACACGGCAGCGTCAAATTTCGTGATTTATTCAAGCTGGGAAAAACAACTGAAGTCAGTTTGCAAAATCTGAAAATTGACGGGTTGAAATTCTGGTACAAACTGGATGAAAACGGCAAATCCAATCTGGCAAAATTAGACTTCACGAAAAAAAATAAAGACGAAAAAGATAAAATCGAATTCGATTACGCCGCCGCTAATGTTGAGTTGCATCGGGCGGAAATTTTTTATGTGGACGGCTATCGCCACTTCGATGGCGCGGCACGTAATCTGGAACTCAAAATCACGCCTGACCGCGACAAATATTTTCGCCTTGTGGCCGCCGCTGATAACTGTAATTTCACACTGGATGGACGCGACACCAAAGACATCAGCTTCAACTTAAATTCGCTCGCCAATGAAAATGGTGTCATCGTCGAAGCACTGAAAACTGTTTCGCCGTTAGTTGTCGCCGAAATGAAAGGCGAGCTGAAGGATTGGGAAAAGCTTGATTACAAATTGACCGCTCAGGCCGAAGTAAAAATGAACGAGGTGACGCGAACATTTTTGCCTGCCACGCGCATCAACGGCGTGGCGCATTTTGATGGCGAAGTCGTCGGCAAAGGCATTGAATATCAGGCCAATGGTAAACTCCGCAGCGAAAATTTAGTCGCCAGAGACATTCGCATTCAGGGCGTGAATTTGAAATTTTCCGGCAATGGGAAAGGCGCAATCTTTGATGCCAACGAGGAAGTTTTATTTCAAAAACTTGCTGTCGCCGGATTCGAGGTTAATCGCGCCGTCGCCGCCGGACATATCGCCGGTAATGGCGAAGATTTCACGTGGTTGCTGAATTTCAAAGCGGCGGATTTGGCAGGCCCGGATGTCAAGGCTTCAGGCCTCAGTTTTGCCAATGCCAAAATAAATTTTCGCCCAGACAATCCCAACAAATTCAAAGCCAGCGGTCTGGCAAAAATCGAACGCCTCGTCACCGCCGACGTAAATATCGGCAATATCACCGGCGATGTGACCGCCACCCGTGATGAAGTAACCGTCCCGAATTTCAGCGGCGCAGTGTTCGGCGGCAAAGCGCAGGGCAGCGCACGGGTACGACTTGATGGCAAAGGTTCATCCGAAATCAAAGCGGATTTGGCGGCGCTCAATCTTGATCAGGCAGCGGCGGTTTCCGCTGGCAAACGGCTCCCCTTGCGCGGGACGGCTGATGGCAAAGTCAATCTGGCGTGGAATGGCCTGGATTACAAATCCGCCGAGGGCACAGCAAATTTAAAATTCAAAGGTTCGACGCTCAATCAGGATGAACTGGGTACCGCCGAAAGCTTGCCAATCACGGGCGAATTTAATGCCGTCGCTTCGCAGCGCAGACTCAAAATTAATAACACGCTAATTCAAACCGGAGCGACAAAAATCACTGTCAGCGGCGACATCGGCTGGGACAAAACAGGCGCGTTGGACGTGGCGGTAAATTCCGACAATGCCGCCGAATTACAAACGCTGGGGCTGGATTTTGCGAAGGGATTTGATGAAGCAGCGGTCAAAGATTTTGTCGAACAGGAAATTCAATTAACGAATAAATTAAGCTTCGCCGGACGCGTCACAGGCTCGCTGGAAAAACCGCAGGTCAGCGGCAAATTCAATCTGGAGGCGGTGAACTGGCATGATGAACCGGTGGGCGCAGTCGCAGGTGATTTGACATATGCGGGCAATGCCATCCGCGTCGAAAACGGCAACCTCACGCAACCTGATGGCGGCCAGGCTGAATTCGCGGTGAACGTTCCCTTCGGAGTTGAAAACGGCATTAGCGTTACAACCAAGCTCAAAGGCTTATCCTTAAAATCCGCCCTTCGTGCGGCGGCTTCGCTGCCAATTGATATTGCCGGATTCGCTACGGGGCAGGCTGAAATTACAGGTTTGCCTGAAGCGATGAAAGGTAACGCCGAAATCAAAATTACGAACGGGAAATATGGCCCTACGCCGATTGATGAATTTGTCAGCAAGCTCTCGCTTGACGGTTCACAAATTCAGTTGACGGATTTGCGGCTTCATTCCGGTACAGGTTTGTTGACGGGCGCAGTAAATTTTGACACGAAGACCAAAGGCTATGCAGCCAAATTGCAGGGTGAAGGAATTGATCTGAATGAATGGGCAAAATTTGCCGTGGAAGAAAATCAGCCACCGCCGCCCATCGCCGGAAAAGTAAGTATCAGCCTTGAAGCGGAATGCGCGGCAACCGCAATCGGCGAAAAGCAGGGCCGCATCTTTGATCGCTTGATTGCCACGGCCACCAGCAAAGAAATTACTTACAAAAATGAACCGATCCGCAACGCAACGCTCACAATCAACGGCAAAGACAGCGTGGCCAGACTTGACATCAAAGGTGAAGCTTTAGGGCAAACGCACACTGGCGCAGGCGACATAGATTTCAGCCAGCCAAATGCCCCGATTAATTTGGCGCTTAATTTCAAAGACCTCGAATTGGCGCGTGTTTTGGATTTGGCTTCCGCCAGCGACCTCCAGGCCACGGGCAAAGCTTCGGGACAAGTACGCATCGCCGGGAATTTATTCGACAAAGGCAAAAACGATCCGGTGCGCATCGAAACCGAATTTGCCGGCTTGTATTTCGATGTCGCGGATTATCGGTTGACGGCGAACACGCCCTTCACGCTCAAAGTCAATGCAGATATGGTTGATTTCGGCACGATCAAATTGTCCGGCAACAACACCAATGTAGTGTTGAGCGGCAATCTGGCCATTGGCGAAGCCGGGAAAAATACGTTGTCCGTCAACGGCGATGTGAATCTGAAATTGCTGCAAAGTTTCGTCAAAGATGTTTTTGCTGACGGCGTAGTCAAATTGCAGGGCGTGGCAACAGGCAATTTCAAACAACCAAAATTCAGTGGTACGGCAACTTTGCAGGACGGATCATTGCGGATTCCAGGCTTCCCACTCGGACTCAATCGCACGAAAGCAAAATTGTTATTCACTGCCGATCAGGCGCAACTCGCTTTGTTTGAAGCAGACACTTCCAGCGGCGGAAAAATTCGTGCGACCGGTGGCGCATCGTTTGTCGGCTTTAAGCCAAACCGCTGGCGTTTCCAAGTTAAACCAGAAGGTGTCCGCCTGGATTACCCCCGCGACACGCGTGCCACGTTTGACGGCGATTTGGAATTGCAAGGCTCGCGCGATTTTCAATTACTCAGCGGCATCGTCAATGTCCGCCGCACCGAATATTTAGCCGATGTGGATTTATTTGAATTCATCGAACGAATGACCGATCAATTCGGCAACGCGACCATCAGCGCAGCGTCAGAACAAAGCTCATTGCCGCCGACGCAACTTGATATTCGGGTCGTGGCAAATGAAACGCTCTCGTTGCGCACCAAGTTGCTGGACGCCAATGGCAGCGCGGCTTTGCGCATTCGCGGCCCGCTTGATGATCCCAGCGTCGGCGGACGCATCACCGTCACGCGCGGTATCATTGACAACATTTTCAATCAGCGTTTTCGCATCACCAACAGCGGTACAATTGAATTTCCCGGTGTAGACAAACGCGCCGGACAATTGAACATTGAAGCCGAAGCAGACATTAAAGGCTATCGCGTAATTCTCAATATGTCGGGTGCGCTGAATCAACCGCGCCTGCGCTACAGATCGGAACCGTCATTGCCGGAAACCGAGGTACTTAACTTAATTACGACGGGTCGTTTGCAAAACGAAGATCGGCTCACGAGTAGTTCAAGCTCGCAGGCGCTGGCGCAGACTTCGCTCAATACAGCGGCCTCATTTATTGCGAATCGCGCTTCGCGTTCCGTTGAATCAAACGTTACAGGCAGGTTGTTCGGGCTGAATCGTTTTTCGCTTGATCCTTTGCTGACGGGCAAAGGAACCGATCCAACAGCGCGTGTCACCATTGGGCGGCGCGTCACAAAAGATTTGTCCATTACCTACTCAACGAATTTGGCTTCCAATCAGGATCAGGTAATTTTAATTGAATATCAGGCGAGTGATCGTTTGTCTTTCGTTGCCTCGCGGGCGCAGGACGGGACGTTCGGGTTGGATGTTCGTTTGCGAAAGAGATTTTGAGCATGACAGAGGTGAGGCTACAAATTGCACAGAGACTAACGCCTGGCACGGATTCGATCTGTGCCAGACTGTTTTTGCTGTGTCTGCTGTGGCTCGTTCTTTTTCATTCAGGAGCGGCGGCACAAGCCCTCGAAAATTATCTCGGCAAAAATATTGCTGAAGTAAAAATCAATTACGAAGGCGTCGCGGTCAATGTCGGCACGGATGATTTGCGCGGCCTGTTGCGGGTGCGGGAAGGCAATCAATACTCCGCCACCGACGTGCGACGTTCACTGCTCGCGCTGTTTGATTCCGGGCGTGTCGCCAATGCTCGCGCTGAAGCGCAACTCAACAATTCCGGCGCGGTCGTGCTCACATTCATGGTCACGCCGCAACTTCATATCGGCGAAGTTGCCTTTACCGGACTCGTGCCGGAAATCACCGAAGAAGAGTTACGCGCGAAATTGTCAGAGCTTGATCGCGGGTTGAAATTCACCGAAGTGAATTTGAATCGGGGCGGTGATCTGATTGCTGAAACCCTGCGCGAGCGCGGTTATTACCAGGCCGGAGTCGAACCAAAAATCTCAAAAGATGCGACCGGAACAGTCGTCAACATCAATTACAATCTGACGCCTGGCGTTCCTGCCAAAATTTCAGCTTTAAATATTACGGGCAAATTAATGCTGCCGGAAAGTGCTTTGCGCCTTACCTACAAAAGTAAGGTTGGAGCAACTTTTGTGCGTTCGACCCTGAACGCCGATATTCAGCAAACGCTGCGCATGCATTTGGATAAAAATTATTTTGCCGCGCAGATAGGACCTGCTGACATTAGTTATGACAGCACGAAAAATTCAGTGGTAATCAACCTGCCCATTTTTTCCGGGCCGAGTTGTATCATCAAAGTTGAAGGCACAGAAATTACTGAAAAAAAGCTCCGGCAAATTTTGCCGCTGATGCGCGAGGGCGGAATTGACGAAGCCTCTTTGGATGACAGCGCCCGCCGCATCCGCGAACATTTACAGGAAGAAGGATTTTTCTTTGCCGAAGTCACGCCGCCGCCAATGCCTGATTTGACCGGTGCCAGTGCTGCCCTGACTTTCACGGTCGAACCGAACCAGCGGTATCGCGTGACTGAAATTCGGATTGAAGGCACAAAAAACATTTCTTTCCTCGATATTGCGCCCAACCTGCAAACGCAAACCGCCGCGTTTTTCCCCATCCCTTTTTTGACGACGAGTTACATTCGCGGCATTACCAGTGAACAGGCGCTGCGCCGCGACACTGATTTTATTCTTTCGCAACTGCGCGATCAGGGCTATCGCAAGGCGCGGATGGCCGCCGTCAACCGCGCCGTCAGTGAAAATAATGATCAGCTCAAAATTATTTTCAAAATTGATGAAGGGCCGCGTTCACACATCGGCGACATCGCTTTTAAAGGCAACACCCTGTTTACGACTGCTCTCTTACGAGAAAAAGTTACGCTGAAAGATAGCGACCCATTTTCCATCAGCCGCATCAAAATCGAAGCCAACAAAGTGCTGCAACATTACTTCGATGCAGGTTACGCCACCGCTTCCGTGATTGCCCGACAAAGCGAAATGAATGGCGATCAAATGCGCGTCGTGTATGAAGTCAGCGAAGGCCCCCAGGTTTTTATCAATCGCGTTTTCATCAATAAAATCGGGCTGCGTGATCGCACTATCGAAGGTCGCGTCCGAAATTACCTGCGTTTCAAAGACGGCGAATTGCTGAAGAATGACGATCTTTCAAAGAGTGAACAGGATTTGTATGGCGCGGGTGCGTTTCGGCGCGTGCAAATTCGCACCGAGGCGCTGGGCGAAGAAGGAACCACGGGAACCGCACGGCGCAATGTTTTTGTAGATGTAGAGGAAGGAAAGTCCCGCGTGCTGGTTTATGGCGGAGGTTTTCAATCGGATGAAGGAGTACGCGGAATCTTTGAAATTTCCGACCCTAATTTGTTTGGGCGCTTAACGACCGGCAGCATTCGCCTGCGCGCCAGTCCGCGCAATATTCTGGGTCAGCTTTCGTACACTGATCCACGTCCGTTCAATTATCGTATGCCGTTATTATTTTCGTTGCTCGTCCAGCAACAAAAACGCACGGCCTTCGATTCCACGCGTCTGACGGCGCTCCTGCAAACCGAAAAACAATTGAGCGAAAGATCACTGCTCTTGTTTCGCTATAATTACGAAAACGTCAATGTGAGTCCCCCCTCGCTGAAACCAACTACCCAGGCTTCTTCGACCACTCCTTTTGATCCATTGATCAATCTTGATCGGCGAGATCGTCCAGTACGGTTGTCGCGCCTTTCGATGTCGTATGCCTTCGATCAACGAGATAATCCATTTGACGCCACCGCCGGACATTATCATACGGCAGACGTATCGGTAGCGTTGCGTGCGCTCGGCGGCAATGGACAATTCTTTCGTCTGTTCTCAGAAAATCAGCTTTATTTCAAACTACCCGGCAAAACAGCTACCGTTTTCGCGGGAAATTTCCGGCTGGGTCTGGCAGGAAATCTGGGGAAACCAATTGATAAAATTTTGCCGCAGATCGGATTTAGAACGACGCTGGATGAAAAGCTGATTCCGTTGACCGAACGATTTTTCAGTGGCGGTTCGTCAACGTTACGCGGCTACAATTTTGAATTGGCAGGCCCGCGTCAATGTATCGTCACCGAACTTGTTAATGCCAATGATCCGTTGAAAGCTGAAAAAATCGGCAAAGATTGCAGCCTGGTAAATAACACCGAAATTAAGTCAACGACAGATCAGATTATCGGCGGCAATGCCCTGATGATTGCGAATGCAGAGTTGCGCCAACCGATTTATCGGCAGATCAGTCTGGTCGGATTCTATGACGCAGGCAATATTTTCAGCACGATCCGGCAGATGACTTTTAATAATATCAGCCATAGTTTCGGTCTCGGTATTCGCGTCAAAACACCGCTGGGGCCATTACGGTTGGATATGGGCTACCTCGCCAGCGATCCCTTCAAAGGAACAGGTCTCCGCCGCCCCTCTGATCCAAATAACCCGCATGTTCCCTTCCCGTCAAATCCCACGTTCAGCGCTCCACGCGTGCGCTTTCACATCAGCTTTGGTCAGGCATTCTAATTGGTTGTCAGGACTCCAAAATTAACCGGATAGAGTTGCCGACTATTAACGCTCTAATCCGGTTCATTCGGGCTGAATATTTTTATCTATTTTGCGCGTCGTTTCTTACGCAATCCTGCCGCGATTCCTGCCAGCCCTGTTCCCAGCAGCAACAGCGAAGCAGGTTCCGGCACGGCATTGATGCCCGGCACATTCAACATCAGGGAGCCTTTGCTCGTATATGTGCCAGTCGCAAAATCCAGCATAATTTCTTCGGTTCCAGTTCCGGTCGCGCCCAGAAAAATTCCGGTTCCTCCGGTAATCGTGTAGGTCAGTACAGCTTTAGCAAAACCGTTGGCATCCACCGGAAATAACGAACCTGTAAATTTTCCTGTCAGCATGTTCCCGTCTGACAAAGTGAATAATCCTTTGCTGGGACTGGAATCATCGGAGTTAATGACTGTCAAATCTACAATTCCTTTGGCTCCGTATCCCATCACTCCCAGCGAAGTGTCATAAATTCCTTTTGAGGTAAAAGGCAGCGTTGTAATGATCGGCCCCGTAATCGTCGTGGTTCCCGTTCCCGTAAAAGTGAGCTTGATCGGATCGGCTTGCGCTGCTGTAAAAGCGCCGAGCAACAGCAACACAGCACAGGCGAGGCGTAAGGTGTGAGACATAAATTTTTCCTTTCGTATCGTAAGACAGGCGTATCCTGTCGGGACAAAATATTTACCCAGTGAACATTTATTAAGTTGCTTTGGCGTGAAGCTCCGGCAGGGGAAGTTAACTCATCGTCGCTTGTGCCGGAACATTCAGATATACGAGCGCGAGATAGAGATTGGATTTATGCTTTTTCGATTTCTATTTCAACCGTAGCAATTTCTTCAGGCGTGAATAAATTGTAAACCTTGCTGAAGCCTTCGCGCCGCAAACCTCCGAGTGACATGCGCAAGTTATAACTCTGCTGATGAATGACCGTTTTGCCGACTGTCCGCGAAGTGCGTTCCGCGTCCCGTGCCAGACAAATCACTTCTTTCAAATTCAGCACGATGGCAAGGGCCGGAGCCTGATATTCCTGCGCCAAAGCAAGCAGTGGTTGACGCGCCGCCACTTCAACATTCGTCGCATCAATCACCGTAAGTTTGTGATGGGCTAATCGTTTCGCAGCGAGCAGGTGCAAAACCTCAAACGTTTCCGTGTTCGCCCGTTGATTGTTTTCATCATCACAGATCATCGCCCGAAGCTGATCTGACGAAATAATTTCCGTCGGCGCAAAGTGCTGGCGGGCAAACGTAGATTTGCCCGCACCGGAAACACCGAGCAAAAAGACAAGCGAGAATTCAGGTAAAATTATTTTCATTGTTTTGGCAATTTACCAGCCTGAGATTCATCGTCATATTCCATCGCCTGGATGAATAAGCGTGAGATTGGTAAAGGGCTTAAAATCGTCAGTATTAAAAGTCAGCAAATGCGTAATGCCGTGCGCCTGCATCACAGCGGCGAGCCGTGCGTCGTGTGTGCGGCGACCTTTGATGTCGTGTTGCGCAACGAGCGCGAGCCAATGTTGAAGCACATCTGGCGGGTCAGGCAAATAAATAAATTTATTGCGGAGATACTGAATTTCTGCTGCTGCCTGTTGGGTTGTCCACCCATACCCATTGACATTAGTCGGGCGTGTCACTACCGCCCAAAATTCAATCAGATTTTGTGTTGTGATACATAGCAGATCACCTTTTACACGCAGTTTTAGAATCGCTTGCTCAGTCAAGGCTCGGTCAGGTGAAGTATTATCACTCAACCGTAAAAGCAAATTCGTATCAAGCAAATAGTTAATCATCTTCGTAAATACTTTCGCGCCGTAAGGCTTCAGCGGATAAATTAGGTCCATTGGTGTGACTCGCTACCCATCGTCTAAAATCTGCTATCCATTCTTCCGTACTGGCAGTTTCCCAGAAAAATGGCGTCCCATCTGCCGGTTTCAAGACGAGCGTTCCATTATGCGTTGCAATCACAAATCGTGATTGTGGCTTAATTTGCGCAAGCACTTCTGTTGGTAGCTGAATTGTTCCCTCAGCGCTTACTTCAATAATTTGTTCCATAACTGATTACCTCCTGACGTATTGTAACACTTGCGTTTTACAAGCCAAGCAATCCTTGCACCAACGGGCGGCCCTTCTATCAGGACAGTTCCCAACACGCTACACAGGCTGCGTACAGAACCGGCGAATGCCGAAGATGTGCGGCTATATACTCTAAAAGTGACGTGGGCTAGGAATAAATTTTCGTATTTTTTGACCATTTGACCAGGACTTTCAGAGTTCTTTTCATTGTAATTCCGCGCTCATACATTACCGTGTGTAAGAGTGCCGTATACAATTCCCGGTCTTCGCCTGAACACCATTGAGGAGCCATTATTCCTAGCTGCTTATTCTCTCCGCATAATAACCAGCCGCTGTCCTGTTCGTGATGCTCTATCCATCTGACCTCATCCCAGCGCATTTGATAACGCCCAAGTAAAGTTTTGCGGATGAGTTTTTCGCGGTCAACTTTGAGTGAGCCTGTATTTGCTATAAATATTGCGCCAAGTATCGCAAAGAACAGTGGCAGTAACGCGATAACCATTTCGTGTATGACGAGCAAAAGGCAGGCCGGAATGCAGAATATTAATAATGCCCAGCCTACAGCTTTGATGAGCCAGTAATCTGTTACCTGTAATTCTCTATCAAGCCCGGCAACTTTCTCACGCATTTCTGCCATAAGTTTTTGGTATGGAGGGGATGAAAAAATCGCGTTTTCTTTAAGAGCGGCTGGCGGGATAAAATTCTTCACTAACTGAAGAATATAATTGTAATCGAATTGCTGAATTTGAATCGAAACCACTTTCTCCTTTGTCCAAAATTCCAGAAATTTTGCAGCGCGTGCCCCTTGCAGAAATTCTACCGCGAAAATATTAGCCCAGGCGATTCGAATTTCTTCCTGATTGTTGACGCTAACAATTTCATTTTCATCTATCTCGATACGGCTTTGCCTCAGTTTCAAAATAGCTTTCAACCCAAAGGCCGCCATAACCAGGCAAAGAGAAGAAAGCCAGTAACTTTTAAGTAGCAAAAAGAAAACTACCCCTACAAGTACGAGGCAGAATCCGAAACCTTCCTGCGTTGCCCAATATCTGAATGTCGTGCGAAAGATTTGTTTCATTAAAGCTTTATTTCTAATTCACTCGTCGCGTGTAACCCTGCCAATATTTCTCGCGCAGAATTTTCTTATCAATTTTTCCAGTCCCGCCTTTGGGTAATTCGCCTTCTTTAATTTCAACCAGCTTTGGCACTTTGTAATTCGCCAGATATTTATTGCAATGGGCGATCAGCTCTTCAGGGGTCAGGATCGTTTCCGGTTTGAGCGTGACAATTGCCGCCACGACTTCGCCCCATTTTTCATCGGGCGTCCCGATCACAGCGACTTCACGAATGGACGAATGTTTGAAGATCGCGTTTTCGACTTCGGTGGAATACACATTTTCGCCGCCGGTGACGATCATATCTTTCGTGCGGTCTACAATATAAAAATAGCCGTGTTCATCCACCTTCGCAGCATCGCCGGTGTGCAGCCAGCCGCCGCGCAAAGTTCGCGCCGTGTCTTCCGGTCGCTTCCAATAACCGAGCATGATGTTTGGGCCACGCGCTACGATTTCGCCAACTTCGCCGGGTTTTACGGGCTGATCGTTTTCATCGAAAATGTCCATTTCAACACCCAGGATTGGTCGCCCGCACGATGAGAGCCGCCGCGTCAAATGCTCCGGCCCTTCGACGACGTGATCGTTCCATCCCAGGCGCGTTAACAGCGGCGACGCTTCGCTCTGTCCATAGCCCTGATAAAATTCTGCGTTGGGCAAAATCTGCATCGCCCTTTTCAGTAATTCCGGCGGCATGGGCGACGCGCCGTAGCCAAGATATTCCAGGCTGCTGACATCACGCGTTTTGACATCAGGATGATTGATGACGAAGTTGAGCATCGTGGGAACCAGCATCGTGCGTTTCACCCGTTCGCGCTCGACCAGTGCTAAAAATCCCGCCGGATCAAATTTCTTCAGCATCAGATGCGTGCCGCCGTACATCGTGACGCTGAGTGTGGCGGGAAAATCTGCGAGATGAAACATCGGCGCGGCGTGCAGATACGAAGAATTTTCTTCCGCCGGAATCGCAATCAGCGAATGCAAAAGATTCGTCCACAAATTGCGATGACTGAGCATCACGCCTTTGGGAAGACCTGTCGTGCCACTCGTATAAAACAAGCCCGCCAGATCATGTTCGCCAATTTCAGGAGTCGTAAAAATTGAGGATGAATGCACCAGCAAATCTTCGTAGGCAAGAAAATCTTTCGCCTCAATGGTAGCGATGTAATGCCGGATGTCCGCCAGGCGCGGTCGCATTTCCATCGTCATCGGCAACATCACCTCATCCGTAATCAGCATCGTGCATTCAGCATCGTTGATGATGAAAATTAATTCTTCGGCAGCCAGGCGGTAATTCAACGGCACAATCACCGCGCCGATTTCCCAGCAGGCAAAAATGATTTCGGGAAACTGATGACAGTTGAGCATCAGCATCGCTACGTGGTCGTTTGGTTTGACACCGAGATTTTGCAAAGCCGCCGCGCATGCGATCACCCGCGTATGCAATTCGCGGTACGTTTGCCGATGTTCACCGTCAACGGTGGCAAGGTTGTCGGGATAAAATTGTTGGGCGCGTTTGATAACCTGATTAAGATTCATGATTAGTTGTTACAATTAAAGTTTGATGGATTTTACGAGCGAAGATTTTTCGATTTTTCCGGTCGGGTCAAAGTATGAAATCTGTTTTTCCACTGTCACGATCCAAACTTCCTCTGCGCCTTTGGCTAAATAGAGTTCTACTTTATTAGCAATCTCCTCCTTTGAGTTGGAAGGAGAAACAACCTCGACACAGATTTCCGGGGCGTGCCGATACGGAGTTTCAAAGCCGTATTTTTCGATGAAGCCAGCGCTCGCCCACGCGACATCAGCCACCTTCACGCCATCGGAAGTTTGAATTGAGCATTCGATAATAATTTCGCCGCTGCGTTTTTTACGTTTGATTTGTTCACCAACGGTGTATTGCAAACTGCCGTGCCGATTAGACGCCGGACTCATCAGAATTTGCCCGTATTTGTTGAGTTCAATCTTGAACGGCAAATTTTGAAATAAAGGATTGTTGATGACTTCTGACCATTCCATAAATTTCTCCTTGTCACGCTACGTTACCACAGGCCTATACTCAATCGCATTGGAGAGAGTTCATGGCTTCAGCGCTCATCCCAAAATTCAACCAGTAAATCAGGAATCAGTTCAAAATCTCGACGGTTGCGTGTAATCAGTTTTGCCTGATGAGCAACACAAATGGCCGCAATTCGGAGGTCATGCGTTGAAACGCGGATTCCCTGCTGTCGCCATTTTTGGCAGAGCGAATCAGAAAATGTTGTATAGGCAAGAATCTGTAGGCGGCGGGCATCGCTGAAGGTATCCTGAAAAAATTCATAGGCACGTTCGAGGGATATTTTGGCTTTTCCCGCTTCTGCCTGCCGAATGATATTCAATCTGCCACGAATTATTTCTTCGATTACGATCACAGGAATGGCCTGTTCGTGCAGTGGAATTGCAGCCGCACGAGCAATAAAGGAAGCGTTGCCTAGCAAGATTTCTGTCAGCACATTGGTATCAAAAGCAATTATCATTGGTTTTCTGCATCACGGAGTTGATAGGCTTCTGCACAAATTTCTCGGAGCGTTGGGTCATCCTGATATTTACCAGCCAGGGCGGAAACTCCAATTGCATCTATTTCCAGCGCTACCAAATTCCCCTGTGCAATGCGTTGCTGGATTGCCGTGCGTAACGAAGCAATCGCTTGTGCGTGGCTGTTTTCCACGACACTCAATCCCGGCACACCAACTAAGGACGCCACAAAATGCCCGTTTTGAGCTTCAACGTAAATAGGAAATGACATAACGATACCTCCAAACTGGCATTGTACAGATTAGACTTTCCCACAGCAATCAGGGAAAAAAGCGGGGGGCACGGCATTCCATTATTGCTTCCTGCCTCGTAAAATTTGCCCCGGCGTCGCACCTGTAATTTTGCCTTCGCTGACGACTTGTGTGCCGTTCACAAAAACATGTTTGATGCCAACAGGATATTCAAATGGCTTGGCAAACGTCGCCTGATCCAGGACTTTTTCCGCGTCGAAAATTACCACATCCGCTTTTTTGCCGACAGCTAAAATGCCGCGATCTTTTATACCTAAACGCGCCGCCGGAAACGAAGTCATTTTGCGAATTGCTTCGGGCAAACTTAACCATTTTTTCTCGCGCACATAACGACCCAGCACACGCGGGAAAGTGCCTGCGCCGCGTGGATGTTTCATGCCAATGCCGCCGTCGCTCGCTACCATCACCCACGGCTGGCGATAAAATGTTTCGATGTCTTTGTCAATCATCGAACGGCAGACAATGCCCGCGCCGCCGTCTTTGACAATTCGCATGTAAATTTCTATCGCTGTACTTTTTTGCTCATCCGCAATTTTATCGAGCGATTTGCCTTCGTAATCTTTGTGTTTTTCGCACGAGGTAATTGTCACATTTTCGGGGCCGCCAACATCGGCTAAGCCTTTGGCAACTTCATTCACATTATTGTGTTTGCGACTCGGAACCAGCACCGTAATCGTCGAAGCCCACGCGTCATACGGATAACAATCGGCGGTGATGTCAATGCCCTCTTTGCGGGCGGCTTCGATCAATTGCACGGCTTCCAGCGCTTTGCCCCACACGCCTTTCGTACCCATTTTGATGTGCGAAATTTGCACCGGGATTTTGGCTTCGCGCCCGATGCGAATGGCTTCTGTTAATGCGGTCAACATCGAATCCGATTCGTCGCGGATGTGGCTCATGTAAATACCGCCGAATTTCGCGGCGACACGCGCCAGAGCGATGACTTCCTCCGTAGTGCTGGGGAAACCAACATCATATTCAAGCCCGCTGGAAAGCCCGACCGCGCCTGACCGCATTCCCTCTTCAACCAGTTGTGCCATCGCGGCAATTTCTGCTTTGGTCGCCGGACGCTGGTACCCATTGCCCATAACTTGTTGTCGCACTGTCGCGTGTCCGACAAACGCCAGTACATTCACAGCCGCCGGATGCTCATAAATTTTTTCGAGGTAGGTATCAAGCGGCCACGGCGAACTGCCATCCGGCCCTACGGCTAAGGTTGTGATACCCTGCAAAATCTGACTGTCCGCCGTTGGTTGTTTTTCCAAGCCGCGTTCGGAATGATTGTGAATATCAATGAAGCCAGGCGCGATCATCATTTTGCGAGCATCAATAATTTTTTCGTTGGGAAGTGGTTTGAGGTTTCCAATCGCTTCAATGCGATCACCAATAATTCGCACATCAGCTCGTTTCGCTTTTGTACCAGTGCCATCAATAACATTTCCGCCAGTAATCAAAATTGCATTCGTTTGCGCGAAAGCAAAGGTCGAAAACAGGAGAATTAAGCTTGGCAATATTCGCATTATTTTGATTTTCATTTGCAAGGCTTGTATCTCAGTCATTGCCAGAT
The DNA here is from genome assembly GCA_043719385.1 of Blastocatellia bacterium. GTDB lineage: Bacteria > Acidobacteriota > Blastocatellia > RBC074 > RBC074 > JAFDVL01. Next base: position 10,762 of record JAYSTY010000002.1, on the reverse strand, counting down.
GTAAAGATAAGTGGCTATCATCAGAATTCAGAGGCTGACAGGAAAATGAGGTCAAAAAAACCGTCTGGCGTATTAGATATTTTTTTGCCCCCATTTTTCTGTCAGCAGCTTTTCAGGTTTGGACATTTTTTCAAGGAACTAATTCACAATGAATAAATTCGCCCTTCTACTCTTCACACTTTTTCTATTCAGTTTTCCCGTCATCGCACAACGTCGTAACGCACCTCCGACTGAAAAATATTCTGAACAACTCACTACTGAACTGAAACGCCTGCAACAGGCCGCGCTCGACAGCGATTACGCTTACAAACAAACGGCGTATTTGTGCAACAACATCGGGCCGCGCCTCAGCGGTTCATCGCAAGCCAATGCCGCCGTTGAATATGTCGCCGAAGAAATGCGCAAATTAGGGTTGGACGTGAAGCTGGAAAAAGTCACCGTGCCGCATTGGGTGCGCGGCATCGAAACCGGAGCGCTGGTCGAATACAAAGGACAGGCAAAAGGGACGACACAGAAAGTTATCCTGACCGCGCTCGGCGGCAGCGTGGCGACGCCAGCCGAAGGACTCACGGCGGAAATCGTAGTCGTTGAAAATTACGAGCAACTCGAAGCGTTAGGCCGCGATAAAATTGCCGGGAAAATTGTTTTGTACAACTTCAAATTTGATCGTCAATTGGCGGCGAGTGGACACGGCGGCGAGGCTTATGGTCAGGCCGTCGCCTATCGCGGCACAGGCGCGAGTCGCGCCGCAAAACTTGGCGCAATTGCCGCCCTGAATCGTTCGGCAGGTGGCGCAGAATATCGCCTCGCTCATACCGGATCACTGTTTTATTTACCGGACGCGCCACAGATTCCGGCGGCGGCGGTAGCCGCTGAAGATGCCGAATTAATTGCTTATCTCGCCGCCCAGGGCAAAGTAAAAATTCACCTCACGCTGACGCCGCAAAAATTGCCGGATGAAGCCAGCTCCAACGTCGTCGCCGACATCAAAGGCAGCGAGCATCCTGAACAAATTGTCATCGTCTCCGGTCATCTGGATTCGTGGGATTTGGGGACAGGCGCGATTGACGACGCTTCGGGCGTAGCCGTAGCGATGCAAACGGCCAATTTAATTAAGCAGCTTGGCCTCAAGCCAAAGCGGACAATTCGCGTGATTGCGTGGATGAACGAAGAGAACGGGACAGCCGGCGGCAGAACCTACGCCGAAAATAATAAAGCTGATGCGCTGAATCACATTGCCGCGATTGAAAGCGATCTCGGAGCCAGCCATCCGTTAGGAATTCACGCCCACGCAACAGCCGAAGCCATTAACAAACTGCGTTCCGCCTCAACTATTTTGCAAAGTATCGGCACGGGCTTGATTGATGTAGTGAACACCTCACCCGAAGCCGACATCACGCCGCTGGATACGCTCGGAGTGCCGACGTTTGGCTTGTGGCAGGACAGTCGCACCTACTTCGATTACCACCACACAACGGCGGATACGCTGGATAAAATTGTGCCGCGTGAATTGGCGGAAAATGCAGCGGTAATGGCGGTGCTGGCGTATGCGATTGCGAATTTGCCGGAGCCGTTGCCAAGAAAATAGCTGCACCTATTATTTTGTTATTTGTTGTTCCCCTTTAGGTTTTAATAATTTTGCGGCTGTAGCAAATAAGTCAAGTTTACAGAGACTCGCCTGCGCTCAAACTTATGTGCTATATTTACATCGGTTTAGAGAAATTCATAAATCATTGATGGCGAAATGAGCTTGCTAACAAACATAACTGTATAGCCATAGCCGCAGTTACATCAGTCATTTTCTGAAAAAGCGAACAGAGACCTTTACTGGTTAGTTGCTCCCAAGCATAGCAACAAGCAGGTAGGAAAATATTAAGAATAATCAGCCCCTACTTTTGTCAATATGAAACTGAAAAAAGCAACGATTCACAAATACAAATGTTTAGAAACCGAGCAATCGTTTGATATAGATGAGCATATCACGGTACTGGTAGGAATGAATGAATCAGGAAAGACTTCGATTCTAGAAGCTCTTGCAAAATCGAATTATTTTCAAAAAGACGATAAATTTACATACGATTCAACGCATGATTATCCACGTAAAGAGAAAAAGACGATGGACAGAAGTGGTACAATACCTGATGTCTTAACATGCTTCTACTCCATTCCCGAAAGCCTAAAAGAAAAAATAAATTTAGACGTGGGCGAAGATGTTTTTACTCAAGATGAAGTGAGCGTATCAAACAAATTTTCAAACAAACGATCCTGGGTAAATGTCCGATGTAATAAGCAAAAATTCATTGAAAATATAACTAGGAACCTAAGAAGAGGCAGTAAAGCAATCGGTGAAAAATTAGCTGCTATTCAAAATGCAGAAGAGCTAGATAAATTAATTGCAGGCTCTACAGATGAAACAGATAATAAAGTTTTACTATCGCTCACTAAATACTTTGAAAATAAGTGGAACTGGCAAAGTGATCCTATTAATGAATATATTGCAAGAACCTATTTGCAATCCTGTCTACCGAAATTCCTTTATTATGACGAATATTATGCGCTGCCATCACGCATTAGTATTAATTCTTTGCGAGACGATGAATTAGAACAAGATGAACTGAAAACAGCAAAAGCGTTATTTGATTTAGCGGACATAAATATTGATGAGCTTCTTAACGCCGAAAATTTTGAGGATTTCAAGGCAGAACTAGAGGCAACCGAAGCAATAATCACCGATGAGCTCTTTAAATATTGGACAACAAATAAAAATCTCGAAATTGAGTTTGATATTGATAAAAAAGAGAAGACCTCAAACAAATCGGTAATTGTGCCGTCAACAGGCCAGCAAGCAATAGTTCCTGACGTTAGGATTGTGGATCATATTTTAGATATTCGGGTCAAAAACAAACGTTCTCGCGTTTCTCTTCCTTTAAAAAATCGCAGCAAAGGATTTAATTGGTTCTTTTCATTTTTGGTGTGGTTCAAGAAAATTCAAGAAGATAAAAATAGTAATTATATTTTGCTTTTGGACGAACCAGGCTTAAATCTTCACGCCGCCGCGCAAGCTGATTTATTACGCTTTTTGAAAGACCTTTCTGCTGATTACCAAATCATCTATACGACACATTCTCCTTTTATGATTGATTCAGCAGAACTTCACACAGTAAGAACTGTTGTTGAAACGGAATCAGGGTCAATCGTTTCTAATAGTATCCAAGAAAAAGACCCTAACACATTATTTCCATTACAAGCTGCGTTGGGTTACGACATCGCCCAAAATCTTTTCATTTCAAAAAACAATTTATTAGTTGAAGGCCCAGCAGATTTGCTTTATTTAACAGTTCTCTCAAATATTTTGGAAATTGAGAAAAGAACTCATTTGAAAGATACCATTACAATCGTTCCAGTTGGCGGATTAGATAAAATTTCGACCTTTATTTCCTTGCTTCGCGGATCAAAATTAAATGTTGCCTGCCTACTTGATACGTTCACAGATCAAAAAGGCAAACAACGAGTAGACGACTTGATCCGAGATAAAATAATCAAGCAGCGTAATATTCGATTCTTTGACGAGTTCGCCCAAGGTGGGAAACAAATAGCCGACATTGAAGACCTCTTTTCAAAGGATGACTATCTCAAGCTTTTCAACACTGCATTTCAGGGCGAATACGCAGAAATCAAACTATCTGACTTAGACACGTCAATAGACACAATCGTTAAGCAAATTAATAAGATTATTGGGAAAGATCGCTTTAACCATTACAGACCTGCGTACAAACTAAACCAATTAAGCGTAGATAAAACTTATTTTCAGTCAGAAACATTGGATCATTTTGAAAGGGTGTTTACGGAAATCAATAAATTATTTTAGACAAACAATATCAGCGATTATTTCTTTTTCCTCAGCCCCGCAACGAAATCCTGATTTAGCGCCAAGGTGTTCGCCGTCTTTCAGCGCCTGCATCTCGCGCCCTTACTTCGTGCGGGCTTCTGCAAAAGCCGTTCACAAACGGCAAAATAGCCTTCCTTCAACAGTCAGTCCCAACTTAAATTCGTCAGGCGGTCGCAGTGTGCGGGAAACTGCAATGGCAAAGAGGTTAGCGGATCACAGGGCTGGCTGCCCAATAAAGATTGTAAGTAACCACTTACAAAAATGCTTGCATCTCTTTCCGAGCTGTGGTAAGTAAGTACTTACTTTGTTCGCTCTTTACCATCACAGTTCAACCCAAAGCAGGTTGCGCAACTCAAAATCAACTATGGCATCAGCAAAAATTACCCCCAACAATTTAAGTGACAAGCCGTCGCCACGCATGGCAGCAGAAGATCGGCGTCAGCAAATCGTCACCGTGGCGATCAAGCTCTTTTCGCAAAAAGGTTTTCGCGGCACGACAACGAAAGAAATCGCGCTGGCGGCAGGCGTAAATGAGGCGATTATCTTTCGCCACTTTGCGACCAAAAGCGAGCTTTATTCCGCGATCATTGACCAGAAAGCCTGTGCGCGCGAGATTCCGGCGATGGAAGCCGAAATCGAAAAGTACATGCAGTTGCGCAATGACCAGAAGATTTTCGAGCGGATCGCACTGCATATTCTCGACACGCATGAGAATGATGAAGCGTTCTTACGGTTGTTATTTTACAGCGCACTGGAAGGTCACGAACTTGCCGACCTTTTTTTTCGTAATCAAGTTTCAGAACGTTATCGTATGGTCGCAACCTACATAAAAAACCGTATCTCCGAGGGTGCCTTTCGCAAAGTTGATCCAATGATTGCGGTGCGATCATTTTTCGGCACCATCCTGCACCACGCAATCACCAACAGGTTTTTTAATCAAAGCCTGGGTGATCAGAAATTAAATATTTCCAACCGCCAGGCTGCTGAGCGGTTCACCGAGTTTTTTTTAGCCGGAATTATTAATCCAAATTATTCACCCAATAATCGAAAGTAATTTTTATGAATGGTACAGGTACTAAACAAATAGAATCTCCTGCTGATACTTCTTCCGAGCCTGACGATTTATCTCCGACGCCTTCAGGTACGCGTGGCAAATGGATCATCGGCGCAACTTTATTGATTGGGGTCATCTTCGCTGGTGGCTTCTACTTCACAAAAAAGAATAAAGAGGCAAAAGCGACAAGTGCGGCTAAAAGCGCAGCCGCTTCTTCAACCAGTGCTGGAAACAATTCTACCTTACCAGTTGAAGTCACTACTGCCGCCGCAATTTCACGCGGCTTGCCGCAAACTGTCGAAGTCGTAGGATCACTCACCGCTGATGAAGAAGTGGTCGTGTCATCCCAAATCGCCGGAGAAATTACGGCGCTGAATATTGATTTCGGGTCGTATGTGCAACAGGGGCAGGTCATCGCGCAAATTGATCAGCGGGATTCGTTGCTCAAGATTGAGCAATCCGAACTGCAATTAAAACAAACGATGGCACGGATTGGCATGAAAGAAGGCGTGAAATTTGATCCGCTGCAAACGCCTGATGTGATGCAGGTCAAAGCGCAATTGGACTACAACAAAATGGATTTGGAGCGGGCGACAAAACTGGTCGAGGCCGGAGACGTACCACGCAGCGTTTATGACCAGTCCCTGACGCAAAAAAATCTGGCACAGGCACGGTATCAGGCCGCCCTGGATGCTATCAATCAGCAGGTTGCCATCATCGAACAACAACGCGCTGCCATCAATTTATCGCGCAAATCATTAACCGATACCGTAGTGCGTTCGCCCATCAGCGGGGCCGTCAAAGAAAAACATCAGGCGCGTGGAGCCTTCGTTCCGGTCGGCGGGAAAATTGTCACCTTAGTACGAACGAATCCGATTCGCCTGCGTGCCGACATTCCTGAATCGTCGGTTTCCGCAGTACGTGTCGGGCAAACAATTTCTGTGACTACTAATGCGTTTCCGAATCGAACGTTCACCGGACGGATCACACGCCTGGGAACTTCGTTGAGCGAACAAACACGCGCCCTTCCTGTCGAAGCTGTCATTGCCAACCCTTCAAATATTTTACGTCCGGGAATGTTTGCAAAGTCGCAATTGGTAACAAATCGTAATGGTTCCGCGATCATGGTTCCCACGAAAGCAGTTTTCACGATTGCCGGAATTATCAAAGTTTTTGTAATTGAAAATGGCAAAGCTGTTGAGAAACTGGTCAAAACCGGGATCACGGATGGCGATCTGATTGAGATTACCGAAGGTATTAGCGAAGGTGACCAGGTGGCAACGAGTAACACCGACAAGTTGCAACAAGGCAGCGTAGTAACCGTTAAATAAAAGACCAAAAACCAAAGGTCGAAAATGTATTATGCAAAAGTTAGCAGAAATTTGTGTACGTCGCCCAGTCTTCGCAACGATGTTGATTACGACATTAATAGTCTTGGGCGTGTTTTCTTACAACCGTTTGACCGTGGAGCGATTCCCGAAGGTTGAATTCCCTATCGTCACGATTATCACTCGTTTGCCAGGCGCAGCCGCGCAGGAAGTCGAATCAGAAATCACCGACAAAATCGAAGAAGCGGTCAATACGATCAGCGGAATTGAAGATTTAAACTCGACCTCTTCTGAAGGTGTTTCGTTGGTTTTCGTCAACTTTGATTTGGATCGAAACCTGGACACGGCGGCGCAGGATGTGCGCGACAAGATCAATCGCGTCCTGCCATTGTTACCAAAAAACGTCGAAATTCCAACGATTGAAAAGCTTGATCCTGACGCTTCACCGATTATGACGGTCTCCATTTCATCGAATCATTCGGTACGAGAGATGACCGATTACGCGGACAAAGTTTTGCGGCGGCAAATCGAATCCGTCAACGGAGTCGGACAGGTTCAAATCATCGGCGGACGCAAACGCCAAATCAATATTAATCTGGATGGCGATAAGCTGCGCGCTTACAATCTGACCGTAGCGCAGGTCTCGCAGGCGCTACAAGCGCAAAATCTCGAAGTCCCCGGCGGACGCATCGAACAGCAAAAGCAAACGCTCACTTTGCGCACACTGGGACGGCTCCAAAATCCCAAAGATTTCAACAACCTCATTGTCTCGACGCGCAACGGCTATCCCATAAAAATTTCTGATATTGGCTCCATGGAAGACGGCGTTGAGCAGGAAGTCAGCGCGGGATTTTACAATGACAAGCCGACCTTACTGTTACAAATTCGTCGCCAATCGGGGACGAATACGGTGGATGTGATTGATGGTTTGAAAGTGGAACTGGAAAAAGTTAAGAAATCCATGCCGCCCGGATATGATCTGAATATCGTCCGTGATCAGGCGGTGTTTATCCTGGCAGCCTTTCATACCGTCCGCGAACATCTGGTTTTAGGATCGCTTCTGGCGGCGCTGGTCGTGTTCCTTTTCATGCAAAATCTGCGTGCAACGATCATCGCGGCGGTGGCAATTCCCTCTTCAATTATTGCGACATTTGCGATGATGGAATGGGCGGGGATCACGCTCAATGGTCCGTCAATGTTGGGCTTGACGCTCGCCGTAGGAATTGTCATTGACGATGCTATTGTCGTTCTTGAAAATATTTTCCGCTACATCGAAGAAAAAGGCTACGAACCATTTGAAGCCGCGATTGCCGCGACCAAAGAAATTGGGATGGCGGTCATGGCGACGACACTTTCGTTAATCGTAATCTTCCTGCCAGTCGCATTCATGGCGAGCATTGCCGGACGCTTTTTCAAGAGCGTCGCCCTGACCATGACGTTCTCCATCGCGGTGTCATTGCTCGTGAGTTTCACACTGACTCCGATGATGAGCGCACGCATGCTGAAGCGTGTTCCGACCAGTAAACACGAGGGTGAAAAGAATTCATGGATGATGCGCATGCTTGATCGTGGTTATTCCGGTTTGCTCCAATTTTCGCTGCATCATCGCTGGTTGATCTGCTTGATTGCACTGATAGTTTTCATCTCGACTGTGCCATTATTTCAGGCGGTCGGTAAAGATTTTTTCCCTGAAGATGACCAGAGCGAATTTGAAATGACGATCCGCACTGCCGAAGGAATGTCACTAAACACAACGGCTGAAACTATCAATCGAATTACGGCGGAGGTGCGCAAATTACCCAGTATTGAATACACGCTGACAACGATTGGAGCCGATCAGCAAGCCAACTCCAACGTCGCTACGGTCTATGTCAAATTATCGCCGTTGGAAACGCGCAGCAAAACTCAATTCAACATCATGCAACAAGTGCGTGATGAAGTTATTCCGAAATTCAAAGCGCTGAACCTGCGTAGTTCCGTCCAAACTATCGCCGCGATTGGAGGCTCTTCAAATCAAAATGCAAACTTCTCATTCATGGTTTTAGGGCCGGATTTAGATCGGCTCAGAGAATATTCCGATAAACTTTTAGCCAAACTGAAAAATACTCCCGGCATCGTTGATCCTGACAGCACACTGGTATTTGGTAAGCCGGAAGTACGCGCGGTGATTGATCGTCAGAAAGCGGCAGACCTCGGCGTCAATGTTTCAGATGTCGCGCAAAGCCTGCGTCTATTGGTCGGAGGTGATAAAGTTTCGACCTACAACGAAGGCGGAGAGCAATACGAAGTTCACGTTCGCGCCAATGAAAATTATCGAACGGATACGGCAGGCATCAAACAATTAAACGTGCCATCATCACGTCTGGGCAGTGTCGGATTGGAAAATATGGTTCGTTTTGAACCAGCGACAGGGCCGACGCAAATCGAACGCGCCGCCCGTCAGCGCCGTGTGCTGTTGACGGCCAACCTCAAAGAAGGCGTCTCGCAAAGTCAGGTCAAAGAAACCTTTTTGAAAGACGTGAAAGACCTGAATATGCAGCCGGGATATTCCGTCATTGAATTTGGACGTATCAAAGAACAAACACGCACTGGTAAAGGCTTCGCGCTCGCTTTTCTGCTGTCGTTTATTTTTATGTACATCGTTCTCGCGGCGCAGTTTGAATCTTTCCTGCATCCCATCACAGTGCTGATGGCAATCCCGCTAAGCGTCCCATTCGCCATGTTCTCGTTACTTATCACCGGACAATCCCTGAATATGTTTACGTTGCTCGGCTTGCTGGTGCTGTTCGGAATGGTCAAGAAAAATTCGATTCTGCAAATTGATCATACGAACGGATTACGCGCCAAAGGAATGGAACGACACATCGCATTAGTGCAGGCGAGCCGAGATCGCTTACGCCCAATTTTAATGACGACGTTGGCATTCGTCGCTGGAATGGCTCCGCTCGCATTGAGCAATGGCCCTGGCTCCGGCATCAATCGCTCTACTTCAGTCGTCGTCATCGGCGGACAAAGCCTGTGCTTATTGCTGACGTTGTTAATGACTCCGGTGGTGTATTCGATTTTTGATGATTGGATTAATTCTTCACTGTGGATGAGATTGACAGGCAAATCTTCGAAGATGAAAAGGAAATTGGCAACAATAACTTCCGCGATGATTGGGAAATAATTTTATGGCTGCGAAAGACAAATTCCATGACGCTGTCAGAGAAGCGTTAGAAAAAGACGGTTGGAAAATCACACACGATCCGCTTCAAGTCAAGTTCGGCAGAGTGGAAATGCAAATTGATTTAGGAGCAGAACAATTGCTCGCAGCAACCAAAGGAACTCAAAAAATCGCTGTCGAGATCAAAAGCTTTTTGGGTCTCTCGTTCATTACAGATTTTTACAATGCGTTGGGGCAATTTTTGAGTTATCACCTTGCGCTTGAACATCAAGAGCCTGATCGCATTTTATATTTAGCAGTGCCTGAAGAAACTTTCGATGAATTTTTCAATATGGATTTTACACAATCTGTGATTGAACGTTATAGCTTAAAAATTATCGTCTACGCTCCAATTCAAAAAGAGGTAATCAAATGGATAAAGTAGAAAAGTACCGTAACTGTGTGCAGGAAATTTTGGAAAAGATAGGCAGTCATAAATCTATTCCTGAAGAAATTGAAGGTGAAATTATTATTGATCGCCAGCGCGATCATTACCTGCTTGTCAATGTTGGCTGGCAGGAACAGAGGCGCGCTTATGGAAGCTCAATTCATATTGATATTAAGGATGGAAAAATTTGGGTGCAACGCGATCTGACGGATTTTGGAATTGTAGATCGTTTGCTTGAATTAGGAATTCCAAAGGAAGACATCGTGTTGGCGTTCCACCCGCCTTACAAAAGACAATTGCTGGATTTCGCTGTCGCATAAAATCATGATTTATTTAACTGAACAAGACGTAACAAATCTGCTCACAATGTCCGATACGCTCGCCGCTGTTGAGACCGCTTTCAAAGCGCAAGCCACAGGCGATGCCACGAATGAACCACGTCGTCGCGTTCGTGCGAATGGTGCAATTTTGATGACGATGAGTGGTGCCATTGCTTCGCTTGGAACTTACGGCTTAAAGGCGTACACCGTAGCGAAAGGTAAAGCCAGATTTCACGTCAGTCTTTACGACACGGCAACAGGTGAATTGCTGGCGCTCATTGAAGCCGATAAATTAGGGCAAATGCGAACAGGCGCAGCCAGCGGGATTGCGACGAAATATTTGGCGCGTGAAGATGCCAAAACGGTCGGGATTTATGGCACAGGCTGGCAGGCACAATCGCAACTCGCCGCTGTCTGCGCAGTCAGAAAAATTGAACATGTAAAAGTCTTCAGTCGCTCCGAAGAAAAGCGAAATCAATTTAGCGCAACGATGAGCGCTCAACTTGGCATTGCCAATATTACTCCTGTCGCCGAGCCTGAAGCCGCAGCCGACGCGGACATTCTCATCACGATTACTT
>JAYSTY010000001.1:0-52654 GCA_043719385.1 Blastocatellia bacterium | reverse complement strand
AACGCCGCACGCGCTTCGGCTGACGCCGCTTGCGTGAGAAAAGCATTTTGTACTTTCAGTCGTTGGCCTTCGGTTCTTTGCGCGAGCGGGATTTTGGCAATGCGATCTAATGAGTCCGCGCAAGATAAGACAGCAATTTGCGCAGCGTCCGGCAAGGCGCGATAAATTCGCACATCATCCAGTTTGCCTTTGAAGCGCAGCGCCGAACCGCCGCCGCCACCAATGCGCAAAAAGTTTTGATTGTTGCCGTACGAATTGAAGAGCGAAGATTGCGTGACTGTTAATTTTTGCTTTTGCCCATCGAGATAAATCTGGCTGTGTTCCAGCGCATTCGCCGCATCAAAAATCGCCAACAAATGATGCCATTGCTGCGCTGATACTTTTTCACGGGTTTCAGTTTTGACGGAATCTTCATCCCAGCTTGCAACTGTGTTGAAATGAATTTTGCCATCCAGCAAATACAGTCCGAAGCCTCGTCCTTTGGGCAATTTTCGTTCTTTGGTTTCAGGATCAGAGTTGAGAAATGTGAGCAGCGCGCCACCTTGCTCTGAATCGGCATTGAACCAAAGCGAGACGGCAAATATCTCTTTCAATTCTTTGCCACGCATGACCTCACCGAATCGCACCGTTTGCGAAGCGTCAAAAAACACCTTGCCATCCAACGCTACGCCTTGGCCCGTGGGGGATTCGGCATACGTTGGCTCGCCGTTTCGATAACCTGGCGGCGGCAACGGTGTGGGTTTGGGCGTCGGAGCAGGAGTCGGTGTGGCGACTGCGCCTGGCGTCGGCTTCGGGGTTGGCGAAGGCTTTGGCGTCGGCGTTGCCTTTGGAATTGGTTTTGTGATTTCGAGTTTGGCGTTTTCATCCAGGGCATGCGCCATTACTAAATTTTCCGGCGACCACCATTGCTGCGGTTTCGTCAACGTTTGTTCCCAGGCTTTTTGCTCAGAAGAGAAACCATCAGCCAACCAAGACAAATGTTTTTCCGCCTGCGAAATTTCTTTTTCTAATTGCGATAGTTGTTGTTGTTGTGTGCGATCCGGCGCAGCCAGCCACGGACGCGCATTGCCGAAATCGCCAATCATTCCGGTTTCGGGAATGCTGTTGAAATACGCAAAAAGTTGGTAATAATCCTTATGCGTAATCGGATCGAATTTATGCGTATGACAGCGGGCGCACCCGACCGTTAAGCCCATAAACACAGTCGAAGTCGTGTCTACGCGATCAACGATGTATTCCACATAATATTCAGCCGGAACAATTCCACCTTCTGAATTGGCGCGATGATTGCGATTGAAGCCTGTAGCGATGCGCTGTTCGATAGTTGCGTTCGGCAACAAATCGCCCGCCAATTGCTGAATCGTAAATTGATCAAACGACATGTTTTGATTGAAGGCTTCGATGACCCAATCACGCCAGCGCCACATGTTACGATCACCATCGCGCTGGTATCCATGGGTATCGGAATAACGCGCCGCATCCAACCAGCGAAACGCCATCCGCTCGCCATAACGCGGCGCAGCGAGCAATCGGTCTACGACCTTTTCATAAGCGTTCGGCGCAGCGTCGGCAAGAAATTCATCAAGCTCATTTTGCGTGGGCGGCAAGCCCGTCAAGTCGAGCGAAATGCGTCTGAGCAACGTCGCCTTATCTGCCTCTGGCGCAGGCTTCAAACCTTCCTGCTCCAAACGCGCCAGCACAAAATAATCAATCGGATTGCGCGGCCAGTGGGTGTCTTTGACCTTTGGCAAGGCAGGGCGTTGTGGCGTCACGAACGACCAATGCAAGCCCCACGTCGCGCCTTCATCAATCCAACGTGTGAGCAAATCAATTTGCGCTTTTGTCAGCTTATGCCCGGTGCTCGGCGGTGGCATCACGACATCAGGATCAGTAGCAATGATTCGTTTCATCAGGCGACTGTTCGCCGCATTGCCCGCGACGATCACACCTGTTTTGGCGAACGCTCCTTCTTTCGTGTCAAAACGCAATTTCGCTTTGCGTGCGCCATCATCCGGGCCGTGACAAGTGAAGCAATTTTCAGACAGGATCGGGCGAATGTCGCGGTTGAAATCAACCCGTTGTTGCGCGCTTGCGGCTGTCGTCAGACGCTCCCAAACCAAACACAATCCGCCCATCAGCAGGAGCGCAGCCAACGTGTAGAGCCGCATTTTTCGTTTGCGTTGCTTCATAATTTTATTTCATTTGAATTGCAGTGGTATCTGCACATTGAATGAAAATTCGCGCGCGGGCGAAACATCCGACGCGCACAGCAATACTACAGGGTTTCCTTTTTCAAACCAGAGCTAAGAACGCTCCAGCGAATTCATTTTTTGTTTCTCCCCGTTCGTCCATTGCACGTCTATCGTAGCCACCAACGGATGCGCCGACAGTTTCCAATCCAAACCGTCCGCCGATTCAAACAACGCCAGCGATTTCCCTGCGTTCGTGAAATAGCCTTCGTTGTCTTTGACGATAGCGCGATAGCGGTTGCCGTCGTGCCAGATGAAGGGGGCAGCGCAAACAAATTTTCTGGCAGCGCAGAAGCTTCGCCCAAGTTGCCTAACTCTCGTCGGTTCAGCATTGCCCTGATTTCACCCTGGTAGTTTGCCATGAAACCTTCGGATAAATGTCACGAGTAAATGAAGGTCACAGTCGCATTGCAATTCGCGCTTGCCGTCACGCGCACCCAATGGGCACTGAAGCCAGCGGGGAATTCGTGATGCTTGTAACCATTCGCAGGAACGGTAATTGTTTCATAAGTTTCCCAGCTTCCATCGCCAAGAAAATCAACTTCAACTTTGAATTGTACCAACACTTTTGCCGTATGTTTTAGATGCATGACTTTACGGTCAAAGCCCGTCATCAAAAATGGATCAGAAACTTCGTTCGCTTTCACATCTTGCTTGTACCAAACGCTGCCCCAGCCCGCAGGCTTGCCCATCTTCCACAAATCATCTACTTGCCCGAACCACAAACCGGATTGCGGCTGTCCCAGGCTGCGGTCGGTTTGATCGCCGCCCATCACGAACAGTCCGCGCCAATAACAAAAATCCGGCACGATGCGCAGGTGCGTTGAGATCGGGCGAATCGGCAGAATATGCCCGTCATAAATTTGCGCGGGTAGTTCGTAAAAAATGCCGTGCAAATCCATCAGAAAGCGTTCGGTTTGCGCGTCGCGGATGCGCATCCATTCCGTGTTGTAAGCGTGATCGAAAGTCTGTGCGCCTTTCGGCAAGCGCCACGTCGTCCATTTGCCTGCCGCGAAGACTTTCAAAATCGCTGAAGCCTTATCCCATCCCGTAGCGAAAATTGGATTGCCAATGCCGCCACCTGAAAGGCTTTTGCCTGCGACTTCGACGAACGGTTTTTTCTCAATAGTCGTCCATGTTTTGCCATCCCATTCGGCAAGGCGTCCGGCTTCCTGTTCGCCTTTGTAATCGGCTTCGTAATAAGAATTGTTGGCAACAACGACGCGACCTTGCGCAGTGTAGCCGCTCTTGAAATGTTCCTTGCCCTGCTTGAACGTAATGCCGAGTTCTTTGACCAAATTGAATAGCTGTTTGGATTCAAGCGTGCGCACATCTACTTCAAAAAATTCGCCTTCCATCGCCAGCATATAGACTTTGTTTTCAGGGTCGGTCAGATGATCCATCGTCGAAGTCAGCCGATAGCTGGTCAGCGCTTCAATCGTGCGGACGTTGCCTTTGGTGTCAATCACGTGCGGGCCTAAGAAAGCCAGATTGGTCGGCGTGTGGATGTAACGATTCGTGTAAGTGCCAACGACGCTGGCTGGATGTTTGTGCATCCTCATCGTTTCATCTACCCAGTAAAGCCCTGTGCCTTCGCCTTTTTTGTGAGCGACGTAAGACACAAACCACAACCGATTCGCCCACGGCAATAATGCACCGATGCCTGCTTCACTTGGGCTGTTGTATTCGGCAATCGTTGTGATATTCGGGAAAGCATTGCCGACTTGAATCGGCGGTGGATCGGTTTTCTCCTGTGCCACAGCCGCAAGGCTCAGATAGCATAAAAGGATAATTGTTTGTGTCAGCTTCATGATTAAATTCTAAATGAGAAGTAATTAATTTCCAGCTCATGCAGAAAAAGGTGAGACAGAAAAATATCGTCAGGCTTTATTTTTCTGTCTCACATTTTTCTGTTTAAAAACCAGCCAATTTAATAAATCAACTTTAAGCCAAGTTGAAGTTGACGTGGATCACGCGCAGTCGTGATGCGCCCAAAAGATGAGCTTTGATTTACGCCTGCCGCGTTAGGGCTAAAGCTCGTATTCGGAATTCCGAGGTTGACGTGATTCGGCGCATTGAAGGCTTCACCGCGAAATTGCAGGCGTAGCTTTTCGGTAATCGTAAAGGTCTTGAAAACTGACAGGTCAAGAATGAAAGCGCCGGGATTACGAAATTGGCTGATCGTATTCGGCGTATTGCCGAACGTATACAACGCCGGATTCAGGAACGCTGCGGTATTAAACCACGGTACGCCTGCCGCCGGATTCGTATCTGTAAAACCGCTCGGTAATTCCAAACTACCAACCCAATCAGGGCGATCCGCCAACCCATTGTTCGCACCACGAATCACGGTTGGAGCACCCGCAACAATCGTATTGATCGTGTTAATTTGCCATCCGCCAACGATGGCATTCGCAAATTTATTTTCAATGTTGAGCTTGCGCCCTTTGCCGATGGGCAATTCCCACAAGGCACTCAACACAAATCGTTGCGGTACGTTGGACGCTTCTTCGCCGCGTTCATTACGACGATTGAACATGTTCTGAAAACCGTTCACATTCCCCTGCTCTGTGCCGACAAAATTGATCGGGTTATACATGGAATCAGCAATCAATTTTGCCCACGTGTACGAAGCGAGGAACGAAAAGCCTTTAGAAAAACGCTTCTCTGCCGACAGTAATAACGCGTGGTAATTGGAATTTCCCTGATGCGGATTGCGGATCGAAATTCCTGGCGCATACGGATACGGCTTCAACGCCTGCGCCTGTGTGATCGTCGCACCACCGAACGTGCCGGGGACTTTTCCTGCAAATGGATTTGCTACGGCATTGCCGAGCGTTCCCGCTAATCCAAATTGACGAATTTTCGCCGGGTCAGCCGTATTCAAATCGTAGCTGCCTGACAAAAGATGTACGCCGTGATTGGCGGAGTATGCGGCTTCTAACAAAATGCCGCCTTTGAGTTGTTGTTGCACTGATAAATTCCATTGCTGCGACATCGGCGTCGGAGATTTTTTCTCTTTGAAAACGGCGTTGTTTGAAATCGCAAACAGGTTAGCGCCAAACGCTGCGCCGGAGGCAAACAACGAAGGTGACGGCAATCCATCTTTAAATTGGAAAGCCGTTAACAACGAATTTCCACCAGGAGGATTGTACGGCGTATTCGTCGAAGCAAACCCATTCGTGCTTTCAAAAGCTTCGGCGCTTTGTCCCACGAGTGAGGCAAAGAAAACTCCGAAGCCGCCGCGTACGACGGTTTTTTGATTACCAAAAACATCCAATGAAAATCCAACTCGTGGCGCAAAATCACGGGGGTTATTTTCCGTAAATGCTCGCCCATAATCTTTGCAGGCAAATTCCGTTCGTCCGAGTAATCCATTTAACGGATTCGTTGCGTACGGATTGAAATTCGATGTGCCACAATTTCTTTCATACGGATACAACTGATAATCGTAGCGTAATCCAAGACTCAAACTCAGACGACGACGAATGCGCCAATCATCATTAATGTATCCGCCAAATGTTTTATTAGTCTGCGATTCGCCCAGTGTGCGCACCACATTCGCGCTGCTGACGGAACCAAGCAAAAACGTAGCGAAGGATGAACCTGTATCAATGCGATTGCCTGCCACTGGCGCTGCATTATCTGTCAGCGTAGTCGCAAAATTAAAGTTTCCCGATGGCGCTGAACGCTGCAAATTATTCGCCTGCGTCAAGCGCATTTCCGTGCCAATCTTGGTCGAATGATTACCATGAATCCACGTCACAGAATCAAACAATTGTCCGACGACACCGCCGCGCCGTCCGATGGTTCCAACCTGAAATCCCGGCAAACCATTGCTGATGCCGGGAAAGGAATCTCCCGGAACGATAGCGGGCAAGCCAAGTTTTTGCGGATAGTCCTGAAACGCACTGGCAACGGCGAAATCGAAAATCTGCCGCGCTACGCCAATGCGAAGTTCGTGCAAAACATTCGACGAGAAATTATGCAAATCCGTCAGTACGATGTTGTGTCCACGATACGGATCGTTGCGCTGGCGAATGAGCGGATCAGGATATAAATTTGATGTGCCCTGATCGGTGAATTGTTTGTAGTAAACATAACGCGCTGAGAAATTATTCTTCTCTGTCAGGCGATGATCAAAGCGCATGGTGTGATTATTCAAATTACGTTTATTCGACACTGCGCCGAAGTAATTATTCAAATTGTTGTTGGCGTTATCCGGCGTACGATTCGGCAATGGATAATATGCCAGAATATTTTTGGAGACAGGGTCAAGGCGATTCGCCGGAATAATATTGCCGGGAAATTGATCGCGCAAAAATCCCGCACCGCTGGGATTCGGACGCGTCGTCAGCGGATCATAAACTTTGATGACAGTTCCCGCCGTATTTTTCAATTGCGAAAAATCTCCGCCGCGCATTGCTGCAGTTGGCATCGTATAAAAGCCCGAAGCATTCGTAATGAATTGATAGCCTTCATAATTGTAAAAGAAAAAGCTGCGGTCACGCCCATCATATCCAAGTGGCCCAAAGATTTTTTTCGGGAAACGAATCGGGCCGCCAATCGCTCCACCGTATTGGTTATAACGCAACGGCTGTCTCGCACGCGAAGCCCGATTATTCGCCCAGCTATTCGCATCCAAATAATTATTTCGGAAAAATTCGTAGAGCGTTCCGTGCAAATTATTCGTGCCTGATTTCGTCACAAGGTTAACGACACCGCCAAGTGTGAACCCAAATTCCGCTGACATCGCGCTGCTTTGCACTTTGAATTCTTCTACTGCGTCAACGTTTGGATTAATGCTGACATCAGGGATGTATGGGTTCGTGCTGCTCAATCCATCTACTGAAATATTGTTGCTGGCGAGCGGACTGCCGTTGATACGGATCAATGAAACCTGTGTGCCACGATCACCGAAACCACTGGCGGACGGCCCCGCGCCGGATTGCACCGCCGGAGACAACAATACCAATGAAAAAGCATTTCGTCCGTTGAGCGGCAATTCCTGTACGCGACGATTTTCAATCACTTTGCCAAGCGTCGCCGTCGTCGTATCCACCAATGAGCCTTGCCCTGTGACTTCCATCACATCGGTCACTGCGCCCGTTTCCAAAGCCACGTTGAGCTGCGCCTTTTGATCCACTTCAAGGACGATGCCGCTACGCAAATATTTCTTGAAGCCATCTTTGGTAACAGCCACTTTATAACTGCCAACACTCAAAGCGGGAATATTGAACGCACCGTCTTTGTTACTGACAGCAGTAAATTCAAGGTTCGTATTGATGTTGGTAATAACGATTTGCGCGCCAGGCACAACTGCACCTGTTTGATCGGTAACACTGCCCAGAATTGTGCCGCGCCCCTGTTGGGCAAACGCGTTTAGTGCGCCGAAAAATATCAGCACCAATACGTAAAATAATGGTTTCAGGTTGATGGACTTCATGATAGTGCTCCTTTGAAATTGATTCTCAAACGAATTTTCGTGCGATGAAAAAACAACGCACTGTTGCCCCGGCTTACAAGACCAGAGTCAAAAATATTTTTTGGATTTTCAAGATGAAGTTCGAATTGTCCCTGTGCGTTTGGAAGGTATTGACATTAACAGGACAAGCACATTTACTACCGTAGCCTGTTGGGGACGAGACAAACTTGCTTAAACTTTTCCTCATCGGGATGCAGCAGGAAATTCCGGCTTTTGTCGGGTTACTACTCGTCAAAGTTCAGACCCGATGAAAGCTGGAACACCTGCGTGAGACTCTTACACAAATTTCTATTCTGTTTCTCCGACGACCCGCTCAACATCTTCCACCAGCGAACCACTGGCACGCATGATGTGAATCGTGATCGCCTGCTCGACTGCCGCCGGATCGCGTTGTTCTAAAGCACGAACGATGGCGCGATGCTCTTTCTGCTCACGCGCTACGCGATCCACCCAATCATCGGTGCGCGAATGAATGCCGGCCACATGAATTGGAGTGCGCAAGCGGTGATAAATAGCAAGCAACTTACGATTACCGGAACGCTTCACGATTAATTCATGAAATTGGGCGTTCTGTTCCAGATGGACGTGGACATCGGTCTTCGCTGTAGATTGATCCATCGCCCCAATCAACTGTCGCAAGTGTTCAGTATCCGCTTTCGTGATGTGGCGCACTGCCAATTTTCCAGCCAGGACTTCCAGCGCACAACGCACTTCAAAAGTTTCGGCCAATTCGGTGGGATCAAGCCGCGTGACAAAAGTGCCACGCCGCGATTGCACGTCAAGCAAGCCATCACCGGACAAACGCTCAATTGCTTCCTTGATTGGCATCTTGGAAATTTTAAGCCGTTCCGCCAACTCTTCCGGGCTGATTCTTTCGCCGGGAGCTAAGCGCCCTTCGACGATTTCACTGCGCAGATATTGATAGACCTGATCGCTGATCCGTGCCTGATTAATAATTGCTGCCTCAGCCGCTGCCATATTTACTCCGTTTCACGACGCGGACGCCTGAACCCAAACGAATTAAATGAAGAATCTGATATATTAGATGTTTAATGTTAAGTTCATTTTAAAAGGCTGTCAAGCGATCTCGCTTCGCGACACTTTTTCTCGCTCCTCTTTTATTACACGTAGCAACGCACTTCAAAAATCCGCGCCAGCTTGTCACCGTTGGTTTCTTTGACGTGAATGCGAATGCGTTTGGCCTGCACGGTTTTGAAATCGTGGCAGCGCACGCGTTGATGATTGCTATCAATGGTGACAAGGTTGATCCATTCGGCACTGCCTTCGGGCTGATACTGGATGAAATATGTTTTCACCGTTTCGGGCTGAGGAGCGCGGATCATGCGTTCGTTGAAATCGTCCTGTTTAGTGAGTGTCAGTTCGCGCTGAAAACCGGTGTCGAATGTCAACTGAACCTGACTGATTTTTTGCGGCGTATCCCACGCCAGTTCCAGCCATGCGCCGTCTGACGCAAGCGGCGCGATCCAGCGGTTTTCATAACCGTTTATCGCGCGTGTCCAGCCGTTCGTGACGCTGGCGGCTTCGCAATTGGGTTCGGCGGCTGACGCAGCAATTCTTGCCGTACGCGCCAGATCGCGGGCGTCTTCGTTTTTCACACCTTTGATTGTTTGATCGTCGCGTTGCACAAAAAACTTGCCGCAGAAACAAAGCTCAACGAAGCAGGGCAAACCGTCCCCAAATATGACGCTGAAGCCATCGAGAAAATCATCAACCAAAAGTTCAAGCTGAACTTTCACAACACCAGCGATTTCACCTTCAAAAATCTGCTGGGCGATCCCGACAAACTGGCTCCGAACCTGGTGAAATTTATGGCTGGGTTCTCAACGCGGGCGCGGAAGATCATCGAAAAAATCACATTCGATGAAGAGATTGAAAAGCTGGAAGAAGCCAATCGGCTGTTTGAGGTCGTCAAAGAAATCGCCGCCGTTGATTTGCACCCGGACACGATTCCGAACATTGCGATGGGTTACGTGTTTGAAGACCTCGTGCGACGTTTCAATGAACAAGCCAACGAAGAAGCTGGAGACCATTTCACGCCGCGCGAAGTCAGACACCACCCGCAAAGCAGGTGGCTTGATGAGGGGGGTCGCCTCAAAGGCGATCACCCTAATCCATTAGTTCATTGACAGCACAACGGTAGGCTGCCACGATTCGCTTCAGAAGCGTCCACTTCCATCCGCACCTTCCTGATCACGGATGTCACGGCGCAGTTGTTCTTCATTGAACCCCACGGTCGAGACCGCATAACCGCGTGCCCAGAAACTTTCTCCGGCAAAATTGCGCTCCTTGCCTTGCATTCGAGCAATCGCAATCGCGCTCTTGCCCTTCATCAATCCGATCACCGAAGACACTGCATGTTTGGGTGGAATCGCAATGCACATATGCACGTGATCCGACACCAAGTGTCCTTCGAGAATCTGACATTCTTTTTGCTTCACCAACTCGTGCAAGATCAGACCGAGCTGACGACGGATCTCTCCGTACAATGCCTTGCGGCGGTACTTCGGCACAAATACCACGTGGTATTTGCAATCCCACTTCGAGTGGGACAAACTTTGGTAAGCATTTTCCATCCTTAACTCTCCTTCGATTTGCTCATCAAGCCATCGGAGGAGAGTCTACTTGCCTCCCGTATCGCTCAAAGCTTTTCGGGTCTCACCAGTTAAACCGGTGGCTTACCTTTCTGTGATTTCAGTTACTAATTGACGGTGCTTGTTTGATATAGGTTTTGTCAGAAAGTTGCCCCAAGATAAATGCCGCCATATCGCCCAGGGTAATTGATAATTTCAGGCCTTTACCATCCAGCGTTGCCGTCACTTTTCCCTGGGCGGGTTTGTCAACGATGCCCGCACAGCGAACAATCGTCCAATCCAAATCGCTGCCCGTAATCATCGGCTCCATACGGTTTTTGTCGTCAATCAACACTTGCAGCCATTTCATAAAATACGGCAGGACGATTTTCTGAAAAACCCAGGGCGTAAAAGCAAGACTGTTGCCTGCTCCCGCGATACTCATGGCAATCAGCCGTGACACCTGATTTTTTTGCATCTCTTCCATAATGATTTTATTGGCGTCAGAAACAAACGTGGTCGGCTTGCCATCGCCTTTGCCGCCCACGCCCAGACATTGAATGACGGCATCCTGTTTTTTCAGAACAGCATTCACCGTATTCCGATCCAGGACACTGCCCTCAACAATGGTCAGGTTTTTATCTTTCAATAAAACAGCGGCGGCGTTTCTGACCAGAATGGTAACCTGATAATTTTTCGCGAGGGCTTCCTGCAAAATGGCCTTGCCGGAAAAACCTGTTGCGCCAAAGATAACGACCTTCATTTTTTTCCTCCTGTGATTCTCAAACGCGGAAAGTGCTTTGCCTCACTGGTGCAGCCAGCGGCGATAGCGCCGGGTCAGCCATTTCAGTCGCACGCGGTCGCTGAGCAAGGCCCACAGCGGTGATTCGCCGAGCGCCGGGGCAACGCCGCGCCCCATGCGCTGCAACTGGCGTCTGGTCAGGGCAATCGTGGCTGCGGCAACCATCGCCTTGTCTTTCCATTGCGGAATCGCCTGTTGCGGGGCGGGTGTATTCGCGCTGCGCCATTGCGAAGCGAGGTCGGGAACTAACGCCAGCCCGGTGGCGATGCCGACCAGCGACACGCCGGCGGTCAGCACCTCTTCCGCCACTTCGCGGCGACGAATGCCGCCCGTGGTCATCACCGGCATAGTCGCTACGGCAGCAATATCACGGGCGAATTCGAGAAAATAAGCTTCACGCGCCAGCGTCCGCTGATCGGCGGTGCGTCCCTGCATGGCTGGGCTTTCGTAAGTGCCGCCGGAAACTTCCACCAGATTAACGGCCAGTTCATTGAGCCAGCGCACCACTTGCCGGGCATCGGCAACATCAAAGCCGCCGCGTTGAAAGTCGGCGGAGTTGAGCTTGACGCCGACACCGAAGCCTGGCTTAACCACCGTGCGGATGGCTCGCACGACATCGAGCAGAAAGCGGGCGCGGTTTTCCAGCGACCCGCCCCAGGCATCCGTGCGCTGGTTCGATAGCGGCGACAGAAACTGCGAGAGCAAATAGCCGTGCGCGCCGTGCAATTCCACGCCATCAAAGCCCGCCTGCTCGGCGCGTTTCGCTGAATCCGCAAAACGCTGGATCACTTCCGCAATCTCTGCCTCGGTCATCGCTCTCGGCTGGCCAAACAGTTTCGAGTGCTTGCCCAGATTGAGCGCGACAGCCGAAGGCGCCCAGACATTGCCGCCCATGTCGGCCTGTATCGCTCGTCCCGGATGGCTGATTTGCAACCAGAACTGTGCGCCATTCTGTTTGCCTGCTGCTGCCCAGCGCCGAAAGGAATCCAGCGGAGTGTCACGCTCTAAGACGACCCCTCCCGGCCCGGTCAAGGCACGACGATCAACCATCACGTTGCCGGAAACAAGCAAGCCCGCGCCGCCCGCCGACCAGCGCCGATAAAGTTCAAACAATTCCTCGCCCGGCAATTGACCGGGGCCGGCCATGTTCTCTTCCATCGCCGCCTTGACGATGCGATTGGACAGAATGCTGCCATTGGGCAGCGTGAGCGGATCAAACAGTCGTGCAGTCATGGGACGAGTTCTCCAGCTACCAAGATTGATGTGAACAGTGCCTACTTCAATGTGAACGGCGCTCACTTTACAGGCGGATGTGAATAGTGTCAACATGCGGGAATGAAAATTTCCGAGACCGCACCAAATGCCGATGAACGCCGTGCGAGTTACCACCATGGCGATCTGGCTGCTGCCCTCAAGACTGTAGCGGTTGAATTGATTGCCCAGCGCGGCGTCGAAGGGTTTTCGCTGCGTGAGGCGGCGGTTGCGCTCAAGGTTTCGCCCAGCGCGGCCTATCGGCATTTTGCCAGCAAGGCCGACCTGCTTGCGGCGGTGTCTGAGGATGCGTTGGCCGAACTGGCCGAATGCTTTCGCTGCGCGATGGATGCGGTTGCCACAACAAAAAATCCCGGTCGGCTGGCGGTCGCGCGGTTTCAGGCGCTGGGGCGTGCTTATGTGCGTTTTGCGTTGGATCATCCGGCGCGGTTTCAGGCGATCTTTGGCCTGTCCAGCACTTGTGAGGCGCGCCAGGCCAATACCGACAGCAGCGCAACCGAGCACGCCCACGCCGCGCCCTACCTCATTCTATGCTCCGTGCTGGATGATTTGCGTGTCGCTAAAGTGATTGGAAAGAGTGGACGCACTGAGGCAGAAGTAACCGCCTGGTCAGCCATTCACGGACTGGCCAGCCTGATGGTCGCTGGCATGTTGCCGACGCCGTCAACGGAAGAAGTGGAAGCGTTGACCGATCAGGTTACAGGGCGTGTGGTCAGAGCCTTTACGCTGAAGTGATCTGCCAGGCGAAATCGCTGTTTTTTCGCTCTTGCTCTTTACACCCTGCTGAAGATCGAGTTGCTGACCCTTCCCGTGCTGTCCGAGAACGACTCCTGCTCAATGCCCAGCGAGCGCAGGATGCTTAGATGCACATTCGACATGCGCGTCTCGGCGTTGCGCCAGTAACCGCAGTGTTTCAGCCCCATATTCTCACCGCCTGCGATCATCGTCGGCAGATTATGCGGATTGTGAGTCGTGCTGGCTCCGCTGCCATACAACACAATCGTATTGTCGAGTACAGAGCCGCTGCGATCTTTGTATTCGTTCATCCGTGCGAAGAAGTGTGCGAGTTGCTGACTGAGAAACAGATCGTACTTGGCGAAATTGAGTTGCCCTTCTTTGTCGGTGGCGTGCGAAAGGTTGTGGTGTGTTTTTGCCAATCCCAACTTGATTGGGAAAGTGTCGCTGATGCCCATGCCGTCTTCGCGATTAAGCATAAAGGCGACCGAGCGCGTGATGTCGGCGTCGAAGGCCAACGCGATCAAATCGAACATTGTCTTGTAATACTCAGACGGGTCGCCTTCGCTGGTGGCATCGAGATGCAGATGCGAGTAATCCTGTTTTTTAAGCGGAATATCAATCCATTTTTCCGATGCAGCCAGCCGCGATTCGACTTCGTTAAGCGAAGTGAGGTACTGCTCCATTCGCTCGCGGTCTGTCTTGCCGAGTTTTTTGTCGAGCGCTCGGGCATTCTCCGCCACGGCGTCTACCAGTTTGATGCGGCGCTGAAGTCGCTCGTGCTCAGTTGCCAGCGACGCGCGGTCAGCGCGGAACAAGCGCTCGAACACCCGGCGCGGCTTGTTTTCAGCCGGAATCGCGCGCCCTTCGAGGCTGTAAGAGATCGTGCCCGTGCGCGACAGAAAGCCCGTGCCTGCGTCAATTGAAAGCGTCAGCGATGGCTGGCGGCAGTGCTGTTTTGTATGCAGCGCGATGACCTGGTCAAGTCCGGCTGTGTTGTAAGTCCCCGGCTTCGGGTTCTGAAGCGGTGCGCCCGTCAGCCACATATCGGAGCAAGTGTGCGGGTCTGCCTTGGGGCCGTTCGTATGATAAAGCCCGCCCATAAAGCTGATCTGCTTGCGAAACGGCAGCAACGGCTCGGTTGACTTGCCATACACAAACTCGCCGTTCTCGTTGCGGGGAAACCAACTCCACTCAGAGATTCCATGATCCTTCAATGGCAGCGACATTCCATTGGCGGTGTAGATTGCGCAGAACCGCCGCGGGAGGCGATCAGTCACTTCAGCGCCCATCACGTCGAGTACCGGCAGCGCCAGCGTTGCGCCGCCGAGACCTTGCAGGAAAGCGCGGCGATCAATGCGGAAAGAGTTGGTCATAATTTCTCCATAAGCTCAATGAGCTTTATTCTTCAGGAAGGGGCGCATGTAGTACCGGCTTTAGCCGGAAAATTTTGCGTTTAGCCCAATTCGTTCAAGGCGAACCCTTCCGGCTGAAGCCGGTACTACATGCGTTTTTACTATTTTTCCAGAAATATCGGACTATTGATTACATACCGAATCATGTTTTTCATCCTGTAACCATCAGCCTTCAACTTCAGGCCGTCCTGCTTCAACTGATTCAGCTCGCTGTAAGTCAGGCTACGGCCAGAAGCATAAATCGAAAGGTGCTTCAGGAAACTGAAGGCAAGCTGGTCAATCCGTTCCCCAGCGAGATAACGCTTGAGATCGTTAGCGCCACTGACCTGCGTATGGTCAGGCAACATGCTGCTGGCATCCACCGACTGCGTCTTCAGCCTGCCGCCAGCGTTGAACTCTTCGAGCGCGACGCCCCACGGATCAATCTTGGCATGACAAGCCCGGCAGGTGACAACATCGCGGTGCTGTTCGAGGCGCTGGCGCAGCGTCAAATCCTTCGTCGCTTCCTTCAGCGCGGGGACATTCGGCGGCGGATCAGCAGGCGGCTCGGAGACGATCTTACGCGCCAGCCACGCGCCGCGCTTCACCGGATTCGATTCCCGCCCATCAGAAAGGCCAGCCATAATCGCCGCCTGCGACAGGACGCCGCCCAGTTCCGTACGGCCATGCCTGATCGGCACGAAGCGAAGTCCGCTTTCGGTTTTCTCGCCGAGATCATAGTAACCAGCGACCGTCTCATTCGCCAGGATAAAATCTGATTGCACCAGATTGGTCGCTGGAAGATTTTCCCGGATCAGGTAGCGCAGGAACTCCACCGGCTCGCGCTTAAGCTGCGCGCGGGTTTCACGCGTGAGCTTCGGGAACCGCGTGCGGTCTGGTTCGAGCACTTCAAACTTATCCAGACTCAGCCACTGCGCAGCGAATTCGTTGATGAAGCGCGAGAATTTCGGGTCCGCAATCATCCGCTCTGTCTCGGCGTCCAACTGCTTGCGCAGCGTTCCCGCTGTTGCAAGCTGCAACGTCTTCGCATCCGGCGGACTGTTCCAAAGAAAGTAGGACAGCTTCGACGCCAGTTCATAATTGTCCAGCGGCTCAGACCCCGACGTTGCGCTGCTTTCGATCAGAAACAAAAATTGCGGCGAGGTCAGCGCGACCAGCAGCGCATCTTTCACACTCTCTTCAAAACTGCGACCAGCCGCTGAGGCGTTGCGGTACACCGCAACCAGTGTTTCCTCTTCAGCCGACGTGATCGGACGGCGATAGGCGCGCCGCGCAAAGTTGCGGAGAACTCGTCGGGCATACGCGGGACGGTCACTCTTCTGTTCAGATTCAATGAAGATGTTTTTGTAAGCAGGCGGCGGCCACGATTCATGCAATGGCCCTTCAAATTCGACTGCGCGAATGAGCAAGCGCGGAATGTCGCGTCCGTCGGTGTATTCGCTGCGCACGCCTAGCTCACGCACGCCTGCCAGATAATTCACATTGTCTTTCTCGACCTCAGCGTTCGGGAAATTGCGCATCGCGCCTTCAAACGTGTAGCGGGCGAGCTTTTTGCCAACGGGCTGTGGTTCGCCCACCGCGACCAGCGAACTGCCGCAATCGCGGCGGAAGCCTAGATAAACACCGACTTTCGGCAAGCGCTTCTCGAAGGCGAGGAAGCGGCGCGCCGACTCGTGCGTCTCAGGCAACGGCGTCAGCGTGATTTTGGCGGCGTCGAATACGCCATCAATGACGGCGCTGATCGGAGTCGTTCCCGCTGCCAGCCGGACAATCAGAAAGGCAGGCTGCTGCAGCGAACCTGTGAACTGTCGATCTCCGATTTTCAAGGCAACGTCCGGCAATTTTGGCGCGTTGTTGCGTCCCTGTGGGCGACTCGGTGCTTGAGTCGTTGGCAGAATTGCCTTGCCTGGCAAAACCAATCCCTGAACCTCAGCCGGCGTGAGCGAGCGTTTGTAGATGCGCACTTCATCAATCAGTCCCTTGAACGATTCCACTCCCGCCGCGCTTCCCAGGATGAGGTCGCCCTTCGCATCGAGATTCGCCGCCCCCGTCGTTCCGCGCCCGACCAGCAGGCCGTTGACGTAAATGCGCGTCTCGTTCTTCCCGCGTCGCGTCACCACCGCGAGATGTTGCCACGCGTCCCGCCGTATCGAATCCGGCTGTGAAGAGACCCTGCCGTTGAACGCGCCCTGCAAGCCTGATGAGACGAACTGAAGCGTGTTGCGTTCCTCAAGATCAACAGACCAGCCCTGCGCGCCATGCCCGCCCGCGCTGATGATCGCGCCATTCCCACGCGGTTTGATCCACGCCGACACAGTGAAATCACCAGTGCCGAAATTGCTCGCGCCTTCGCCGGGAATCGTCAATGCGTCCGTGTTGGAGTTGAGCGCGATGGCTTTGCCAAATGGCGACTCGACGTGCGTCGCCTTGCCCACGAGCCGTGCTGTTTCAGGCTCGCTATCGAGCGCCCATAATCCAGCCAGCCCTTCGTTCAGCTTTGACGTGTCTGGTTCAGGCACAACAGATGGCGGCGCGGGATGCACAGCAACCTGATAAATGCCCGGCGTTCGAATCATCGCAGCACTGTTATTGACTACGATTTCGGAGCCTTCGGCTGAAGCCGCGCCCTTGTCGAGCAGGAGGCCATCGTCATATTTCGCCGCCGTCACCGTCACGCGAAAGCGTCCGTTATCAGGCAGTTCGCGCACCGCGATCTTGAAGTTCGCCTTCGGCCCGTAGGTTCCGTCGCTCCCGAAAAGTTCATCGTTTGGAATGGCAGGGCGCAACAGCAGCCCTGCGGGAACCGTCCCGTAAGCCTTTCCTTTCGGATAGCCTCCGCTGCCGCGAAAATCGGCGAAAACCGCGTGATAGATGCTGTCGAAATCGCGCCACCCGCGCACGGTGTCGTTGCCCTGGTAGCCCTCAATGAATCGGTACTTCGTGCGCATGAAAAATGGCTCGAAGGGAAAAGGCTTTTTCACGGTCAACTGCTTCACGGTGAAATCTTCCGGCGTCAGCAGCGTGCTGCCCGCTCCCAACACGAGCCGTTCACTGACGGGTGTCGGATTGATCCCGCTGCCGAAATCGAGTCTAAAATTCTGAATGGATGGCCCAACCGCATTGGCTTTCGGGTCAATAATTACGCGGTTGAGCGCCTTCTCGGCGATCTCGAAATAGGTCTCGGTGAGCAGCGGCGACAGTTCAAGCCGTTCGTGGTTATTCAGGAATCCGTCTTTTGAAACCGCATCAGCAGGCAGAATGTCGGCAACATCGTCTTCCAACAGCAGCAGCTCGCGCAGCGTATTCCGATATTGCGCGACCGTTAACCGTCGGATCAGCCCGTTGCGAGAAACGCGGCGCGTGCGTGCCGCGGCGAGCGCGTCATCAATCCATTTGGTCATCCGTTCGCGCTCGGCATCGCTGGGCTGTGGTTTGGCGCTCTTCGGCGGCATGGTTCCGGCGTCAATCCGTTCGCGCATGGCTTCCCAGATGGAGATGTGCCGGTCATCGAATTTCGCGTCGAGCTGATCAACCCGAACTCCGCCCATGCTGTTATCGCCCTCATGGCAACGCAGGCAGTTTTGCTTTATGAATGGCTGGGCAAACCTCTCGAACGAGGCGGCAAGCTCGTCATCCGAACCTGCGGAGGACTGCGCCCCCGATGACTGAGCCCCCCAGGATTGAGCTGGTGGATATACGGCAACAATTGCGGCGCAGGAAAAGAACAACAGTAACGCCCAGCCCCGTCTTCGCCTCTGAATGTTTGTGCTCATACCAGATTGGTTATGCTCCAAAGAATGTTTTGTTGCGCTTCCGGCAAATGAGGACTCCCAGAAAATAGTCCTATTTGAAAAGGTATGCGCTCAGGTCACGCTACGGTATTTTCGATTCTGCGAGAAGCGAAAGAATACTATAAAGGAGAGGCGTATGTTTGTGAAGGCGGCAGTGTTTTCTATTGTGATTGCCGCTCTGGCAATAGACCTCTTGCGAAAGTCATTTTGGGTTGTTGAATCCAAAACTCTAAATCGGAACATGAGACATGGGACACGCATCATACGTCGTCGGCATTGCAACGCGTCGCGTGTTCCGATGTTGGCTGTTACGATTTAGTGGCCGGGATACGGCATTGAAAATACGTTAAAATCAGCCGAGCTGTCGCTTTTCCAGGTGGTCATCCACGACGTTGGCGTAGCGGGGATCGAGTTTGCGACCGGAAAGTTTTCAGGCAGGCTTCACTGCCTGCAGCGCCGTGCGCAGCAGCGGTTCGTAAAGCGCGAGGGCTATCACATTCCCGAAGATTACGGTCTGATTACCGTGCTGCCATCCGAAGGCGCGGACGAAGGGCAACAGCGAATGGTGGTGATTTCAAGCCTGACCTCAGCCGGAGCGCAAGCCGCCGCCGAGTTCTTCAGTTCTCCACAACAGTTGCAGGTATTGCAGGAAAAATTGCAGGCCGAAGGACACCGCGCGTTTCCCGCTTCCTGGCAGGTCATCATCAAAACCACGGAGGATGTGATTTTGCCGCTCAGTTACAGCTACGTCGCGCATCGCGTGATGCAGCCATAAGTCGAGGGCTTTCCGCCTGCGCTACGCATAACAGCGCACTTCAAAAATGCGCGCCAGCTTGTCGCCACTGGTTTCTTTGACGTGAATGCGAAGGCGCTTGGCGTTCACGGCGAACGCCTGGCTGCCACTTAGCTTTCAATACGAGACGCATCGCGTATTGCTCCCATAAGCTTTGCAAGCATGTCCCCGTTGCCCGGCAGGATCCCTCTGCTTCTCTCTAGCTGTGTTGATTAAATAGGAAATCTAATATATTAGATATTTAATGCTAAATTCCCCTGCTCAACTTGCTAGGCCGTCACCGACAATCCCCTCCTTGCGCTGGGTTATCGCCGTACTGTTGCTGCTGGTCTCGGTCATGAATTATGTGGATCGCCAGACACTCTCGATTCTGGCGCGAACAATTCAGACGGATTTGGGAATTGATGATGCAGGATACGCACAAGTAGTTTTAGCTTTTCAGTTAACCTATGCCGTGATGTATTTGCTCTCCGGCAGAATTCTTGATGCCATCGGAACGAGGCTGGGGCTATTCTGTTTTCTGGTGTGGTGGTCACTCGCCAATATGCTGACCGGACTAGCCAGCGGAACAATTTCCCTCGCATTTTTTAGGAGCTTATTGGGCATTGGCGAACCCGGTGGTTATACCGCTTCTGCCAAGGCTGTCGCCGAATGGTTTCCCGTCCGCGAAAAAGGAATGGCGGTGGGGTTGTACACAATGGGAGGTACGCTCGGAGCCGCCATCGCTGCGCCGCTGGTCGCATTCATTACCACTCGCTACGGCTGGCAGATGGCGTTCTTTATCACAGGTGCGATAGGATTAATTTTGGCGCTGGTGTGGTGGCTGATTTATCGCAAACCAGATGTTCATCCATACTTATCCAAAGCTGAAAAAGAATTTCTGACCAAAGAAAATGTGCTGGAAGAAAATACTATTCCAAAACCGCAATTAAGCTGGAAAGAATTGATCCGATTGAAACCGATGTGGCTGGTGTTGGTGGCAAGAATGATTACGGATCCGCTTTGGTATTTTTATCTTTTCTGGTTTCCAAAATATTTGCAGGACGTGCGCGGCTATACACTCAAGGATATCGGTGCAACGATTTGGATTGTTTTTGTAACTGCTGATTTGGGTAGTCTGTTGGGCGGGTGGTTGTCGGGAAAGTTTTTGCAACGCGGCATTCCTCCGATCAATGCACGTTTGCGGATTATGGCGGGAGCGGCAATTTTATTGGCTTTCAGTTGTCTGCTTCCGTTGGCTCCCGGCAAGTCGTGGCCGATAGTTTTGGCAAGTATTTTTTCATTTGCACACATGGCGTGGCTAACCTGTATTACGACTTTTTCGGTAGACATTTTCCCCGCCCCGATTGTTGGTTCGGCGCATGGAGCAATTGGCGCAGGCAGCGCATTCGGCGGCTTTCTTTCAACCGCAGCGGTAGGTTGGCTCATCACACATTTTTCGTACAACCCAACGTTTACTGTGATGAGTTTTTTGCATCCGATTGTTATCACTGGATTAATATTTACGCTGCCCAAAGCGGTCGCAAAATATCATCGTGAATTGGTATGACGAATGATTTACAAAATAAAATTGCGCTGATCACCGGCGCAGGTCGTGGAATGGGACGCGCCATCGCCAGCAATTTTGCGGCGGCGGGAGCCATCGTTTATGTGAATGACATCAATGCCGAAGCTGTCACGAATTGCGTCAGTGAAATCAATTCAGCAGGTGGCAAAGCGATTCCTGCGCATGCTGATATTTCAAACTCAGCACAAGTCGTAAAACTTTTTGCAACGATTGAATCAGGTCGTCTTGATGTGCTTGTAAATAATGCCGCGATCAGTCGCCCGAATTCATTGCATGAAACAAGCGATGAAGTTTGGAATTTAGTTTTATCTGTAAATTTAAGCGGAGCATTTTATTGTTGCCGCGCGGCTTTTCCGCTGATGCGACAACACGGCGGACGCATCATCAATCTTTCTTCAGTGTCAGCGTACACGGGCAAAGTGATGCGCAATAATGCCGCTTATATCGCAGCCAAAGCCGGCTTGGATGGATTAACGCGCGCCCTGGCACGTGAAGGCGCTCCGTATGGCATCACGGTAAATTCTGTCGCGCCTGGCATTGTCGAAACCGAAATCCATGCGCACTTGTCGGAAGAACAACGCAATCAATTACCAATGCTGATTCCGGTTGGTCGCCTTGCTTCTGCGGAAGAAATTGCAGAAGTTGTCAGCTTCCTAGCGGCTGCCAAAAGCAATCACATCACAGGTCAAATAATTCACGTTAACGGAGGAATGTATTTCGCATGAAAACCGCGACAACCATCGTCAGAATTGAACACCAAATGGTTTTCATCCCGTTTCATAAAGCGGCGGAATGGGCGGCGGGCAAACGTCCGGGAACAACGCGGCTGATTGTGCAGGTTCATACCGCAGACGGAACCGTTGGCATTGGCGAAACAATTTGTCTGTGGGAATTTGTCGAACCTGTGCTGGCGCGAACGATCATTCCACTCGCGCTCGGCGAAGATGCCTGCAACATTGAACGGCTTTGTAAAAAAATTGAAGGTGCAGGATATTATCACCATATTCGCGCACTGGTCGCCGCGCTTGCTGGCTTTGAAATGGCGCTCTGGGACATCGTCGGCAAGCAAGCGAACATGCCATTGTATAAATTATGGGGCGGCGCGTATCGCGATCCGATTCCGATGATTGCTTATCTACAATCAAAAGACCCGCAACAAATCGCTGAAGAATCCGCCGCCGCTGTGGCAGATGGGTTTGACACGATCAAAGTTAAAATTGGCATGTCGCCTGAAAGCGATTTAGAAATCGTCAAAGCCGCGCGGGCTGCGGCTCCCCACGCGAAATTACGTGCTGATGTGAATGGCGCATGGACAATTGGCACGGCAAAACGAATGATGCGCAAGCTGGAACAATACGATCTTGAATACGTGGAGCAACCATTGCCGTTGGATGATCTGGCGGGACATGCGTATTTACGAAAATTATTTTCGACGCCGATAGCGTTGGACGAAAGCGCCTACACGATGCAGGACGTGCTGGCGATTATTCGCGCCGAAGCTGCCGATGTCATCCTGCTTGATCCGCACCAATCCGGCGGATTGCATCGTTGTCGCAAAGCCGCCGCCATCGCCGAAGCCGCAGGCATTCCTGTCACGTTTCATAGTGGCGCAGAGTTAGGGATTTCCACCGCCGCATTTCTGCATCTCGCGGCTTCGATTCCTAACCTAATGTTGGCGGTTGATAATCAACAACCCAACCTCACGGATGATATTGTTGACATGCCGCACCAGCTTGAACGCGGCAACATAGCCGTACCCAACGGAGCTGGTTTAGGAGTGACGATAGACCCACCAAAACTGGCGACTTATCGCTGTGACAAAATCGGCAATCCGTATCTTGACGAGGATCGGCCTGAATGGTTTCCAACGAAACCGCAATATTGATTCAGTTGGAAAAATGTCGAATCCAATATGCACGCAGCTTCGTCTCAGTATCTGCTTGTTGCATAATGGTCGAACAAATTCACTAATTTTCAAGGAGTCACAATGGAACGAAAAAAAGCATCCGATTACCCGCAGGAACTTTTAGACCTGTTTCACGAATATCAACATGGCGACATTAGCCGCCGCAGCTTTCTGAATCGCGCAGGCAAATTTGCTGGCGCAGGTCTGACTGCTACTGCGATTTTTGAGAGCCTGAAACCAAACTATGCGTGGGCGCAACAGGTTCCTGCCGATGATAAGCGCATCAAAGTGGGATATGAAACTGTACCTTCGCCTGCGGGTAATGGTTCGATCAAAGGCTATCTGGCGCGTCCGGCGAAAGGGAAAAAACATCCTGTCGTTTTAGTCATTCACGAAAATCGGGGACTCAATCCGTACATCGAAGACGTAGCGCGACGCTTTGCCCTCGCCAATTTCATCGCGTTTGCACCTGATGGATTAACATCAGTTGGTGGCTATCCGGGGAGCGATGAAAAAGGCGCTGCCGCTTTTCGCACCGTGGACGGTAAAAAAATGACCGAAGATTTTGTCGCGGCGGCCAAGTGGCTCAAGGCACGCCCTGATTCAAATGGCAAACTTGGCGCAGTCGGGTTTTGCTTTGGCGGTGGGATGGTCAATCAACTGGCGGTGCGACTCGGCGCTGACCTGAAAGCGGGAGTCCCTTTTTATGGCCGCCAGCCCAGCGCAGAGGACGCTGCAAAAATCTCAGCCTCGCTGTTGCTGAATTACGCCGGAACTGACCAGGGGGTGAATGCTGGTATTCCGGCTTACGAAGCGGCGCTCAAGGCGAATAAGAAATCGTATATGATTTATACTTATGAAGGCACACAGCACGGCTTCCACAATGACACGACACCGCGCTACGACAAAGCCGCAGCCACGCTTGCCTGGACGCGCACGCTCGAATTTTTCAATAAACAACTTCGCTAAAAACGCTTTTGCGGTGCGGCAGTTTCGCCTGAAGCTCGCCGCACTATTATCAAAACAATCCATCAGGCAGAACAACGCTCTTCAAAAACCTGCATGAGTTTTTGCTATTTTTCATTCGTAGTGAAACCTTTCCATTCCCGCCTACACTCACCCAACGTGAACAACTTATTGAATCATTCGATGTAGTGTCCGATCAGACAGCGCACGAAATTTCTGTGGCAGATGTTTCGTCGGTTCTCTGGTAGTGAGTAACTACATCTTTATCCTGGAGCAATCTCATGAAAAAAAATTCTACTCGTCTGATGTTGGTTGTGATGTGTGTTGGCCTGTCTTCACTGGTCGTGCAGGCGCAGGACTTTCAAAAATCGTATCGCCTCGCACAAGGCAGTCGGGTCAGCGTCAAAAACGTTTCCGGCGATGTTATTGTCAAAGGCTATGACGGCGAAAGCATTGTTGTCACGGGCATCAAAGAAGGGCGTGACCGCGATCAAATCACCATTGAGGACTTAAGTAATGGCGGCAATGTGGATGTCAAAGTCCGCTATCCTGAACACTGTAATTGCAATGCCAGCGTTCGCTTTGAAGTCAAAATTCCCCGCACGATTAACTATGATTACGACGCGTTTTCCTCTGTCAGCGGCGATGTCGAGGTAGATGGTGCGAGTGGCACGTTGCACGCCAAATCCGTCAGCGGTAACGTCAACATCAAAGATGCTAATGGCACAATTGACGCTAAATCTGTGAGCGGTGAAGTCCACGTGGAAAAGGCTTCCGGCGCAGTAAATGCAAAATCCACGAGCGGTAATGTCAAAGTTGACCTCGTGCGCGTGGATAGCACAAATCGGATGGAATTTGCCTCGGTCAGCGGCAATGTTAACGTGAGCTTACCAGCAGGTGTCGGAGCCGAAATCGAAATGTCCACAATGAGCGGCGCACTTGAAACAGATTTCCCGATTACGATTGAAAAGAAAGAATATGGCCCCGGTCGTTCGGCTCGTGGGCGGGTAGGCGATGGTGCACGCACGCTGAAAATGTCCTCGGTCTCTGGCAACCTGAATTTGCGAAGGAATTAATGCAGCGGCCCGACAAGCTGGCAGCTTGTCGGGCATTTATTTACGGCCCTTTCTTCGGCTTGAATCCAAGTTGCTCAGCCTGCTTCAGGGCGGTCTGTGCCGCGACAGTTTGTCCTTTTTTTCGATAAGCTAAACTGAGTTGATAATGTGCCAGCGCATAGTCCGGGTTCAGCTTGATTGCCGCCTGAAATCTTTCTACTGCTGCTTCAATCCGGCCTTCGTTCAGGCGCTGCATGCCGGTTTGTACTGCCGTTGCCGCCGCCTCAAAATCCCTTTTTTGCTTTGTTAATTTTGCGGCTAACTGTAACTCTTCGCGGGCGGCTTCGGTCGCGCCTTTTTGGCGCAGGGCAGAACCCAGCGCGGTGTGAATTTCGGGATCGTTCGGAGCAATTTTTATCGCCACACGAAATTCTGTGATGGCTAAATCAGGCTCACCTTTTTTTTGCCACGCCAGCCCAAAACGATAACGTGCCTCCGCATCATTCGGGTTGAGCCGAACGGCTGTATTTAATTCTGCCAGTGCCTCATCAATTTTTCCCTGTTGTGAAAATATTTCTCCGAGCGTGAAATGCGCATCGGCAAAATTCGGATTCAGGCTGAGAGTTTTTTGTAATGCGGTAATGGCTCCCTCAAAATCATCTTTCTTCCGCAAGGCTAAAGCCAGATTGAAATGCGCCTCGTAAACATCAGGACTAATTGAAATCAATTTCTGGTAGGAAGCTACGGCTGCATCAACGTCACCCTTTTGCATCAAAGCCAGTCCCGCATTCAAATAAGCGTTGCGATTATTACCATCAAGCTTAATAACGGTTTTGAAGGCGGTTAAGGCTTCGTCAGATTTTTTAAGTTGCAATAAACTTAAGCCCAGATTGTTATGTGCTTCAATCAATTTCGGACTGAGTTTAATTGCATGGCGCAGGGCTGTGCTTGATTCTTCAACCTCACCGGCTTCACGCATTGCAATGCCTAAGGCGGTGTGGGATTCCGCCGAATTTGGCTTCAGCCTGGTCGCCTGGCGCAAAGCTTTGACGGCTTCGATCAAATCATGGTTTTCGTTGCGCCGCAGTAGCGCTGTGCCTAAGTAATACCAGGCCTCGGCAAGGGTGGGTTTTAGTTTGGTCGCGGTTTTGTATTCCGTAATCGCGCCGGAAAAATCTCCGGCCTGGCCTAAAATAAATCCCAGGTTGCTGTGCATTTCGGCAGAATCTGGTTGCACTTGCACCGCCTGGCGAAAAGCCGCCAGCGCTTTTGGTAAATCCTGCCTGCGCAGATAAAGCCCGCCCAATGAAATTTGCAATTCGGCATCATTCGGATGCAGGAGCGCGGCTTTGGTAAAAGCATCCAGCGCCAACCCAAAATTATTTTGCTGTTCCAGCGCAATGCCTAAATTTGTCCAGCCCTCAAAATAATCATCTCTGAGCGTCACCGCCTGGCGAAATTCAGCCAGCGCTTCGTCAAGTTTTCCACTTTTGCCCAGTGCCAGCCCCAGCGCGTTATGCGCCTCAGCTTTGTTTGGATTGTGCCGCACAGCCTCGCGTAATTGCGCAATTGAAATTCCCGCGCGTGGCGCCGGAGTTTTGTTTTGCGCCGCCACCGCCGTAAAAACCCCGACTAACAATAAAAGGCTGACGAAGGATCGAACAAAATACATGGCCTGGTTTCTCCGCAATTGAGACTAAAAATTAGCCGCCGCAAATTTCTGCACGAACGGCGAATATAATTTAACTGCGCTGCTGAAACAACCGCGCCAATTTTTCCGGCTGGCATTTTTTCTCGGATTTTTCCCGGCCTCGACTGCGGGTTAAGAAGAGTGGGGAAATTCTGCAATTACCGCTGCAAATTTCATTTCGCAATATAGCCATCACAACTCAGAAACGATAATGATCCGCTTGTTCTTTTTTGCCCCACATCTGATAGAGGTTGACCAGCCGCTGACACATTTCCACCGTGTCAGGGGACTTTTGGCTGCAATCGCACTCGCAACCATTGTAACTCTCAAGCAACTTTCGCTCTGCCTGTTTGTAGCGTTTGAGCAACGTCAGACATTCACCCACTATGCTTGCTGTGCGGGACCATCTCCCACTGCTTCGCGTTGGTGCCACCTGCTGCTTTTCCAGTGCTTCACGCAGGTAAGGAGCAGCGCGATCAGGCTTACCAGCGCTGATCAAGACCTTGCTCAATAAGCCCAGTGAGATGACCATTCGCGGATGCTCCGGCCCTAACTTCTGCCTGCTGATCTCCAGTGCGCGCCTAGCCTCAGCTTCGGCTCTGGCGTAATCCTTCTGTCGGCAATGAATGGAAGCCAGATAGTAGAGAAACTCGGCGATCTGCGGATAATCCGCCCCCAGATATTGACTGAAAAGCTTGTCTGCTTCGTGCAATGATTTTTCGGCTTCCTGATAATTCCCTCTGGTGTAATCAATCACGCCCAGATTATAGAGCGCTTCACCAGCCTCATGTTTGACGGGCAGTCGGCGCAACCGTTCAAGATACTCGTGGTAATACGCCTGAGCGCGATCCAGTTCACCTTTGTCCAGGTAGAGATTGCCCAGACGGCAAAAGGTGTACGCTACGTCATAATGATCTTCGGTTCCTGCCAGCTTGTGGAAAGCTTCCCGCGCTTCGAGGATTAGTGACTCAGCTTCCGTGAAGTTTCCCGCCTCACCCAGTGTTTCACCAAGATCCTTGAGCATCTGAGGAAAATCCTTATTCTGCGGATCGCTCTGACGCATCATTTCCACCGCCTGCCGGAGTACTGTTATCGTGGCTGCAAGGTCGCCTGTTTTATACCCCTCGACAACTCCCAGGTGGTACAGAATCTTAATGGTGCGAGGATGACGCTCACCGTAAAGCTGGCGAAATAGTTCCAAAGCGGCGCGGAAGCGAGCGGCGGCGGATTCCAGCTCTCCGCGTGCCCGCCAGATATGCCCCAGCGTAAGGTGCAACTCACCTCTGATGTCCGGCTCTGCCCTGAATTTCTCATCAATCTGTTCTTCGGCATATCTGAGCGCATCAACCAGTCTGGCATCGGGGCCTTTGCCATGTCCCGGATTTGTGAGGATCGGATTGGCATAGGAAAAAGTGGTTCGCAGGAATTCATTGATGCGGCGCGCCTTGTCACGCTCCTGCTGCGCTATCACAGCCTGCGTGCGTGCGACTCGTGCCTGCCACGCAGCCACGATGATTCCCGTGAGGAGCGACAGCACAACTATCGCTGTTGCGGCAACGAAAGTTTTATTGCGCCGTATGAATTTGGCTGTGCGATAAAAGAACGTGTCACGGCTGGCGCGTACGGGCAAGCCGGAGAGGTAGCGCTGGATGTCATCCATCAGTTCGGCGGCGGAAACATAGCGGCGCTCCGGCTCCTTACGCAGCGCTTTGAGCGTGATGCTGTCCAGGTCGCCAGCCAGTTTGCGAGACCAGCGTTCCGTTACCTTTGTGACCTCGGTGTGACTGGGTTTGCGCGGCTCAGTTTCGCAGACGATTTGCATCTTCTCGTGCAGCGGGTGGTTCGTCAGATCATAAGGCCGCTGGTCAGTGAGCAGTTCATAGAGAATTACGCCGAGACTGTAGACATCGCTCGCGGTGGTGACGCGCACACCGCGCACCTGTTCGGGGCTGGCGTATTCCAGTGTCATTACGGGCTGGCCTGTCGCCGTCACCTTGCCTGTGTCGTCTTCGGGATCAAACAATTTGGCGATGCCGAAATCCAGCAGCTTCGGCGTGCCATCCTCAACAACCATGATGTTGCCCGGTTTGAGGTCGCGGTGAATGACCAGATGCTGATGGGCGTATTGCACGGCGGCACAGATGGCGCAGAAAAGATCAAGCCTTGCTGTGAGGTCGAGGCTGTAACTCTCACAGTAACGATCAAGTCGCTTGCCTTCGACATATTCGAGCGCCAGCCAGGGCCGACCGTCCGCCGTTTCGCCACCGTCAATCAGGCGGGCAATGTGTGGATGATTGAGACTCGCCAAAATCTGCCGCTCCTGTGCAAAGCGCCGCGTGATTTCCTCGGTATCCATGCCGCGTTTGATGACCTTGATCGCCACGCGCTGCTGAAACTGCTGGTCGTCGCGTTCAGCCAGCCAAACAACGCCCATCCCACCGCGCCCGATCTCGTGCAACAAACGATACTGCCTGATATGTTCGTCAGCCTGGGGCAGCGTGTGCGGTGACTGCGCAATGACCGGCGCGGCAGCGACGATGAACGCCAGCGCCTGTTCATCGGCAGCCAGTAACGATTCAACCTCGGCGTACAACTCTTCGTCAGCGGCGCAGGCGTTGCACAGAAACTCATGCCGCGTGGCTGGTTCCTGTTCGAGTGCCGCATGAAAAAGCGCTTCGACCTGCTGCAATTTTCCAACGTTCATGACGCACTCCTTCCGTTGAGAGCCTGATGGAGCCAGGCTTTGGCAAATTTCCAGTCACGATAAACCTGCGAGCGATCTACTCCCAAAATCGCGGCGGCCTGCTCGACCTCAAGGCCGCCAAAACACACCATCTCGACGACACGGACTTTGCGTGCGTCAACTTTTTCCAGCCGGGTCAGGGCCTCGTCGAGTGCCAGCAGCGTTTCATCGGGCACGACGGTCAGTTGCTTCAGTTGCGGGAGCGACGCTCCGTCGAGCGGCAGGGTCAGGTGGGCGCGTTTTTTGGCCAGGCGTTTGCGTGCGCGTTCGACCAGCACCTCCCGCATCACCACCACTGCGATTCTGAAGAAATGGTCGCGGCTCTGCCAGTCTGTGTCTGCGGCACGCACGAGCTTGAGATAGGCCAGGTTAATGAGTTCTGTCGGCTGGAGCGTTTGATATTTCTCCCTGTGCAATTCTCTGCTGGCCAGATGATGGAGGTACGGATAGATCAGTTCGAACAGACGGTCGCGCACCGCCTGTTCGCCCTGACTCCACGCCTGCAGGAGCCGGGTGATTTCATGCGTTTCGAGGTTTTGTGCCAAGGTATCCTGAGTAGCTGACATAGTCCCTCCCTTGTGGCTGCGGCTTTTGGGCATACGGTCAAAAGCCTGGCCTGACACTCTGTCTGGATAAAAAATAACTGCGCGTTGCGACAAAAGTTCTCACTCTTGCGCACATGTAAGCGGAGGGAGAAAACCAGCTTTTCAGCAAAACGATCCTGCACCGGCTACTGTCTGTGCATAAGTCTGTTTACACTCACATGGCTGAACAATATTGGCAGTATGCCAGTCTCGTTCAGTGAAGACAAGGTTGGTGACGGATCGAACCAGCGGGAGGATGGAGGTCTCCTTCCATCTGCGTCCTCAGCCAGCAATTTTGGCAAGGCCGAGTCACAACTCAATGATGGAGAAACTTATGAAAAGCCCGAAAATCCACCCGCAACTTCTGATTGGTTCGATGTTAAAAGATAAGCCGATGGTCTGCAGGGAGATAATAACAGAAAAATCAGTGCAGTGAATCACGAAGCAGAAAGACACTACAGGCAATCACATTAAAGGAGACTACTCATGAGAAAAAATATTCCAAGGACAACATGGATACGAAGATATTTACTGCTAATGGTAGCTGCCATGTTGCTGTCAGCCACCTCATATGCACAGACGGGAGTCATCAAGGATGATGCTTATACTCAATCAAGCAGCCCGAATCAAAATTTCGATCCGAATGCCAATCTGCGAGTCGGCTCTGGCATCAACAGCTATCTCAAATTTGACCTCTCGACTCTGCCATCAGTCACCACAGGAAACGACGTTGCCAAAGCTACTCTCAGGCTCTACGTAAACACCGTCACCACTGCTGGCTCGTTTGATGTGCGCCGGGTAACGGGTACCTGGGATGAGGCGACTATCACTGCCAACACTGCGCCAACGCTCGGCAGCACGGATGTCTCAGGGGTACCAATCACCGCCCAGGATAATGACTCTTTCGTGACCGTTGACCTCACTACACTGGTCAAGGATTGGCTCAATGGTGTGCTGGCGAATAATGGTATGGCGCTGCTTGCGAACGCAGCCGCTACCAATATCAGGTTCGACAGCAAGGAAAACGGATCCACCAGCCATGAGCCTCGCCTGGAAATCATTCTGAAGGGACCAAAAGGTCTGAATTGGAAATCGGCATGGAATGCAGCGACCAACTACGTCCCTGATGATGCGGTCAGCTACAACGGTTCCTCCTGGATTGTCAGGCAGGCGAATACCAATGTCACTCCGGTTGAAGGGGCTGTCTGGACGATGGTTGCGCAAAAAGGCGCAACCGGCGCAACCGGGCCACAGGGAATACAAGGGACTCAAGGTGCAACAGGCACACAAGGAATACAGGGCCCGATAGGTGCAACAGGTCAGCAGGGACCAGTAGGAGCAATCGGTGCAATCGGTGCAACGGGGCCGCAGGGGACTCAAGGCCCGGCAGGCCCACAAGGAACTAAGGGATTAAACTGGAAAGGAACGTGGAGCACCTCGACCAACTACGTCACTGATGACGCGGTAAGCTACAACGGTTCTTCCTGGATTGCCAGGCAAGCGAGTACGAATGCCGCTCCGGTTGAAGGCGCGGACTGGACCATCGTTGCTCAGAAAGGCGATATCGGCGCGACAGGTGCAACCGGAGCGACGGGTGTGCCTGGCGCGACAGGTGCAACTGGCCCGCAAGGACCACAGGGAGCTATCGGTCCACAAGGCGCTACAGGCGCTACAGGCACAACGGGAGCTACTGGTTCTCAAGGCGCTACAGGCTCACAGGGGTCAGCAGGTGCAACCGGAGCGACAGGACCACAGGGCGCTAAAGGATTGAACTGGCAAGGAGCGTGGGGTTCTTCGACCAATTACCTGACTGATGATGCCGTCAGCTATAACGGCTCTTCATGGATAGCTAAGCGAGCCAATGCCAATGTCACTCCGGTTGAAGGCGATGACTGGACGATCATTTCTCAAAAAGGCGATGTAGGAGCCATCGGCGCTCAAGGACCGCAGGGACTTCAAGGTGCAATCGGCCCGCAAGGGCCAGCAGGTTCGCAAGGTCTGGCAGGTGCGACCGGAACCACCGGTCCCGCAGGACCACAGGGTCAGGTTGGCCCCACAGGACCGCAGGGACCAACTGGCGCAACGGGAGCAACTGGTCCACAGGGGCCAGCGGGAACATCGCCGGATCTATCGCCATTACAAGCGCAGGTGGGTGCACTTGATGTAACAGTGAACCCTCGCGCCTATGTCACTAATTTTAGTGGCAGCGCCAACAGTGTGTCTGTGATCAACACAACGACCAATTCTGTTGTGGCGACTGTACCAGTCGGAACCAATCCGCGTGCTGTGGCGGTTATTCCATCGGGGACTCGTGCTTATATTGCTAATCAGGGGAGTGGAACCATCTCAGTGCTAGACACCACGACCAACACCGTCACTGCAACTGTCTCAGTAGGTTCTAACCCGCTTAGTATAGCAGTCAATCCGGCAGGGACTCGCGCTTATGTAGTCAGGTCGGGGGTCGGCGTGTCTGTGATAGACACAACGACCAATACCGTTACGGCAACTGTGACAGTCGGAACCAATCCGAATATTGTGGCAGTCAGTCCATCCGGGACTCGCGCCTATGTTACCAACAATAATAGTAGCGGCAGCGTGTCGGTGATAGACACCGCGACCAATACAGTTGTCGCTACTGCTTCGGTGGGGTCGTCGCCTCAGGGTTTGGCACTCAACCCGGCTGGGACTCGTCTCTATGTTACGAACGCGGGTGATAACAATGTATCGGTGATCGATACCACGACCAATGCCGCAGTGGCGACCGTGGCAGTGGGGAATCTCCCATTTAGTGTGGCGGTCAACCCGGCGGGAACCCGCGCTTATGTTACCAACGATCTTAGTAACAACGTGTCAGTCATTGATACGGCGACCAATACAGTTATCGCAACTGTGCCGGTGGGAGCTAATCCGTATAATGCGGCGGTCAACCCGGCTGGGACCCGCGCCTATATTACTAATCAAAGTAGCGGCAACGTGTCAGTCATTGATACGGCGACCAATACAGTCGTAACGACGTTATCAGTGGGGTCTACTCCGATTGGTATAGCAATTGGCTCCACAGGTATTGTAGGCGCTACAGGCCCGCAGGGACAGACCGGCGCGACGGGGGCAACTGGACCACAAGGACCGGCAGGGCCACAGGGACAGACGGGCGCAACAGGAGCAACTGGCGCGACGGGTGCTACTGGCGCGACTGGCTCTACAGGCGCAACCGGACCGCAAGGCCCACAAGGACCGCCGGGAACATCGCCAGACCTATCGGCATTAGAGGCGCGGGTGGCTGCTCTTGAGGCAAT
Source organism: Blastocatellia bacterium (assembly GCA_043719385.1). Taxonomy (GTDB): domain Bacteria; phylum Acidobacteriota; class Blastocatellia; order RBC074; family RBC074; genus JAFDVL01. Next base: position 19,714 of record JAYSTY010000001.1, on the reverse strand, counting down.
AGTGAACCCTCCTCGCGCCTATGTTACTAATTCTAGTAGTAACAACGTGTCAGTGATAAACCCAGCGACCAATACCATTGTGGCGACTGTGTCAGTCGGCACTTTTCCGATTGGTGTGGTATTCAACCCGGCGGCGACTCGCGCCTATGTTGCTAATCTGTTTAGTAACAACGTGTCCGTGATAGACACCACGACCAATACCGTGGTAGCGACGGTGTCAGTGGGAACTCAGCCGGAGGGTGTGGCAGTCAACCCGGCGGGGACTCGCGCTTATGTTACTCATGAAAATATTAGCACTGTGTCAGTGATAGACACCGCGACCAATACCGTTGTGGCGACTGTGTCAGTGGGCGCTTCTCCGGTTGGTGTCGCAGTCAACCCGGCGGGGACTCGCGCCTATGTTGCTAATAATCTTAGTAACAGCGTGTCAGTGATAGACACAGCGACCAATACCGTTGTGGCGACGGTGTCAGTGGGGACTCAGCCGTACGGTGTGGCAGTCAACCCAGATGGGACTCGTGCCTATGTTTCTAATATAGGCGGTAACAGCGTGTCAGTGATAGATACAGCGACCAATACCGTTGTGACGACTATGTCAGTGGGGGCTGCTCCGAGGGGTCTGGCAGTCAACCCGGCAGGGACTCGCGCTTATGTTACTAATTTAGACAGTAACAACGTGTCAGTGATAGACACAGCGACCAATACCGTTGTGGCGACTGTGGCAGTGGGGTCTCAGCCGCATTGGGTGGCAGTCAAATGAAGCAGGATGACGCAGCGGCGCACAAAATGGGTCGCTGTCTCAACCTAAAGAATGCTCCAATAGAGATCGCTTAAAAAGTCTCTGGCAAAGTGCGTCTCCCAGTACCTGCCTACAAGTCAGGCGGGATGCGGGGTTGTGGTGGAACAGGCACGGCCAACACCATTGACGGGCTGACGGCGATGGTCGTGATTTACGATCCGAACGGCGGGTTCGTGACTGACGGCGGCTGGATCAACTCGCCAGCCGGGGCTTATGTGCCGAATCCGTCGTTGACTGGCAAGGCGAACTTCGGTTTTGTCTCGAAGTATAAGCCGGACGCGACCGCCCCGACTGGCAACACCGAGTTCCAATTCAAAGCGGGCAATCTCAACTTCTCCAGCACGAGCTACGATTGGCTGGTCGTGGCGGGGGCGAAAGCGCAGTACAAAGGGGTTGGCACAATCAATGGCAGTGGCAGCTACCGCTTTATGCTCACGGCGATTGATGGTCAGATCAATGGAGGTGGCGGAGTGGACAAGTTCCGCATCAGAATCTGGAGCGATGGGGGCGGCCTCGTTTACGACAACCAGATGAACGATCCTGATAGTGCCGATCCGATGACCGTGCTGGGGGGCGGCAGCATCGTCATTCACAAATAGCGTTGTGGGCCAGGATCATGGGGCGCTGGCACTTGAACAGCGCCTCAATTCCATATTTCGTGCCAGCTTGCAAATTGGCTGACAGCCAGGTCTGTGAAATTAACCAGCGCGTGCCGAACGTGTCGCTGTAATCCACACGGCAAGCTCACACCACGCCAGATTCGCAAATGGTCACAGTATCGCTACGAATAATAAGCTCAGCTATTTTGTGGAGAATTGTCAGAAACAGGTTGATGCAGTTCGTCACAATACTTGTCGCTTTCATACTTGTGTAACCTCTCCGTTACTAGCCATTGCCCCACGCAACCGAACTGCCAATAGTGGGGCAAACAACAACCATACCAACCCCAACCCCATCAATCCACCACGGAGCAAGTTGTAATTTTCAAGCATTCGCCCCCACGAATCGCCCAGCACGAATAAGCCAAGTGCAAATTCAAAGGCCAGCGTCAGCAGTAGCCAGAGCATTCCGATATTCAGTAATTGGCGTTTACTCTCTGTGTGTAACCAGCGCACAAATAACAAGGCAATCGTCAGAATCAAGACCATCCCGCTAAAGAAGGCAAGCTGGCGTGCGCGGAAATCTCCGACAAGTGGTTTGAGCCATATTTCACGCGCTGTACCGTGCAATGATTCCGCCACGATAATCACGCACCACACTGCGCAACCGCGCAGTAAATATTGTTGACGTGCTGGTTTTGCTTTAATTTCAGTCTTCATTACGGTGAAAAAAGGGCAAGCTTTGTGCCAGACAAAACCAGGGATTTTTTTCGCAGTACGAGTGTGGCAAAGGAATTGCTCATGTATCACAACCTAATCAATCGAAACTGACCAGGCTGGCACATTTCCAGAATGTTCTTATGTGTGATACCAGAACAAATATCTTGACACGCGGGCTTGTGGCCCCTCTCCTGCTACTCCAAAGAATTCAGCACTTGCCGGCCATCGAAATTACTGTGCAGGGTCAAAAAGTGACGGCACTGATTGATTCCGGCAACCTCGTCCCCAGGATTGTGATTGCGGCACAACTTGCGCCAAAACTTATTACCACGATTTACCCAAGTGTTATTGTGCAAGCCCGGACGGCCTGCAACAGCTATGAGTTTAAGGAGGCTAAAATGTTAGGAATAATTAGCGTTGGGACATATATTTTCCCCAGTCCGATAGTGACGTGGTCGCCGGATTATCAGCTAAACAATCTCGGCAGTTTTTTCCTTCAGAATTTTGCTGTTACCTTTGATCAAAAAAATAACCGTGTACGGCTGAGTAACAAGTTTACGCCCTCAGTCGTACCTTGAAGACATGATAGCCAAGCCACTGGTTACGAAAACGGGTGCGCAGGTGATCGCATGTTCGTCTGCGTTGGAATTAGTTTGCGCAGGGCGGAAAAAACGTGCCGCATAACGCGAAGGGCTGTCCAATACGATGTGGTATATTTACCTGGAACTGGAAGAAAACCAGGATGTAAAACGATGAAAAATTTATTTCGCAGGTTCTCAGACTGGATGGATGATTTGATTGGTTCCCCGTGGACGTTTGTTGCCTTGCTGCTGTTCATTATGGCCTGGTTTGTCGTGGGGTACATCTTCGACTATCCCGAAACAATGCAAATAATCTTTGATAACGGAACAAATATTCTGTTCCTGATATTGCTCTTTCTGATGCAGAATTCTCAGAACCGCGACAGTAGAATTATTCACCTGAAGCTGGATGAACTGTTGCGGACCAACAAAGATGCGCGGACATATTTAGCCGGGCTGGATGAGATGCCGGAAGAAGAATTGGAACGACTTGACACTGAATTCCGCGAGCTGAGTGAGCAGCCAGGCAGGAACGACAAGTAAAATAAAATTCCCTGCGCCCGGTTCTGACTGGCACACGCGGCATCCGCTGCCGCTACTCCCTTAGTCAACAATGTCTCGCAGTGCGTGAGTTTACACCCGAAGTGGTAAAATTTTCGCAGTACCAGAGTCTATCGGCGCTGATTTCTCTCTGGCATCTTTCTTGCCTTTACCCTGGGAATGAAGGTTACCATCAATTACAAAACGCTCGAATTTGCGGAAGGCCTGTCAATTTTTGCTGCGTTACAGTCAATCAACATCGAAGTGCCTGCGTTATGTAACGACGAGCGTTTGCAGCCGTGCGGCAGTTGCCGGATGTGCGAAGTAAATGTTGCCGGAACCTCGCATCCGGTTGCGTCCTGTGTGACTGCACTGACTGATGGAATGGTGATCGAAACGCATGCGCCAGAATTGGAACGCGAACGCCGAGCATTGCTGAAAATGGAAGCCGAACATTACCCCGCCGATGTAGTCACAAAATTTCCTGACAAACCTCTTCATCGCTGGTTATTGCATTACGATTTAGTCAACGATTGCCTGGGAGCGCACAAACCTAAATTGCTCGACAACGCGCACCCATACATCAACGTAGACATGTCGCAGTGCATCACCTGTTATCGCTGCGTGCGCATTTGTGATGATTTACAAGGGCAATTTGTCTGGCGTGAAGAAAATCGCGGGGCTGAAACGCGCATCGTCCCGGATTCAGGTACGACGTTATTAGCCAGCTCCTGTGTGAGTTGCGGCGCGTGCGTAGACGCGTGTCCGACTGGTGCGCTCGAAGACAAATTTATTTTGCAGCACGGTACACCAGACGCGTGGACAAAAACGACTTGTCCGTATTGCGGCACAGGCTGTGAAATGCTGGTCGGTACAAAAAATGATCGGATGGTAACAGTGAAGCCCGCGCTTGATGCGCCTGTCAGCAAGGGGCATCTGTGCGTGAAAGGCCGATACGCACACGATTTTGTGTATGCCGATGATCGCGTGACTTCGCCCATGATTCGTGAAAACGGGAATTGGAAAAAAGTTTCGTGGGAAGCAGCGATAAAATTTACAGCCGAAAAATTACAACAAATATTAGCGCGTGACGGAGCCGACAGCATTGGCGTACTTGGTTCGGCGCGCGCTACGAATGAAGAAAATTATTTGTCGCAAAAATTTGCTCGCGTTGTGCTCGGCACAAATAACGTAGATTGTTGCGCCCGCGTGTGCCACGCTCCCACTGCCGCCGCCATGAAATTAATGCTGGGCACGGGCGCGGCGACAAATTCTTTTGATGACATTGAGCTGGCAAAAACGATTTTGATTTGCGGCTGCAACCCAACAGAAAACCATCCGATCATTGGCGCACGCATCAAGCAGGCGGCGATCAAGGGCGCAAAAATTATTGTGATTGATCCGCGCAAAATTGAGCTGACCGAATACGCCGCCGTTCATTTGCAATTGCGACCGGGAACGAATGTGCCGCTGTGCAATGCAATGGCGTATACGATCATCGAAGAAAATTTGTACGACGAAAACTTTATCACCGAACGCGTAGCCGAATGGCCTGAATACAAAAATTTTATTCAAGATTTTGCCCCCGAAAATGTCGCCGAAATTTGTAGTGTAGATGCTGCACTCATTCGTGAAGCGGCGCGATTGTATGCACAAAATAAGCCTTCGCTCAGCGTGCATGGTTTGGGCATGACGGAACATACGCAAGGCACCGAAGGCGTGATGTGCATTGTGAACCTGGCTTTGCTGACGGGCAACATCGGAAAAAAAGGGGCGGGTGTGAATCCATTGCGCGGACAAAATAATGTGCAGGGTTCCGCGCACATGGGATGCGAACCAAATAATTTGACAGGCTTTGTTGCGCTCGCGGATGGCAAAGAATTATTTGAGCGCGTGTGGCAATCTGCGCTGCCGGAAAACAAGGGCTTGAACCTGATGCAAATGATGGATGCAGCGGCGGCGGGCAAGTTGAAAGCGTTGTGGGCAATCGGCTACGACATTTTGCTGACGAATGCGAACGCGCACACAACCCGTGCCGCAATGAAAAATTTAGAATTCGTGATTGTGCAGGATATGTTTATGAGCGAGACCGCCAAAGAATTCGGCACAGTGTTTTTCCCAGCGGCTTCGTCGTTTGAAAAAGACGGCACATTTATGAATGCCGAACGCCGCGTGCAACGCGTGCGCCAGGCGATTGTGCCAATCGGCGAGGCAAAATCCGATTGGGAAATAATTTGCGAGGTCGCGCACGGAATGGGCAAAGGCGATTTTTTTGCCTTTCAATCCGCTGAAGAAATCTGGAACGAAGTGCGTGCCGTATGGACAGTCGGCAGCGGCATCAGTTACGAACGCATTGAAAAATCAGGCTTGCAATGGCCTTGCCCGAACGAAGACCATCCCGGCACAACGATGCTGCATAAAGAATCTTTTCCGATTGGAAAACAAGCTGCGCTGCAACGCATTGATTATCGCGCAACGACAGAAACAACGAACAAAGAATTTCCCATGCTGCTGGTCACAGGGCGCACGCTTTATCATTTCAACGCGGGTACAATGACGATGCGGACGGCGAATATAGATTTGCGCCCGACAGATTATTTGGACATCGCACCTGCGGATGCTGAAAAATTAATGCTCAGTGATAACGAGCAAGTCTGCGTGCGGTCTCGTTACGGCGCGGCTGTATTGCCAATTATACTTAATGCTGCGATCAAGCCTGGCGAGCTTTTTACTACCTTTCATAACCCCGCAATTTTTCTAAATCATGTTACAAGCGCGCAGCGTGATGGGTATGCAGGCGCACCCGAATACAAAGTCACTGCCGTCAGAATTGAAAAGATTAAAGCCGAGGAATGAGCGCCTTGCGAATTTCTTCCAGGCAAAGCAGGAGTAAGGGGAAAGTGGCAAGAATCGCCCAGTGATTCCAACTTAAGGGCGCGAGTCCGAATACTTGTGCTAAGAGTGGTACATAAATCATCAGCAGCAATAAAACAACCTCTGCCAATATGCCGAACAGCAGCAAACTGTTGCCTCTCCAGCTCAGTTTTACACTTGACTGTGAAGCGCTGCGACAAGCAAACACATTCCCTATTTGACACGCCACAATGCCTGCCAGCGTCATCGTTGTCGCCGTCAGATAAAGTGTGCCGCTCTCTGCCATCACCATTCCCGGACGCCAGCCGCTGAGCCAGTACACCGCAAAGAAACCTGTCAGCGACAACGCGGCCTCAATCATTCCCAACCACCCATAAGCCCGCAACAGCGTCGGCCAGTTCAGCAAACGCTCAGCCCGTGAACGAGGTTTGCGCCGCATCACATCAGGCTCTGGCGCTTCCATCCCCAGCCCTAAGGCTGGCACTAAATCCGTGCCTAAATCTACGGCCAGAATTTGCATCACCGTGAGCGGCAAGGGAATGTGCAACAGCACAAAGGCGAGGAACGGAATCAATTCGGGAATATTGCTGGCAAAAATATACGTGACAAATTTGCGGATGTTGTCATACACGGCGCGGCCTTCTTCAATCGCAGCGACGATGCTCGCAAAATTATCATCCGCTAAAATCATGTCGGCGGCTTCACGTGCGACATCGGTTCCAACCATCCCCATCGCTACGCCAATGTCTGCGCGCTTTAAGGCAGGCGCATCATTCACACCATCACCTGTGACGGCGACCACTTCCCCGCGTTGTTGATAGGCCAGCACCAAACGCAGCTTGTGTTCCGGCGTCGTGCGTGCGAACAGCAAATCTTTTTGCGTTAGCAGCGCGGATAATTCGTTGTCTGTCATCTGCTCTAATTCAGCCCCGGTCACAACATGTGGCGGATTGTGATGCAACCCAATTTCGCGCCCAATCGCTGCTGCTGTAATGCCATCATCGCCTGTTACCATCACTACGTTGACACCCGCGTTATGACAATCAATTAGCGCGGACGGCACTTCAGAACGCGGCGGGTCTTCCATCCCGATCAAGCCCAGCAAAATCAAATCGCGTTCAATTTCTTCGCTACGCCAACCATCGGCATCGTCGCGTTTTTCAATGGTAACAGAGCGTTTGGCAACCGCCAGCACACGCAAGCCGCGCCGCGCCATCGCGTTATGTGCGTGGTGAAAAAGTTGTTGCTGCGCGGCGTCCAAATCCACAATGTTGCCGTCAGAAATTATGTGCGTGCAATGCGGCAACATTTCGCTGGGGGCACCTTTGACGCAAGCTACCGGAAGCCCCTCGAAATTCTGAATCGTAGTCATGCGTTTGCGCGTTGAATCGAAGGGTAATTCTGTGATGCGCGGAAACTTTTCGAGTGCTGTGGCATTCAATCCCGCCTTCGATGCAGCCACTAAAATCGCGGCTTCAGTTGGATCGCCAATAACTTGCCAGCGCCTGCGCTCACGATCCAAAGCCACCAGCCGCGCATCACAACACAACGCCGCCACGCGCAATAATTCCAGCACCGCTTCACTGCCTGCACCATTCGGCAATAATGATTCAACCGTGCCATAAGGTTCGTAACCGATGCCGCCGACGCCATAGCTTTTTCCACCTGTCCACAATTCCCGCACCGTCATTTCATTCGCTGTGAGCGTGCCTGTTTTGTCCGTCAAAATAATTGTCGTCGCGCCTAACGTTTCGACTGCTGAAAGCCGTTTCACTAACGCCTGCCGCTTCGCCATGCGCCGCACACTCATTGCCAACGCCAGTGTTAAGGTAGGCAACAAGCCTTCGGGCACATTCGCCACGATGATGCCAAGCGCGAAAATAAAACTGGTCGTGAGGGACAGCCCCGCGAAAATTTTACCGATCAGAAAAAATGCGACGCCAAAGCTCAACGCTAAAAATGTGACCAGTTGGGTGACGCGGTGCAATTCGATTTGCAACGGGCTGGGGCGTTCGGTCTGAACATTTGTTAATTGTGCGATGCGCCCGAATTCAGTCTTTGCACCAGTCGCAAAAACGATGGCTTCACCGCGCCCACTGGCAACAGTCGTTCCGGCTAACGCGAGATTGGCGGCATTGGCAATCGTGCGCCCGGCGATTGCGACAACGTCCGCCGTGCGCGGGACGGGACGTGATTCACCTGTTAAGGCGGAAATGTCTACGCGCAATCGTTCGGCTTTGATGATGCGAGCATCAGCGGAAATCGCATCGCCTTCGACGAGCATTAAAATGTCGCCTGGCACAACATCGGCGGCAAAAATTCGTTGCTCCTGCTTGTCGCGGCGTACCGTGACCTGGCGTGGCAATAAAGCGGCTAACGCTTCGGCGGCGCGTTCGGCCTGATATTCCTGCCAATAACTAAACGTGCCATTGATAAGGATGACCGCGACAATTGCCCACGCCAGTTCCGGCATCCCCGCGAACCACGCCAGCACTGCGCCTGCCCATAACAACAAGGCGAAGAAGTGAATGAAATTGGCAATCAACTCCTGATACCAGGGACGACTGGCGGCGTGTGGCAGGACATTTGCACTATACTGAATTTTGCGGACGCTGGCATCATTGGCGCTCAATCCGTTGGGCGAACTTTGCAGCGCCGCCAGAGCTTCGCTATCTGAACGTGCAGCCCAAATCATAACGGACACAGACGATGAATCAGCCAACGCATTCGGCTTCGTCGTTACATCTGCATTGATTTTTTCCGCAATCATTTTGAATTGGTACAGTACAGCGAGCGGTAGCGATCTGGTGATCCCCTCACTCGTGCTTAGCGCAATGACCAGGTCGCTACCGCTCGCTGTACTGTACCAACGCGCGACCGCTCGCTGTACTGCTTTACTCCGCCAACATATTTGCCAAATCCATCAGTGATAAATCCAGTGATTTTTCATGCTGCACAACTTCGTGCAGCGGCGTCGTAGCAACGGCACCATTCAATAACCCAACCAGCACACCAAATTCACCACGGGCTAAACATCCAACTGCACCTGCACCCAATCGCGTCGCCAGCATGCGATCAAACACGCCGGGTGCGCCGCCACGTTGTACATGCCCCAGTTTTGTCGCGCGCAAATCAAACCCTAGTCGTTCACGATGCTCTTTAAAATAATTGCATAAACCTTCAGCGTTATATTTCGCGCCTTCGGCAACGACCACGATGGCGTGCGGTTTGCCGCGCTCATAAGCCTGGCGAATATCTTCGGCAATAATTTCAGGGTCAAGCTCAATTTCGGGAATGACGATAGCTTCCGCGCCACCTGCAATGCCCGCCATCAGGGCAAGGTAGCCACAATTGCGTCCCATTGTTTCCACAAGAAAAGCACGCTGATGCGATGATGCCGTGACGCGCAAACGATCAATTGCTTCCAGCGCAATGTTGAGCGCGGTATCAACGCCAATGGTTATTTCTGAACCGTACAAATCGTTATCAATGGTTGATGCCACACCAACGACAGGGAAATCCATTTGTGATAAGGCGTGCGCTCCCCGCTGTGACCCATCGCCGCCGATGACAACTAAAGCGTCAATGTCACGTTCGCGCAATTGCCGCAGCGCCGTGCTCAAGCCCGTTTCAGTTTTCATTTCAAGGCAACGCGTACTGCCCAGCATTGTGCCACCGCGCTGAATAATTCCGCCCACATCACGTCGCCCCAGCGTCACAAAATCGCCGCCGATCAAACCACCATAACCGTGTCGCACGCCAAATACTTCCCAGCCTTGCGTAAGACCGGTTCGCACCACAGCACGCAGCGCTGCATTCATTCCGGCAGCATCGCCACCACTCGTTAAGACAGCGATTCGTTTCATCTGGAAGCTCCATTTTCCCTATAGCCTGGTTTCATAGTTGCAAGCACTACAACTGGCAAAAGTTATTCCAAACACTTTTGCCGTGACTACTGGTTAATTACCAGAAGAGGTGCGGATTTCTGCGCAATGAGACTGAGGAATTTTCCTCACGCAAAGGCGCAAAGACGCAAAGAAATTACAGGTGACAAGGAACAAGTAAAATTCATGGCTACAAATCGCCGTGTCGCCCCATCGCCGTATCGCCGCGTCGCGCTCTTAGCGTCTTTGCGCACGGACAAAGTTTTGCGTTGCTCACAACCTTGCAGTAAAGTGCGCTTACTTATGAATATTCTGGTGCTCAATTGCGGCAGCTCATCAATCAAATTTCAAATCATTGCGACTGACCTGGCTTTGCCTGACCAAAACGCGGAGCGCAAATTAGCACGCGGCACGATTGAGCGGATCGGCGGCGAAGCCGTGTTGACGTTGCAGGCCGAAGGTCGCACCGCACAACGTGTGACCGCTTTGTTGCACGACATTCGCGCCGCCGTGGATTACATCATTCGCTGGGCGTGCGCGGATTCATCAGGCCTCACAGAAATCAACAGCGTCACTGACATTCAGGCTGTCGGTCATCGCGTCGTGCATGGCGGCGAACGCTTCACGCATTCGACGATCATTACGGATGAAGTGTTGCATGGCATCGAAGATTGCCTTGATCTGGCGCCGCTCCACAATCCTGCCAACATCAAAGGCATTCTCGCCGTGCGCGAATTGCTGGGCGCGGGGTTACCCCAGGTTGCTGTCTTTGACACAGCCTTTCATCAAACGTTACCGGAACATGCGTATTTGTACGCGCTGCCGTATCAACTGTATCGGCGGCATCGCATTCGGCGCTATGGCTTTCACGGCACTTCGCATCGGTACATTGCGTATCGTTATCGGCAATTGCGTGAACTGCCACGCGAAGCCGTCAATATCATCACGCTGCATTTAGGCAATGGCTGTTCGGCTGCGGCAATTAAAGGCGGCAATTCGATTGACACTTCGATGGGGCTGACACCACTCGAAGGATTAGTGATGGGGACGCGTTCGGGTGATGTTGATCCCTCCATTCTTGATTTCATCGCCACGAAAGAAGGGTTGTCCGCACGTGAAGTCGAAAGCCTGCTCAACAAACAATCAGGGTTGCTCGGAATTTCCGGCCTGACACATGACATGCGTGATTTGCAGGACGAAGCACATACCAATAAAGATCGGCGTGCGTTGCTGGCGATACAAATTTTTTGTTACCGCATCCAGAAATATATTGGTGCTTATTTGACCGCCATGAATGGTGCCGATGCGATTATTTTTGCGGGTGGCATTGGCGAAAATTCCGCCGCAATTCGTGCGCAGATTTGTACAAACCTGGCATGGCTGGGAGTCAAAATTGATCCGGCGAAAAATGAAACAATGATTGGTGGCCGGGAAGGAATGATCAGTACGGATGATTCGAGGCCAGCGATTTATGTAATTCCAACGGATGAAGAGTTACTGATTGCGCGTGATACGATGCGTTGTATCAGCGCGTAAAACACACTCTTATTATTGCCAGCTCGTGTCCGCCCACAATCAGCAAACCAGGCGCGGCCACAAGCGTCAAGACAGCGACACAGGCCACCACATAAGGCAATTTACAGTCCACAGTTGCAACTAAATCCCCCTAGCTTTGGTGTGTTTCCGGGGTCAAACTGCGCAATTTCACCTAAGATTCCACAATCAGTGCGTAACTTCCCACACCCTGCAACCTGACTTGGTGATTTGGCAGAAGAATGCCAGCAAAATCACGTGGCATATCGGTTGCTCTGGCATGTTCGTAGTGTTATTTGAGGAACAAAATTATGGTCAGGAAAATTTGTGTACTGCTGTTTTTCGTCATCGTTTCTGTCGCATGGGCGCAAACCAATAATCAGGCAGTAAATTACCAGACCAATAACTGCGTCAGTTGTCACGCCAAAATTGCCCAGCCAGTTTCTTTAAGTAATAGTTATTTTGAGTGGCACTCATCGGCACATAAGGAGTCTGGCGTCGCGTGCGAAAAGTGTCATGGCGGCGATCCAACCACAAAAGATACTGCCAAAGCACACGTGGGCGTGCAGTCTTACACCGACCCAAACAGCCGCGTCAATTATCGCAATTTGCCCGCGACCTGTAGCGCCTGCCATCAGGGTGTAGTGAACTTTTTTACGGCCAGCAGGCATTACCAAACGTTGCAAAGTTCAGGATTGGGGCCAAGCTGTACAACTTGTCATGGACACATGGCGACACGAGTGATTCTGTCACCGCCACAAACTGCTGCGTTGTGCGCACATTGCCACGACACTATTAATGGAGCGTTGCCCCCGCGCCCCGCTCTTCCGGCCAAAGCGGAAGCCGTTATGCAGGCCATCAACCGCGCTGATGTTGCGGTCGAGTGGTGCGTCAGTTTACTGCGCGAAGCTGAAACCAAACGACTCTACATTCCCACAGATCGAATTCATGTCGTCGCCGCTCAGGGCTTACTGAAAGAAGCAAAATTTAGTTGGCACGCGTTTGATTTGGAAGCAACGCAGAAAAAAGCGGACGAAGCTTTTAGCGCGGCGATGAAGGCCAAAGAAGAATTAGAAAAAAAAGTCGTACACTAAAGAAAGGAATTTTATGTCACAACCATCCGTCAGTATTACGCCCGCAGAAATTGCTTACGGTTTCCGCCGGACAATCCCGACAAGTTACGCCCAAGCCGTTGCCCGTGCCCGTGCCGCGCTGCAAAAAGAGGGGTTCGGTGTGCTATTTGAAATTGATATGAAGGAAAAGCTGAAAGAAAAACTTAACGTGGATTTTCAGCCTTATGTGATTCTGGGCGCGTGCCATCCATCCACAGCGTACCAGGTATTGCAGGAAGAAATTGATCTGGGTTTGCTGTTGCCCTGCAACGTCATCGTCTACGAACAGGGCGGACAATCCGTCGTTGCCGCAATTGATGCCGCAAAAATGATGACAGTCGTGGGCAATCCAAAATTGAAAACGCAGGCGGCGCTCATCAATGAAAAATTGCAGCGTGTGATTGAGAACTTATAAAAAAAGAACTTCGTGTTGCAGGCATGCGGTAAACGCTACCACCTGCCTGCTTCCGCTCACACTGTCCATATTTTTTCTAATTCTGCTGCCACGTGTTCGTAATGTTCAACTGATTTTTCACCCAGGCCCTGCGCGGCTTGCATAAACGCCTGATGAACTGCGGTCTTTGTTTCCTCATCCAGAATTTCTTCGGCTAAGGTAAATAAAATTGTATCCTCGCGGCGCATGTGGTGAAGCACATGGCGGCTGTAATTGCGCGCACTGGTAATAATTTCTGTTTTAGCATCGTCTGCGCCATTACGATATTCTGTAATGGCGACACCTAATTCAATCAGCAATTTTCGTTCGGTTTGATGTTCATGCTGGAGAAATCCGAGCGGACCGCCTTCTACCTGCATGCCACTTTTTTCCAGCGCCGGAAATAAATACATTTCTTCTTTTTCGTGATGAAAACGATCCGCATAAATTTGCATAAAATCCAATACGTGGACCAAGTCTTCGGCGGGGATTTGTTCACCCAGGTCAAAGCGCAGACAAATTCCTTCCAGCGCCCGCAAGGCCTGCTCAATAATGCGATGTTCGTGTTTTAAGGTATGTGTAGGTCGTGCCATAAAAATAGTTCCATTCTTAGTCAGGTACGGGCGATTTCGACCGAACAATGAGCGTGCGAAGCAACGGCATCGGCCACTGAGCCGAACCAGAACCTTTTCAATCCCTGATTTCCGTGCGAACCAATGACGATTAAATCGGCTCCCCACCGATCTGCCTCTTCCACGATGACCTCTTTTGCCACACCGTTAATGATTTCCGTGGTAATTTCGAGGGGACTTTCCGCTGCCTGGAATTGCGCTTCTGCACGTTCGATGGCATTGCGAGCCTGAGCTTGTAATGACTGTTCCAGTTTGAGGTAATAACTATCCGGCACCCAGAAATTTTCCGGTGTGACAGTCGTCAATAATTCCACGACAGAGATAATTTTCACGCTGCTTCCTGCCGGCCAGGGACGAGCAGGCACTTTTCCGACAGCAACATCACTGCCCGGCGAACCATCAACTGCCAAGAGAATTTTCATCGTTGTCTCCCGATAATTTTGCCCAGCGTCAACACTGCGGCACAACTATTATGCTTGCAATTTTCAGACCAAATCAAAATCAGACGCCTTGATGATTGCCACGAGAAAGTAAGAAAACCAGCGCCAGTCGTTATGCACCATAATTTTCTGCTACCAGTTGCGAATGTTTTCCTGGTGAGGGGGAAATATTACTCACGCTGGATTCCGTTTTATCCTTTGCTTTGCGGAATCCTGTGCGAAGAACCACTTACTGACGCGTGATTGCGTGGCGCGCCAAAATAAAAAAGCCAGCGACTAAGAACAGAAGCTCCCGTGAGAAAGATGATCCCTGTCAGCACGGCATAATGAACGCCAAAATCATTCAGCAATAACGTAAGCCCAATTGCCACAAACAAAATTGCTCCATAATATTTGCCAATCGGATCGTAAAGCAGACGCCGCCGTTTGGAAGTAAGCAGAAACTGGCAAAACATGCCAATGATGATGAGCAGCAGCCACCAGGGATAAATACCCGCCTGAACAAAGGCGACAAAAGCAGTAAGGATAAAAAGGAAATCTGCTGTGACATCGAACCATGCACCGAAATTTGAAGCACTCGCTGTTTTCCTTGCAACATATCCATCCAGCCCATCCGTCGTACAGGCAACCACCCAAAGCACAATTGAGGCAGCGAACATTTCGTGTCTGACCACATAAAAAAATAAGGGTGCAGCAAGCACTCGCAAACAGGTAATTACCGAGGCAGCGCTTTTCTGAACATTGCCAGGCATGACTCCACTCCCTGCGTTAATCTGCGATTGGCTTGATTTCTTTGGCGGCCTGCTGTGCGATCTCGACCGCAATCATTTCATTATCCCCTGTCGCATTTTCGCGGTTTGGTCGCCAACGATACAACGACAGCGCGACTGCAATTTGTCCGTGTGCTTCCGCAGTCCTTGTTTTTATCTTATTCATTGCATCATCACTATTTCCTGAAGCCATCAGAAGAATAACCGTCTGCTTGCCGTGCAGATCACCAAGCCGTTTGAGGTAATTACTGATTGGACGCGCCGGAGCAGACCAATAAACAGGGCTGCCGAGCACCAGTAAACCATATCCACTAATATCCGCCGGAGACTGGACACTGGCGGTAGTCATTTCTACACGCCAGCCATTCGCCATCAACCCTGCGGCGAAAGCATTCATCACGCGTTCAGGAAAATTGCTTTGCCCCGGATGCCAGACAATTAAGGCGCGGCCTTTGCCCGCTTGCGGGTTCACGGTTTTCACTGTACTGACCACCTCATGGCCAGTTGCATAAATCACCCAACCAATCGCAGCTATCAGCACGAGGAGAATTGGCAAAATGACTTTTATGAGTAATTGCATATTGTCCTCCCACTGTGTGCGGCAGGCAGTTCGCCCCTAACTATCCTGCTGCTGGCGCACAATTGCCACCGAGCAATGTGCGTGCGAGGCAATTGCCTGCGCCACGGAACCGAGCAAAAAGCGTTTGAAGCCACGATAGCCGTGTGAGCCAACGACGATCAAATCAGCCTTCCACGCCTCTGCTTCGTCCAGAATTGTCGTGGGTGCGTGCCCCATCTTTTGCTCCGCCATGATTTCCACTGCCAAATCTTTTTGGGCGCGGAGCGAAGTAAGCGCTTTATCTATCGCTGCCTGCGCTTGTTGCTTTTGGGCTTTGTCCAACTCTACATAATAATCATTCGGCAATCCCCAGGGTTCCATCGCCCCCACATAGGGCAATTCTGCCACAGAAAACACCTTGATGACTGTCCCGGCAGGCCACGGGCGGCGGGCAACTTCCTGGACAGCAGCATCGCTATAAATTGAACCATCTACAGCTAATAAAACTTTCATGGGTTGATCCCTCCTTTGACAGAGAAAGTGCAAAAGCTGTTCCGCAGTAATCGTGCGTAAAATTTATTATTTCAGCGTATTTATCAGGCGGGAAGATACTGTGAGGATTTTGTCTGCGTAGTTTCACACATAGAACCAGGGAATTTTTCGCAGTAACCAATGTCACCTTTGGCAATTCTTCCCCATCCAACACGGCATAACGCTTGCTCTGAATGCAAAAGAGAGCGCTCAGGTCAATCACGACCGTTCAGAAAAGCACGCAACTATGCACACAAACTCCATCCCGGTGATGAGCCAGGCTCAACAAAGTAATCGGCGAGAACAGCTTGGCTGGTATTTTTATGATTGGGCAAATTCGGCGTTCTATACCTCCGTCGTAACTGTTTTCATCGGCCCTTATTTGACGACGATCACGAGAGCGGCGGCGGATGCTCACGGGTTTGTGTATCCGCTGGGCATCAAAGTCAGCGCCGGGTCTTATTTTCCTTACCTTGTTTCACTTGCCGTTGTCTTACAGGTAATTTTCCTGCCGATTGCCGGAGCGATTGCCGATTATTCCAGGCTGAAAAAACAAATGCTGGGCGGGTGTGCTTACGTCGGTGCGCTGGCAGCTATGGGCATGTATTTTTTGCAGGGTACGCATTACCTGTTAGGCGGTGCGTTGTTCCTGCTGGCCAATTTAAGCTTTGGCGCTTCGATAGTTTTTTACAACGCATTTTTACCGGAAATCGCCGCACCAGAGGAACGCGATCACGTTTCTTCGCTGGGCTGGGCGTTGGGGTATTTAGGCGGTGGCCTGTTGTTAGGATTGAACCTCTGGCTGGTTTCTCAGGCGGCGAAATTAGGGCTGACGACTGAACAAGCCGTGCGCATCAGTTTGGCTTCGGCGGGAGTCTGGTGGGCGATTTTTACACTGATTCCAATGACGACATTACGGAATCGAAAAGCCAGTAACAACCTGTCTGCTAACGAGCAATATTTGACGATTGGCTTCAAGCAACTGCGTACTACGATCCGCGAGGCACGAAATCATCCCCAGACATTACTGTTTCTGGGCGCGTATTTGCTGTACAACGACGGCATCCAAACTGTCATTACACTCTCGTCACAATTCGGGCAGGAAGAATTAAAATTGCCGATGGCAACGCTGACCACCATTATTTTGATGGTGCAATTTATCGCGTTCTTCGGCAGCATTATTTTCAACTACATTGCCAAAGCAATCGGCGCAAAAAACGCCGTGCTGCTCAGCCTGATAATTTGGATTGGCACACTCGTGTATCTCTACGCTTTTTTGCAAAGCGAATTTCAGTTCTATCTTTTAGCCGCAGTCATCGCTTTAGTATTAGGTGGAAGTCAGGCCTTGAGCCGTTCCATTTATTCGCAGATGATCCCCAAACAACACGCCGCACAATATTTCAGTTTGTATGAACTTAGCGATAAAGGAACAAGCTGGCTGGGGCCGTTGTTGTTCGGGCTGGCGTATCAATTCACGGGCAATTACCGCGTCGCCATTCTCTCCCTCGTCATCTTCTTCATCATCGGATTTATCCTGCTGAGTCGGGTCAAACTTGCGACAGCAATCATTGAAGCCGATCACGATACAATCCCACAGACAAATTAATAATGTGCGGATTTTCTATTTGATTAATTCTACCTGAACGCCATTAGCAAGCTGATTCGACGGGTGCAGAACAACTTTTGTTTGCGTTTGCAATCCGCACAGGATTTCCACTTCCAGCGATGTTCGATGCTCAATTTCAACTTCCCGTCGTTGCGCGATGCCGTTTTCAACCACAAAGACATTCCATTTGTCACCATGTCGAAATAAGGCACTCGCGGGAACTTTTACCACCTGTTCGTTTTGCCAAATTACGATGCGCGTTTCGACGCGATAACCATCTCCCAACGAACCGGAATCACCAACAAAATCGGCGCTCACATTAACGCGTTGTTCTTCAATGCCCAGCGCGGAAACTTTAGTGAATGCCGCTGGTTCAATCAACCGGACACGAGCCTGTAAAGGCTGTTCGCCGCCATAACCATCAATGAAAACACTCGCGCCGGGTTTAATTTTCACGGCATCTGACGACAACACATCAATGACGATTTCGAGCGCGTGATTACTGAGTTCAAGCAGCGGAGTACCCGCCGTCACCACGCGTTCGCTTTCTTCCAGTAATTTTGTCACGCGCCCACGCGCCGGAGCGCGCACACTAACGGCAGCCGTATTACTACTTTGTCCGGCGCGTTCGACCGCAAGCAGCGCGGCTTTCGCAACATTCACTTCAGACGCAGCAGCACGCGCTTTATATTGCGCTGCGTCAATTTGTTGGCGGCAGGTTTGGTTGGCCGTGCGGGCGCGTTCGAATTCCTGGCGCGGAATGTCGCCGCTTTCGACTAACTTTTCGGTGCGCTCATATTCGCGTTTGGTTTGTTCGCAATCAGCACGAGCGTGTTCGACAATCGTGTCGGCTTCATTTTTTAACTGTTCGGCTGTCGCAACGTGCGCCCTGACTTCTGCTAATTGACGCGGATCAAGCGGAGCCATTGGCAACGGAGTAATGTTTGCGAGTACCTGATTTTGTTGAATCAAATCGCCGCGCTGCAAATTGATGCGGCGAAGCTGTCCGGTAATCGGAGCCGCTACAGTAAAGCGATCATGCACGCGGGTTTTACCTTCGGCATCAATTGTCACTTGCAACGCGCCAGTCTGCACCATAGCAGTCTCTACGCGAATCGGTGTTGGTTGCCACATCATCCTCGTGACATAGCCTGCGATACCGAGGGCGACAACTAACAGGACAATTTTCAACCACAGTTTTTTCATGGCACGTTTTCACTCCCGCGTTTTCAGTACTTCGATCAAATCCAAATTGCGCAACCGCCACTGCACCAACAACCCGGAAAGCAATGCAGCAGCGGTCACAATGAGAAAGGCGCGCAGATATGTTTGTTGGCTCACCACCAACGGCAAGCGCATCAATTCCGTATCAATCGCTATCGTAATCAGCCACGACAAACCGTAGCCCAATGCCCAGCCCAGCGGTACGGCAAGCAATGTCAAAATTGCCTGTTCACCTAACAACATCACCGCAATTTCGCGCTGCGTAAAACCCAGCACGCGCAAGCTTGCCAATTCTCTGCCCCGCTCTGATAAAGCAATTCGTGCGCCGTTGTAGATAACTCCGAACGCGATGATGCAGGCGAAGAAAATCAGCACGCCGGTTGATGTTCCCAATGTGCGGGCAAGTGTTGCATTGAACGTTGCCAATGCTGCGGCAGGAATGCCAACGCCGCTCACCGAGGGAGTTTCTTTCAGCAGGGAATACAATTTGGGAAGCTCCTTCGTATCAACTTTCAGATATGCGCCGTTGATGGTATTGCCTTCGCGCAGCATTCGATTGATCGCTGACAAATTCATATAAGCGGACAATCCGATCAGGTCGTCCACCGTTGCAACAACCTGCTCTTCACGCACTGGTCGTTGCCCTTCCAACACCTCGACCGTAACTGAATCGCCTGCTCTTACACCCAAAATTTCTGCGAGTTTTGCGCCCAGCACCAATCCATCGGAGGGAATTACTACGGGCTGAAAATTCAGGTCTATAGGACGAAACAACTCAGCGTTACGTTCGAGTCCGAAAATTCCAACTCGGCGCATGCGATGTCCGTGTCGCAATCGCACAGGAATGGTGCGAAACGCTTCGACACGCATCACACCA